>NZ_JBCAUP010000008.1:0-173525 GCF_038433355.1 Brucella cytisi
CCGCCTTCAAGGCGGCTTTTTGTTTTCTTAGCTTGTGCCGAGATAACGACCCGGTTTGTGATTGATTGCGATGATGAGGTTCATGGCAATCGCCCCGATCAGGGAAAGCGCCATGTTCTCCCACGGGATAAACAACAGCGAAGCCAGCATGATAAGGACATCGAGGCCGAGCTGTAACCAGCCGGCTCTTATCCCATAAGCGTCCTGCAGGTAGAGCGCCAATATGTTGACGCCGCCGACGCCGGAGCGGTGTCGGAAAAGTGCCAGCACTCCCATACCCATCAAGGTACCGCCCATGAGTGCGGCGAAGAGCGGGTTGACGCTTGAGAAATCGACACTCAAGGGCATTAGCTGTGCAAAGCCCGACATCATGGCGACGGCGACGAAGGTCCTTATAGTGAAAGCCCAGCCCATTCGACGCACGGCGAAATAATAGAATGGCAGATTGATCAGGAAATAGAGCAAGCCGAATTCTGTGCCTGTCGCATATTGGATGAGAAGGGCGATGCCGGCCGTGCTGCCCGTCATCAGCATTGCCTGGCTATAAAGCGTAATACCAAGCGCGATGAAGGACGTGCCGATCAGCATTGCCATCGCATCTTCATAGAGGCGATGACGATCAAATGTGACTGCTTTCGACGCATCGATGAGCGGGGCGGCGTTATCAGTGATATCGGCCACGTGGAAACTCCAGAACAGCGAGAAGCCGGAAATCCGGCAAAAAGAATTACGGTGCCGGAGCGAATTCCGGCGTGTCATGCATTTGCGCTGTACAGTTGGGCAAGCACGCAGCATCAGGTCTTGGGAGACGATCAAATATAGCAGCCGATTCGACGCTTCGCACGGCTTGAAATATTGTTATTTCAAGGTCAGCTTTGTGGATTTATCCCAATTGCGGTGGCTGTTTGTTTTGATTTATTTCGCATGCCATTTGCGTCAGTAAGCGTTCCACGTCACGCGGACTGGACAAATGGAGCTTGGTGAGATGCTGGGGCGCAGTTTCCAGAAAGGCCAGTGCGCGAATGCGACCGTTCTTGCGATAACCTGCCACCCATTTCAGGAAGTTCCAATCGAAGCGCTCTACGCAGCCTTCCGCCATGTCGGGACGAGAGTGTCCGTAATGCATTATCGTTCGCTTCAGGACTCGCCACAGCCGGCGGGTTGTCGATATATCGAGAAAAACGAGCATATCGGCCCGCGAGGCACGATAATTCATAGTTTCGCTATGATTGCCCTCGAATATCCATGTGTCCTGATTGGCCGCTTCGATGGTGAGACGACCGATCTGGTCACGCGGGCGCATCGTCCAGCCTGGCTGCCAGTAGAGGATATCGATATGAATCACCGGTAAGCCGGTAATGTCGCCTAGCTTACGCGCAAGACTCGATTTTCCCGAACCGGCACCGCCTATGATCATGATCCGCTTTAACACCTGCGCCGTCCCCGGATTTTAACTCTGGTCGAATAAAAATCGGACATGGGCCAGGAAGTACTATAATTTTACTTCTTGGTACCTGCATGACCATAACGAGCAAAGAAAGCTCGTTAGAAAATTTGTATTGGATATGAAGGTAATATTGATCAAATGATTGACAGTCAACTTTGCGGAGCGCAATGTTGGCGTATAATCGGAACGGCTGAGAGCAACAATGACATCTACCGTTCCTCTATATTAGTAAGATCACTGGGTTTAAAAGGTGCCAAGTGATCGAAAGAGCTGCATTCGATAGGGAGTGACAAGATGTCAATTCGAACCATCACCGCCATGGCCGGCACAGCCATCATCATGAGTGCTGCAGCATTTGCCTTTTCATCGCCCGCCAATGCCCTGACGATGAAAGAATGTAGCGCAAAATATCAGTCTGCCAAAGATGCTGGCACACTTGGCGACATGAAATGGAACGATTTCCGCAAGGCGCAATGTGGAGACGGCGCAGATGCCGCCGCAGCACCGGCAGCTCCAGCCAAAAAGGCAGCTAAGAGTGCAGCCGCTCCTGCAGCAGATGACAGCGCCAAGGGCCTGACAATGAAGGAATGTAGCGCGAAATATCAAGCTGCTAAAGATGCAGGAACGCTTGGCAACATGAAGTGGAACGATTTCCGCAAGGCGCAATGCGGTGCAAATGCGGCCACAGCTCCTGCATCTGCTTCTCCGGCAAAGAAGACGGCGAAAAGTGCTGCTGCTGATGATAGCGCCAAGGGTTTGACGATGAAGCAGTGCAGCGCCAAGTACCAGGCGGCAAAGGACGCCGGTTCTGACAATGTTGCAAAATGGAATGATTTCCGCAAGGCTGAATGCGGACCGGGGGCGGATCCAGTTGCCTTCAGCACCGATGGTAATAGTGAACCAGCAGCCCCAACGGTTGCAGCGCCCAGAGGCGTCAAATTTCCAACGGCGGTTTCTGCAAAGTTTTCGAATGAATCAGCTGGCAAGGCTCGTATGCACACCTGCCTCGAGCAGTATTATACGCTGAAAGATGCCAATGCACTGGGTGGTTTGAAGTGGATACAAAAGGGCGGCGGTTACTACAGCCTCTGCAATGCACGCCTGAAAGGCAATTCCTGATCTGATCAGGACAAACTAAAGAGAAAGGGGCCTTTCGGCCCCTTTTATCTGGCTCTTGAAAACCAGCCCGTCGTTGCAACGACAAGCCAACCGAGAATCATCAGCGATCCGCCGGTCGGTGCGGCCATCGGAAACATTCGATCGTCCATTATGTCACGAATGAAGAGATCACCGCAGAACAAGGCGAGACCGATGACAAGCAATATCCCGCCCAGATAAGCGGTACGGCTGCCCGGTATGATGAGCGACAACACCAGAAATGCGGGCGCATGGCCGAGAAGAAGCGGGGCAATGTTACCCAGATGATTGTCCCCGCCATGGGCCGCTCCCGCATAAGCAGCGATCGCAAGGGCGCCACATAGCCCGGCAAGCGTGCTGAAAAGAATGTTGGGAGGTCGATTATCGAATCGAAACTGCATATGGGGCTCCACCGTTCAGGCAGTTTTGCGAGTATTTGCTTGTTTCCGGGCGTCCTCCAAAGCGGCAGGAAGGGCTGCTTCAAAAAGATCGAGCTGCTCTTCAATACCGACACTAACGCGAATGCAACGATCCAGCAGGGGGGCGCCGGGTTTGCGCACAAAGATGTCACGCGCGATCAGCCCGTTGAGAACTGCCGTGGCGAAAGTTCCATCCTCACCGCAATCGATGGCAACAAAATTCGTGGCAGATGGGATGGTCGAAAGACCATTTGCCTTGGCGATTGCGGCAATGCGGTTTCGCCCGGCAATTATTCTAGCGACTACGTTGCGCAGATAGGCCTGATCCTTGAGGGCCGCAATAGCTGCTGCCTGCGCAAGACGGTTCACTGCGAAATGATCGCGAATCTTGTCGAAAGACTTGATGGTTTCGGCGCTGCCGACAACATAACCGCAACGAATGCCCGCCAGACCATAGGCTTTGGAGAAGGTGCGCATCCGTAAAATGTTACGGCGGTCGGTTTCAAAAGGTGGGAAGGCGGACGCAGGCCCTGTTTCGCAATAGGCTTCGTCCAGAACGAGCATGGTGGTTTCCGGAACGCGTTCGATGAAGGATTGAATGTCCGAACCCGCATGCCAGGTTCCCATCGGGTTGTCCGGATTGGCGAGGTACAAAATCGCTGCATTCTTCTGGCATGCGGCATCAAGCAGGCCGTCGAGGTCCGATTTATCGTTGATATAAGGCACAGTGACCAGTTTTCCGCCATAACCCGCAACGTGGTAGTTGAAGGTTGGATAGCCGCCCAGCGAGTTGATGACGCTGTCACCGTCCTGAACATATTGTCTGACTGCCAGCCCGAGTAAGGCATCGACACCTGCTCCCGGCATAATGTTTTGCGGCTTTACGCCGTGATGCGCGGCAATGGCATGACGCAGTTCATAGTTTTCGGGGTCGCCATACTTCCAGATTTCGCTCGCTTCGGTCCGAATAGCATCAAGGACAGACGGCGCTGGACCAAAACTGCTTTCATTGGCGCCGATTCGAGCCGAGAAAGGCTTTCCGCGCTGTAGCTCCAGCGTTTCGGGGCCGGTAAAAGGAACGGTAGAGGGCAAGCTTGCGACGAGTGATGTAAGGCGAGGCGATGCCATGGCGATTTCCAGTCGATTCTCAGTCCAGCATGGTGTGAGGAGGACAGTCGAAGAGCTGGGGAGTGTCATCCCCCGTCAACGCCTGTCCGACCGGAAAAGGCATAGCAACTTGCACTGGCTGGTGCCATCACAATGATTGCAGTCGATTGAATAATGCGAGCGAACGATCAGGCTTGCGGCCCGTCAATCTGGTTAAACAATAAAATTATGCAAAGTGAAGCTATCCGGGACAACACCCGAATATCGGCAAGCTCAAGGTCGCAGCCATACTGCCGGTGGCTTGCAATCTAAAGCCCAATTCGCAGTGCCGAAGCCATATAGAGCGCCTTTCGATCTGATTGAATCAGATCGACGTTCCAAGCATTCATCCAAATCCGCATCTTATCCGAAACCGGCTTACCCGCGTCGGGATTGCGTTTTAGTGGACCTCGAGCACTTTCACGCATGAATCGAGATCATGTGTCGCCAAATGGGCATAACGCATAGTCATCTGGAGTGTCTGGTGTCCCAGCCACATCTGAACACGACGGATATCGATCCCGCCACGGACCAGACGGGACGCGCAGGTATGACGTAGAATATGCGGAACGACCTGATCGTCTGTGCCAAGACCGACTTCCATCTTCGCTTCATTCCAGATCTGGCGGAACCGGACCTGATTGAGCATGGAAAAGGGGCCTTTGAGCTTCTCATGCGGGATATGTGCTGCCTTGCGGGCACGGCGGGTGAGGGGGACAGTGCGGCTGCGATTTGATTTGGTGAGCCAAAACGTAACGCGCTGATCCTGAATATCGTTCCAGGTGACACCGATTGCTTCTCCAAGGCGGCAGCCTGTGTCGACAAGGAAAAGTGAAAGCCGATAACTATCTTCACAGCGAGACTTGATCGCTGCGAAAAGGCGCTTTTCTTCCTCATGTTCAAGGAATCGAATACGTCCTACACGCTCCTTCTGCCGGACGAATTCCGGTAGATTGAAGATATCTCCCATCTTGTGTGCCTTTCGCAGCAGCTTGCTCAGCGCAGCCATCTTTCTATTGATGGTTGCATTGCTGTTGCCACGCTCACGAAGAGAACCGACGACGGAATCAAGCATTTCCTGATCGAAACCTGAAAAGCGTGCGCCCTTCAAAATCTCATCAATTTCGCCCAGAAACGACTTCACGTTATACTTGTGTGACCCGTCATCCCACAGGATGTTGATATATTTCCCCGTCAGTTCCGCCACCGAAAATTGTTCGACAAGCCGGTGGTTCGGATTTTTGCTGGATGTGTACTTTAAGTTGTAGTCGACTATCGGCGCAAACTTGTCGCCCGTGTCGATCTTCGTTTCCCCAACGACGATCATTGCACGCCCCCCTTTGATATATGGGACGCACAACTAATGAAATAATTCACAGAACACAAGATAAGTGAGCTAACTTTATGCGGAGACATGATTGGACCTTTCTAAAAGACCATGTTTGCCCCCAGCTTTCTGTCGTCCCCCGTGATTCCCCTCGACTTTTGATCCTTTTCGAAATCCCCATTTCTGGAGGATCAAAATTCACGCATTCGTGAGCTGCATTTCAACTGAGTGTGCGCCAACGGTTTCCCGCTGGCGCATTTTCTTTAAGCGACGATCTGAAATTAGAACGAACGCTGGAAGCGGATCATGCCCTGGAAAGCATCTTCGCCATCGAGAACCGAACGTGAGTCGTCCCACTTGGTGTAGGAAACTTCCGGGGTGATGGTGAAGCCAGGAACCAGCTGGTAAGCAACGTTTGCGGTTGCTGCGAAAGTGCCGGCATCTTCATAAGCGAGCTGCAGGTTGAAGGTAGCCTTTTCGGTTGCCTTGAATGCAGCACCACCCCAGACAGCCCAGTCGCCACCCCAGGTGCCGTAGAACGAGTCGATAGCGCGGATACCACGGAAGTTGCCGTCAGCATCTGTATAGCCATAGTAGGTGTCGTCGTTGGACTTGTAACCACCCATAGCCCAGACTGAAAAACGGTCCGTGACATTGATGTCGGCGCGGATCTTGCCGGCCCACTCTTCATTCGTTGCGTCGTACGCGGCAACAGCAGCAAGCGAACCCCAGCCGCCAGCGTACTTCAGGCCGCCAACAACGTGCGGCATGTAGTCGTCAATGACGCCATTGTAATCGACATCAACGTTGTTGCCCTGCTCGAGCGATACGATGGCCGAGAAGCCATTGCCGCCGTTGAAGGTATAGCTGATCAGACCCGTGCGATAGCCGCCAGCAAGGATCACGTCGTCGTTCATGACGTTACCGAGGTAGCCCGGGAAGGTTACGAAGGCCGATTCATCGAGACCAACGCGCAGACCACCGAGCTCGATGTAGCCGTAGCGCAGCGTGCCGGTTGAGCCGGAATCGTTGCCGTCAGACCACTGGAAGCGCGTTTCGATGTAGGTCTTCAGAGTACCAAGTTCGGTTTCCGAAGCCGTCGAGAAACGAAGGGTTGCACGAGCGGTCTTGGCATAAGTGTCGCGGTCTTTACCACCCAGAATGAGCGATGCACCACCATCAGGCAGGCGCGAGAAGCTTCCGCCTCGGGCATAAACGTCGTCGCCACCCTTAACATCGTAACGAACATAGCCATGGATACGCAGGCAGGTTTCGGTGCCCGGGATGTAGAAGTAGCCAGCGCCGTAAGCATCGCAGACACGGACATATTCAACGGCTTCTGGTTCTGGTGCGACGATTGCGTCGGCAGCCTGAGCGCCGGAAGCTGCAACCAGAGCTGCAGCGGAGCCAAGGAGAAGGCTCTTGATGTTCATTTCTGACCTCCAGTCAAGAATCGGAGAATCCAGAAATTCAATAGTATTTTCAATTGGTTACTCTTTTCAAAGATTCACAATCGAAAAAGCCACAAAATCGGAGAGCAGTGCAACAATGCCGAACCGGACGCGAATGGGCACAGAATCGCAGGCAGTAAGACAAATTGTTTACGATTTTTTTCTTGAAGGGTGTCGGTCGAGACAACTGGCGGAGAGGATGGGATTCGAACCCACGAGACCCTTATGAGGTCTACTCCCTTAGCAGGGGAGCGCCTTCGACCACTCGGCCACCTCTCCGGTAAGGGCGAGATAGCCGGTACGCTTTGTCATTTCAAGCGAATTGCGCGCCTATCTGTAAATTTTCCTGCGGATTATTGCACTTTATATATACGCAATCAGGAATATGCGTGAAATCGGCCACCTTTGTTGAGGGGCGACAGTTACAATTAAGGCTGGACAACGAGAGAAGATTCGCACCCAAATCAGCCAATGTGGCAGTACGTGACCGCGCTTTGACATATTCTCCACCGGAAGCCGGAAAGTCATGGATTCGCGGGCTGAACACCGTGATGGCGCCAAATATCGCGTGTTTTCAAGCGTTAAGACCCGTTAATTAGCGTTCACCTATGTTAATAAACCCTAAATAGCCTACCTGGAAACGGGCAATTTCGTGTCTTTTCTGCAACAACCCTCTCCGATAGACGCACCAGAAAGGTTGGGAGAGTGTATTCGATGTTGAAACGAAGAAGCGGGCGAGTATCTTCACACCCAGAAGAAGGAGCGCTTCGGGGCGACTTTTTCAAAAGGGGATGGGGACAGGTTGTCCTTCAGCCAAATCAGAATGCCCAGACCCATTTTTAACTTTGACTGGAGGTCAGAAATGAACATCAAGAGCCTTCTCCTTGGCTCCGCTGCAGCTCTGGTTGCAGCTTCCGGCGCTCAGGCTGCCGACGCAATCGTCGCGCCAGAGCCAGAAGCCGTTGAATATGTCCGCGTCTGCGATGCTTACGGCGCTGGCTACTTCTACATCCCGGGCACCGAAACCTGCCTGCGTATCCATGGCTACGTTCGTTACGATGCCAAGGGCGGTGATCGCGTTTACGCTCGTACGCCTGGCGATCTGGACCGTGACACCTGGGGCAAGAACGCCCGTGCAACGCTCCGCTTCTCGACCGCTTCGGAAACCGAACTCGGCACTCTGAAGACCTTCACCGAACTGCGTTACAACTGGAACGGCGGCGGCGACGGCGAAGAAGACGCATACGGCTCCAGCGAAAACAGCTCGCTGCGTTATGCTTACATCCAGCTCGGCGGCCTGCGCGTTGGTCTCGATGAATCGGCCTTCGTAACCTTCCCTGGTTACCTCGGCGACGTCATCAACGACGACGTGATCCTCGCTGGCGGCTACCGCACCAACCTCATCAGCTACACCTTCACCGGCGGCAACGGCTTCTCGGCCATCCTGTCGTTCGAAGAAGGCGGCAACGGCGACTCCGACGTTGACGTAACGCTGAGCGACTACACGCCGCACATCGTTGGCGGTCTGAAGTATGCTGGTGGCTGGGGTTCGATTGCCGGTGTTGTTGCTTATGACGCCCGTAACGAAGAGTGGGCCGGTAAGGTTCGCGGCGACGTCAACATCACGGACCGTTTCTCGGTCTGGGTACAGGGTGGCTACAAGTCCAACGACGACGAATACTTCGTTGATGGCAGCAACGGCTACACCTACCGCGGCATCACCAGCTTCTACGGCACGTGGGGCGGCGACTGGGCTGTCTGGGGTGGCGCCAAGTTCCAGGCAACCGAAAAGGCTGCCTTCAACCTGCAGCTCGCTTACGACGACACCAAGACCTTCGCAGCAACCGCAAACGTTGCTTACGAACTGGTTCCTGGCTTCACGATCACCCCGGAAGTTTCCTACACCAAGTGGGATGACGAAAACATCAGCCTCGACGGCGAAGATGCTTTCCAGGGCATGGTCCGCTTCCAGCGCTCGTTCTAATCCCTCCGGGATTGTTCAAAAAGAACCCGGCAGCATCGCTGCCGGGTTTTTTGTTTGCCGATTTTTACGATTGTGATCTTGCCTTTGGGGGAAACTCAGTCTTTCTACGAATAGAAAGCGGGACGTGTTCGCCGCTTTGCATCCGATGATTTCCAGCGTGGAGACACCACGACATGTTTAGATGGTTTTGGCCCGGTGTAACGTGGACCGCAGCGCTGACAGCGCTTGCGCTCTGGTTTGGTACTGATCGGGTCGAGACGGATATCGCAACACGTACCGTCGGCGCACTTGCTCCTTTTATATGGACGGGCTTCGACGTCGATGGTCGCGACGTGACGCTAAAAGGCATAGCGCCCGATCCAGAAATGCAATCTGCTGCGCGGGATGCGCTTGAAAAGGTCAGAGGCATTCGGGAGATCACAGACCTGACAAGTGTTCTGCCGCTCGTTTCACCCTACCGGCTACAGATAAAGAAGAGCGCCGACGGCCTTGTCCTCTCCGGTTCTGTGCCGGACAATGACGTTAGAGACCGTATCATGACGATGGCAGAAAGCACGGCTCCAGGCCTTTCGCTTGATGACGAGATGGCCGTAGGGCGAGGCAGTCGGGCAAGCTTTGCTGATTCGGTGGGGTTTGCCTTACAGCTCGCATCTGATCTGACAAATGGGGAGATCGAGGTTTCTGATCTCAATATTTCGATCAAGGGCGAGGCTGCAGACGATGCCGGCTATCGAAAGATACGATCCCAATTGAACCAGCCGCTTCCCTTTGGCCTGAAATTGCAACGAGCCGACATTCGCGAACCGTAGTTTAAATTGCGGCGAGGGCTGAGTTGATTTGGATTCTCGTCCCCCGTTAGTTTTCTGTTCGGAATTGACAGTCCGCCTGTTCGGGCCTTTCCTTTCACTTTATGAAAAGGCATAGCGGATCATATCTTCCGTTTCAGGAATAGAAGGCGGACCTGACAATGCTTTATCTAGCCGTATCGTTTTGGCCGGTTCTCGTTGCGGCAGTTCTTATCGGTGCAGGCGTTGGCTGGTTGATCGGTCCGAAGTAGCGGCGGCAAATCTGGGGTGGGGAAATTGACGGCGAATATGTTCGTCGGGTTTGAGTAATTTGGAGTACGAGGAAACCATATGCCGTTGCTGATTGTTCAACTGGCTATTCTTGTCGCCATCGCTTTCGTAGTAGGCTGTCTTTTGGGCCGGTTCGTACGGCGCAAAGGCGCGTCGGTGCCAGACCGTGAGCGCACGATCATTGCAGCGGCACATGCCACATTGCCTGTCGATCAAACGGAAGTGGCGAAACAGACTGAAATACCGGAGAAGGTTGCACAACCCAGGGCGTCGCCACAGCCGAGCGGGTCAGAGAAGCCTCCAATGGAAGCCGTGCCGGACGTGGAATTCGTTGGGAACTGGCCTTCGCAGACGGAAAAGCCGGATGCTAATACGGAACCGGAACAGGATCCGGGACGTCCTAAGCTTCTGGATGCAGCGCACCATGGAAAGCCGGATGATCTCACGGCCATCAAGGGTATCGGCGGGGCAGTTCAGGGGTTGCTCAATGGGATTGGTGTGTTTCACTACGACCAGATTGCCAGCTGGAACGATAACGAATCAGCCTGGATCGAACGAGGTATAGGTTTTCCGCGCCGCGTGGAGCGTGAGGATTGGATCGGACAAGCCACGAAACTGGCGAATGCAGCAAATAAAGCCAGCGTCAGGAAATCGGAAAAGCCCGGCAGAACAGCCGCTAAATCGAAACGGCGACGGACAAAAAAAGCAGGCGAATAGCCTGTTTTTTCATTTCAGGGCATTTCTGCCATCTCGATATAAGCGCGAAATGTTCTAGCGCCGACCGTAAATCAGATCGGTCTGGATATCGGCACTTCCTGTCAGGCGAGCCTTATAGACTTCGTAATTTTCCATCACGCGCTGAACATAGTTTCGTGTCTCGGAATAGGGGATGCGTTCGATCCAGTCGACGACCTGATCGATCGGCTTGCCACGTGGGTCGCCATATTTCTCGACCCATTGGGACGCGCGACGGGGCCCGGCATTGTAACCGGCGAAGGTAAGAACATAAGACCCATTGAAACGGTCAAGCTGCTCGCCGAGGAAATGGGCACCAAGTGTCGCATTATACCCTGCATCCGTCGTGAGGCGTGGTGCGGAGAAGCTCATGCCGTTGCGGGTCGCCACGCTTTTGGCCGTTGCAGGCATAAGCTGCAGCAAACCGCGCGCACCAGCTTTCGAAACGGCGCCTACATTGAATTCACTTTCCTGCCGGGCAATAGCATAGGCGAGGGCCTTGCCTGATCCGCTTATATTGGCATTTGCGGGAATTGCTCCGAGCGGATGCGACAGAGCACCGACGTCTAGGCCACGCAGTGCTGCATTTTTGCCGACGCGAAGCGCCAGATAATGATTCTCGTTGCGCTCGGCCATAACAGCCAACAGGGCCAATTCGCCGACACTATCGAGTTCCTGTGAAAGCTGGTTATAGAGCGTCGTTGCGCGATTGCTGTAGCCTACCTGTTCCAGCCGCTTGATTGCCTGCACTGCAGGACGACCGGCAAACCGCGTGCGATCTGCTTCGGTTGGCCTTGGGTAGATAAGCTCTGGTGCTTTCTCGCTGAGTTTGCCTGCTGAAAGCTGGCCGTAAAATGTCGTGCCGAAATGGGCGGAGCGGCGATAATAGTCGCGCGCATCGCCACCGCTACCTGCTTCGGCCGACCGTCCGAGCCAGTAGAAGGCGCGAGATGCTGAAATCGGACGCGAGGAGATTTCTGCGATCTTGGCAAAATGTGGCGCAGCCGTCTTCGGCTGGTTCAGGGCGCGCAGCGCATACCATCCGGCATGGAATTCCGCTTCTGCGGCCATTGTGGGCGATTCGGCGGCGTGGGCCGAAACCAGCTTGTAGGCGAGCTGCGGTTTGCCAAGGTCGAGCAGTTCACGTGACAGGATGCGGCGTTCGACCCACCAGGCATCAGGATCGATAAGGGCCGACGCCTGACGTGGTGCCTTGAGCATGAGGTCTGTCGCCTCGTTATAGCGTTCGGCGCGACGCAGATAGCGAATCTTCAGGAACTGATAGGCGGCGTTTCCCTGCCACGTGCGGTCGACGTCCGCTATCGCCTCGGCGGCGTTCGGAGACTTCTGTGCTACTGCCGCAAAGGCGTTGTAAAGCGATTGGGCCTGTGCCGGGCCTGCAAGCAGTTTTGCAGACTGCATACGGTCATTATAAAGAGAACGCAGAATACGGCGCTGATGATCTTCGCGCGTCAGAACGCCAGAGAACTCTTTCAGGATCTTTTGCTCGTCATCGGCTGATAAGCGCTGTGTAGTCCACCATGGTGAAAGCAGTTCGCGCGCTTTGCCCGCATTTCCAGTGCTGACATAGGAGCGGGCAAGAAGAATCATGCCTTCTGTAGTCTGCGGGCGCGTATTGCCGAATGTTGCGATTACGGTCGCAGGAGTTGGATTTTCCTTGAACAAGGCCCGTTCAGAGTTGCGGCGCAGAACCGATGTCCCTGGCCAGCCGCGCAAATCTGTTGCCGCCGTTGCAATTTCAGCGCTCGGCACACCATCAAGACCGGATGTCGCGATAGACCACGTCAGAATCTGGCGGTCAAGCGAACCACGAGGCATCCCGTTGCGGAATGCGATAGCACTTGCGGTGTCGCGGGAGGAAAGGGCATCAAGCCCGCTTTTCAGCGTTCCGCCAATTGCTGCCGGGTTTTCCATGCGGCTGACCGCTGACGTCACGACCGGATCAGGGGTGGCTGGACGCGGTTTCGGTGTCACCAGATTCATCGGCGACTGGTGTGTCGTCGTCGGTGCAAAGGGACGCGCAAGCGGGGTGGGAACGCCGGACGGCAGCGAGGATTGCGCGAGCGAAATAACCGGCTGCAGAGCAACCGCAACAAAGCAACTCGCGAGGAGAGCTTTTCTTTTCAGGGATATCGCTGCGACTTGTTTTGACATTGGCTAACTAGAACAAAGACTTGGTTGATGTGCAATATGTTGTTGAAATCCGGCTTTTCTTAGCCCGGTTTTTGACTGGCGATTTCAATGATGAGGATAGGCTCAAGGAATGAATCTGTCCTTAATAAAGCGTTATCGCTTAGGTGTTACCGCATCTTGGTTGTTTCGGGCCGCCGATGTTTCTAAAGGCAATCGAGCGAATAGCTGGTGGAGCTTGGGGATCGCTTTAAATTTTGTCGCAAAACTGCCGTATTGCCCTTGTTTTGCCTGTATACCCCGCTTGCTCCACTCGTGTCGCAAGACTATTGTGCAACGCCTCAACCCGGTCAGAAGCCCCAGGGTGATCCCAAGCTGATCGGTGGAATGAGGTCCAGTCTTTCTTTTTTCAGGAGTTCACTAATGCTGAAGGGCTCAATTACCGCGCTTGTCACGCCATTCGATTCCGAAGGAGCGTTCGACGAGAAAGCCTTTCGCGCATTTGTAAACTGGCAGATCGAAGAAGGCACCAAAGGGCTCGTCCCAGTCGGCACGACTGGTGAAACGCCGACCCTGTCGCATGACGAGCACAAGCGCGTAATCGAGGTTTGCATCGAGGTTGCAGCTGGTCGCGTTCCCGTGATCGCGGGTGCAGGTTCCAATAATACGGTGGAAGCAATCGAGCTGGCGCAACATGCTGAAAAAGCTGGCGCTGATGCCGTTCTCGTTGTCACGCCTTACTATAACAAGCCCAACCAGCGTGGTCTCTACGAACATTTTTCGCGTGTGGCCCGCTCCATTTCGATCCCGCTCATCATTTACAATATTCCCGGTCGTTCGATCGTCGACATGACGCCGGAAACAATGGGCACGCTCGTCCGCGACCACAAGAACATTGTGGGTGTCAAAGATGCGACCGGCAAGATTGAGCGTGTATCCGAGCAGCGCGAAACCTGCGGCAAGAATTTCATCCAGCTTTCCGGTGAAGATGCAACGGCTCTTGGTTTCAA
Source organism: Brucella cytisi (assembly GCF_038433355.1). Classification (NCBI taxonomy): domain Bacteria; kingdom Pseudomonadati; phylum Pseudomonadota; class Alphaproteobacteria; order Hyphomicrobiales; family Brucellaceae; genus Brucella; species Brucella cytisi. The sequence goes on from NZ_JBCAUP010000008.1 coordinate 13,884, forward strand.
TGCTCACGGTGGGGTAGGGTGCATCTCGGTGACGTCCAATATCGCGCCGCGTCTTTGCGCCGAGTTCCAGGATGCCTGTCAGGCTGGCGATTTCTCCAAGGCGCTCGAATTGCAGGATCGCCTTATGCCGTTGCACAAGGCGCTCTTCATCGAGCCGAATCCGTCGGGTCCGAAATATGCGCTGTCGCGTCTTGGTCGCGTGGAAAACGCGTTGCGCTCGCCCATGGTGACTGTGGAAGCCGCGACGGCAGAGAAGATCGATCAGGCCATGAAGCATGCGGGTCTGGTCAACTGACCCGTCAAGTTTACCGCTTTTGCTGATTTTTACGCTCCCGTAGCTTCGGGAGCGTTTTCATTTCAGGCATTGCACATTATATGGTGCCATCATGAACAAGCCCAAGAATTCTCCTGTGCGCAAGATCATCGCGGAAAACCGCAAGGCGCGCTTCAATTTTGAAATTCTAGATACGCTCGAAGCCGGTCTCGTCCTGACCGGCACCGAGGTCAAGTCGCTGCGCGCCAATCAATCCAACATAGCGGAGAGCTATGCGAGCTTTGAGAATGGCGAGTTCTGGCTCATCAATTCCTATATTCCGGAATATACGCAGGGCAATCGTTTCAACCACGAGCCGCAGCGCTTGCGCAAACTGCTCATCAGCAAGCGCGAAATGTCCCGCTTGTTTAACTCGGTATCACGCGACGGGATGACCGTGGTGCCATTGAAGCTTTACTTCAATGATCGGGGTCGCGCGAAGCTGGAACTGGCGCTGGCGCGAGGTAAAAAGACTCACGACAAGCGCGAGACGGAAAAGAAGCGCGACTGGAATCGTGAAAAGGCTCGCTTGATGCGGGATAAGGGATAAAGATCAGCAAAGTAAGAGAGCGCCTCAGGCGCTCTTTTGATTCAGATAGTCGCGTACATTCCGGAATACGGTTCGGAACATGGTATCCGTCAACCGCCCGGTATTCGTGTTATAGCGCGAGCAGTGATAGCTGGAAAAAATGCGCAGGCTGCCAATGTCGCTTGCCCGGTCGTGACCGAAGGGATGTCGCGCAACCGGCGCGCCAAGCGCACGAACTGTCGATTGATGCGCAATCGTTCCCAGTGTGACGATTGCCTGTAGCTCGCGGAAGCGGCTCAACATTGGCAACAGGAATTGTCGGCAATTGTTGATCTCGGAGCCGATTGGCTTGTTTTCCGGCGGCACGCAGCGCACCGCATTGACGATGCTGGCATCCAGCAGGCGCAAACTATCGTCAGGACGAGCCTCGAACTTGCCAGTGGCAAAACCGAATTCACACAGCGTGCTGTAGAGCAGATCACCGGCATAGTCGCCGGTGAAGGGGCGTCCGGTTCTATTGGCGCCGCGCAAACCTGGCGCCAGCCCCACAATCAGGAGCCGGACATTGTCATCATGTGCTGGCAGAAACGGCGGAACCGGTGAATTATGCCAGGAAGGCTCCTTGCGCCGCCATTCTTGCAGGAACGCGTGCAGCCTTGGGCAGATATCACAATTGGGAGATGGTTCGGAAATCATGTCCTTGCATGAACCGGCTCGACGACGGCGTCAATAGCTATCGTCGAGATCGTCATCCTGGCGGCGAGGCGCGCGTTCCGACGGGTCGCGGCCAATCTCAGCCTTGAGCGAGACCAGATCGATGAAATGGTCGGCCTGGCGGCGCAGTTCATCCGAAATCATGGCTGGCTGGGTGGTGAGAGTAGAAACAACCGAAACCTTGCGCCCCTTGCGCTGAAGAGCTTCAGCAAGTGAACGGAAATCGCCGTCGCCGGAGAAAATCACAAAATGGTCGACTGTATCCGTGAGCTGCATGGCATCGACTGTCAGTTCGATGTCCATATTGCCCTTCACCTTGCGACGCCCGGTAGAATCCGTGAATTCCTTGGCAGCCTTGGTGACGACCTTGTAGCCGTTATAATCAAGCCAGTCGATCAGCGGGCGGATCGAGGAATACTCCTGATCTTCAACTAACGCCGTATAGTAATATGCACGAAGCAGATAACCGCGCTTCTGAAACGCCTTCAAAAGTTTCCGATAATCAATATCGAACCCCAGGGTTTTCGAGGCAGCGTATAAATTAGCGCCATCAATAAAAAGGGCAATTTTTTCACGAGAATCAAACATCGTGCAATATATCCACTCTACGGTCGGACTGGAGTGGACCGGCGACCGCTTATTCAGTTTGTTTTCTAAACGGCGGATGGTATCAAATTTTACCAGTGCGTTTATTGCCTTCTAAGGATATATCACAGAAAAACAAGCAACCATTGGTTGTTATTTGATTGCAGTAAATTACTTATAAGGGAGTCTTGTCTCAGTAAACCCTTTCTGGCTTACAGAATATTGTGCCGTTTTGACGCGCTACAGTGTTTTATGGGGAGAATCCATGAAGTTGACGTTCTTTTGGCAGATTTCATGAGGTGAGGCACGAGCAATTCCGCTTTTGCTTGTAATTTGGCTCCACAAGCGTTATGTGGGGGAAAATCCATTAAAGTTCGAGAAATGAAAGGGACCGCGCATGGCCCGCGTCACTGTTGAGGACTGCGTAGATAAGGTCGAGAACCGTTTTGAACTGGTTCTGCTGGCTGGTCACCGTGCTCGCCAAATTTCCCAGGGTGCACAGATCACCATAGACCGCGACAACGACAAGAATCCTGTCGTTGCCCTGCGCGAAATCGCCGATGAAACTCTGTCACCGGATGATCTGAAGGAAGATCTCATCCACTCGCTGCAGAAGCATGTGGAAGTCGATGAGCCGGAAGCTGCTGCTCCCGCGCAGATCACCGCTTCTTCGGATGAAGTTGTAGAGGGCATCGCAGATGCTGCCGAAGAAGATGTAGTTACTTTCGACCGTATGTCGGAAGAAGAACTGCTCGCCGGTATCGAAGGCCTCGTCGCACCAGAGAAGAACGACGACTTCTAAAGCATTTCCGCCAAACTGCGAAGCGGCTTTGCCTGAGGTAGGTGCGTTGAAATAGAGATATGGAACGGTTGCTGTATTCCAGCTTAAGCGGAACCGCTTAGCCGTCGTTCGATTTCTTTCTCTTTTACATGCGCTGCGACTTCCCGGTCGTGGCGCATGTTTTTATGCGCCAAGGTCCTGTCGGCTAACCGGTAGCAACAGTTTGGAATGCTTGTTGCCGGTTGAAATGGCCAGATGACGAGCGATTTCTGTCAAAAATTAATATTGTCGTCAGAAAGTTAAGCCTAGACGTCGAGAACCATTCGATTTTCGGCGATTTTGGGTCACAATGCCCGGTATGTTTGCAAGTATCGGTTTCGAAAGGGAGTTCTCGTAGATGATGCGCCAATATGAGCTTGTGGAGCGTGTTCAGCGATACAAGCCTGACGTGAACGAGGCGCTTCTCAACAAGGCATATGTCTATGCCATGCAAAAGCATGGCAGTCAGAAGCGCGCTTCCGGCGATCCCTACTTCTCCCATCCCCTCGAAGTCGCCGCGATCCTCACCGATATGCATCTTGACGAAGCGACGATTGCCATCGCGCTTTTGCACGACACGATCGAAGATACGACGGCCACCCGTCAGGAAATCGATCAGCTCTTCGGCCCTGAAATCGGCAAGCTCGTCGAGGGACTGACCAAACTCAAAAAGCTCGATCTCGTTTCAAAAAAAGCAGTGCAGGCGGAAAACCTTCGCAAGCTGCTTCTGGCGATTTCTGAAGATGTTCGCGTCCTTCTCGTAAAACTGGCGGATCGTCTGCACAATATGCGCACGCTGGGTGTGATGCGGGAAGACAAACGCCTTCGTATCGCCGAGGAAACGATGGATATCTATGCGCCGCTCGCTGGTCGCATGGGTATGCAGGATATGCGGGAAGAGCTCGAGGAACTGGCTTTTCGCTATATCAATCCGGATGCATGGCGTGCTGTGACGGATCGCCTGGCCGAACTTCTGGAAAAGAACCGCGGCCTTCTGCAGAAAATCGAAAAGGACCTGTCCGAGATTTTCGAGAAGCATAACATCAAAGCCAGTGTGAAGAGCCGCCAGAAGAAGGCGTGGTCGGTTTTCCGCAAGATGGAAACCAAGGGCCTTTCCTTCGAGCAGCTTTCTGACATTTTTGGTTTCCGCGTGATGGTCGACACCACGCAGGATTGCTATCGGGCGCTCGGTCTCATTCATACGACGTGGTCGATGGTTCCGGGCCGGTTCAAGGATTATATTTCTACGCCTAAACAGAACGATTATCGGTCGATCCACACCACCATCATCGGCCCGTCGCGCCAGCGCGTCGAACTACAGATTCGCACACGCGAAATGGATGAGATTGCGGAATTTGGTGTCGCAGCCCACTCTATCTACAAGGATCGTGGCAGCGCCAATAATCCGCACAAGATGTCGACCGAGACCAATGCCTATGCATGGCTGCGCCAAACAATCGAACAGCTTTCCGAAGGCGATAACCCGGAGGAGTTCCTCGAACACACCAAGCTAGAGCTCTTTCAGGATCAGGTCTTCTGTTTCACGCCCAAGGGCCGTCTCATTGCTCTGCCACGTGGCGCGACGCCAATCGATTTCGCCTATGCCGTTCACACCGATATCGGTGACAGTTGCGTCGGCGCTAAGGTCAATGGCCGCATCATGCCGTTGATGACCGAACTGAAGAACGGCGATGAGGTCGATATCATCCGTTCAAAGGCGCAGGTTCCTCCTGCTGCGTGGGAATCGCTTGTCGCGACGGGCAAGGCACGCGCAGCCATTCGCCGTGCAACCCGCACGGCCGTCCGCAAACAGTATTCGGGGCTTGGCATGCGCATTCTGGAACGCGCATTCGAACGTGCCGGAAAGCCGTTCAGTAAGGATATTTTGAAGCCGGGGCTTCCGCGTTTGGCACGCAAGGATGTGGACGATGTGTTGGCCGCAGTCGGACGCGGAGAGCTTCCGTCAACCGATGTGGTCAAGGCGGTCTATCCTGACTATCAGGACACACGCGTCACATCGCAGAACAGTCCGGCCAAGACTGGTGAAAAAGGCTGGTTCAACATCCAGAACGCCGCTGGCATGATCTTCAAGGTGCCTGAGGGCAGTGAGGATGTAGCGAAGACCGGTGTGGATGCTGTGGCGAAGCCCGGGAAAAAGGCGCTGCCGATTCGGGGGACCAACTCGGATTTGCCGGTGCGTTTTGCCCCTGAAGGGGCGGTGCCAGGAGATCGTATCGTCGGTATCCTTCAGCCCGGCGCCGGTATAACGATTTATCCGATCCAGTCGCCTGCGCTGACGGCTTATGACGATCAGCCGGAACGTTGGATCGACGTGCGTTGGGATATTGATGATCAGATGAGCGAGCGTTTTCCGGCGCGCGTCAGCGTATCGGCCATCAATTCGCCCGGCTCTCTGGCAGAGATCGCGCAGATCGTGGCCGCCAATGACGCAAATATTCACAATCTCTCCATGGTGCGCACCGCACCGGACTTCACAGAGATGATTATCGATGTCGAGGTTTGGGACCTCAAGCATCTCAACCGTATCATTTCCCAATTGAAAGAAAGCGCGAGCGTCAGTGGCGCGAAACGCGTGAACGGATAGGACTAAGATGAACACCGAAGATGTGCTTGCCGTCTTCCGCGAAGCGGGAGCTATCCTTGAAGGCCACTTTATTCTCACGTCAGGCCTGCGCAGCCCTGTTTTCCTTCAGAAGGCACGCGTTTTCATGCATGCCGACAAGACGGAAAGGCTCTGCAAAGCGCTCGCAGAGAAAATCCAGGCGGCCAATCTCGGACCGATCGATTATGTGGTTGGTCCGGCAATTGGCGGCTTGATTCCGTCCTACGAAACCTCGCGTCATCTGCGTGTCCCGTCGGTCTGGGTCGAGCGCGAGAACGGTGTATTCCGCCTGCGTCGTTTCGATGTGCCGAAGGGCGCGCGAGTCGTTATCGTGGAAGATATTGTCACGACAGGGCTTTCCATTCGCGAAACGATCGACTGTATGAAGGGCCTCGGCATCGAAGTTGTGGCCGCGGCCTGCATTGTTGACCGTTCGGCAGGAAAGGCAAATGTTGGCACGCAGCTGATCGCTCTCGCTCAATATGAAGTTCCGGCCTATCCCGCGGATAAATTGCCGCCGGAGCTTGCTGCAATTCCGGCGGTGAAGCCGGGTAGCCGCAACATTTAAACAAGCTCGCCAGCGGTTTTGGATACGCTGCAGGGGAAGATACACCCCTGCGGCGAAATTCCGCTTTGCGGGACGCGTTCTAGTTACCTATTTAAGGGTAACCGCAAAGACTTTCTTCCGGCTTCCACAAACAGGGTTCCATCGTGAGTGTAGCGCCTATCAGATTCGACCCCAGATCGCCTTACCGTGCGCCATGTGGGGTATGCGTGGATTGCGACGTCAGGCGGACGGCGGTTTGTGCGGCACTTGACGACGGCGATCTCGGTGCACTCGAAGCAATCATGACCTCCAAGCGTCTCGATGCCAATGAGCAGCTGGTGGAAGAGGGGGAGCCGAAGCGCCGCGTCTTCAGCCTGACCTCCGGCATGTTGCGAATCTACACATCGCTTCCGGATGGACGTCGGCAGATTGCAGGATTCCTGTTCCCTGGTGACTATCTCGGTTTGGCTGACGACGAGACGTACTCGCAGTCGGCTGAAGCGGTCGTACCGTCCGTTTTGTGCGCTTTCTCCACCAGGGAGATGGACGATTTGATGGAGCGTTTTCCGAAGTTGAAGGAACGCTTGCACCAGATGACACGGGCGGCTCTTCGCACGGCGCGCGACAATCAACTGGTTCTTGGACGCCTTGCGCCGGTGGAAAAGCTTGCGAGCTTCCTTCTGGTTCTGTCCGCGCGGGCAGAAAAACGCGGCGAGAAGCCGAACCCGGTACATCTGTCGATGAACCGCACTGATATTGCTGATTATCTCGGCCTGACGATTGAAACTGTCAGCCGAAGCTTCACGAAGCTGAAGACGCAGGGGCTGATCCAGCTGCCTGATGCCAATACGGTGGAGATCCTGTCGCGCCGGTCTTTGGCAGCCGTTGCCGGAATGGACCCGGACAACCTCTGATTTCAAGCTACCATCCCTAGAAACGGGGTGTGTTTCCGTTGATTCAAATCAATGCTGCACTCGGCAGAACAGCCTATTCCTGACCATAGAGATTGATGCGATCTGCATTAGAGCGCTGGACGTCCATCCGGACGCACAAAGGACGCTCTAACCTGTTGAGTTCAGGCATCGCGCTTTCCGAAAATCGTAATCGTTTTTCGGGCCGGTGCTGTGGGATCGCACTGTTCAAAATGGGGAAAACAGGTGCTGTTGTGGCTGGGAATTGCAATATCGGCTGTCATGCATGCGGGCTTCCTTGCCGCATCATGCCGTCTTGCCCCGCAGAATGTCGCCCCGGTTCCGGTGCGCGTATACCCGGCAGGGCTTCGCCGGAGCACCCAACGCTTAAGGTGGACGCGCTATGCATGAAGAAGCGATAAGACGCTACGCTGCGTTGGCGGTTCCAAGATATACGTCTTTCCCGACGGCTGCTGATTTCATGCCTGTGGGCGCCGATACGACTCATCGTTGGTTGCGTCAGATTGGGCCGGAAGAATGCGTCTCCCTTTACATCCACGTGCCTTATTGCCGGCAGCTCTGCCACTATTGCGGTTGCCATGCCAAGATGGCGGTCCGCAACGATGTGGTCGAGAATTTCTGCACCTCGTTGCTCAGCGAAATCGAAACTGTCAGCAGGAGCCTGACAGCACGGCCCAGTGTGGTCCATCTTCATTGGGGCGGTGGTACGCCCTCAATTTTGAATCCGCGCCAGTTTGCGAGCATTCTGGCCTCTCTGCGCGTTGCTTTCGATTTTGCGCCAGATATGGAACATGCCATCGAGCTTGACCCGCGCACAGTTACCCCACAGCTGGCGCAAACGCTTGCGCTCATGGGGGTCAACCGCGCCAGCCTCGGTGTACAGGATGTCGATGCCGAGGTTCAGAAAGCCATCGGTCGCATTCAGCCGATAGAAACGGTTGCCAAGGCTGCCACTCTCGTGCGGGAAGTCGGTATTGATCGTCTCAACTTCGATCTCATCTACGGCCTGCCATTGCAGACCGTCGAGACATTGCGTGAGACTTGTGAAAAGGTTGCAGTGCTCGAACCTGACCGTGTTGCCTGCTATGGCTATGCACATCTTCCGCAGCGCCGCGCCAATCAGCGCCTCATCGACGCAAGTCTTCTGCCCGATGCTGACGAACGCTTCGCTCAGGCACGTGTGGTGGCGGACAGTTTTATAAGTTTCGGCTACGAGCCGGTGGGGATCGATCACTACGCATTGCCGGATGACAATCTGGCCGTCGCTGCGCGCAATGGAACGCTGCATCGTAATTTCCAAGGCTATACGGATGATCGTTGCCAGACATTGATTGGTCTCGGGCCGTCATCGATTTCGCAGTTCCCCGGTGGCTATGCTCAGAATATCTCGGATGTGAAGCAATATTCCAAACGGGTTGAAGCGGGCGATCTTGCAACGGTTCGCGGTTATGCCATGCGCGAAATTGACCGCATCCGTGCCGGAATTATCACAGCCCTGATGTGCAATTTCCGGGTCGATCTGAACACTACAGCGCCGGGCGTGGAGTTTTCCGACGAGCTGGCCTTGCTGCGGCCTCTGGTGGCTGACGGACTGGTGGAGGTCCGCAACGGTATCATCAGCGCAACATGCGACGGCAAACCACTGATCCGCCTGGTTGCGGCTGCTTTCGATGAATTTCGCAGGGAGACGATGCACGGCTTCAGTTTCGCCGTCTGAACTTGCGTTGGAACAAAGAGGCAGAGCTGAAGATGCTCTATCAAAAGAATGCTGCTGCACCGGGCCGTCAAAAGGTCAGTAGCATGGGAGCACCGCCGTTGGGGGACGTGCGGTGCTCCACTATTTCGAGCACAACCCGTAGAGCGTGAATTGCTTTTCGGGTTGTGCGTTTTTCATATGGGTCAGGCCTTGCGGTTCTTTTCCAGCTTGGGCAGGAAAATCGTCAGAAGGCCGAGCAGCGGCAGATACGAGCAGATGTTGTAAACATACTCGATGCCCTTTTGATCGGCCACGATACCGAGGACGGCCGCTGCGATACCGGCCATGCCGAAAGCAAAGCCGAAGAACAAGCCAGACACCATGCCGACGCGTCCTGGCAGCAGTTCCTGTGCGAACACCACGATTGCCGGGAAGGCCGAAGCGAGGATCAGGCCGATGATAACCGTCAGTATCGCCGTCATTTCCAGGTTCGCGTAGGGCAGGGCAAGCGTGAACGGCAGGACGCCGAGGATCGATGCCCAGATAACCTTACGGGTGCCGATCTTGTCGCCGATTGGACCACCGATGATCGTCCCCGCAGCTACTGCACCGAGGAACAGGAACAGAAGAAGCTGCGATGCCTGCACTGTCACGCCGAAATGGCTGATAGTGTAGAAGGTGTAGTAGCTCGTCAGACTAGCCATGTAGATGTACTTGGTGAAGACCAGCATTGCCAGAACGCCAACGGACACCAGAACCTTGTTGCGAGGCAGCGGAAGGGTCTTATCCGGTTTTGCCTTGCTGGCGTTCGCAATCCGGTAGCGATTATACCAGTTGCTGACATACCAGAGCAGCATCATCCCGATCAGGGCGGCAACAGAGAACCACGACACGCTGATCTGGCCGAAAGGCAGAACAATGAACGCTGCCAGAAGGGGACCAATCGACGAGCCGAAATTGCCGCCCACCTGAAACAGGGATTGCGCGAAGCCATGACGACCGCCGGAGGCAAGACGCGCTACGCGAGCTGCTTCCGGATGGAAGACGGACGAGCCGAAACCGACAAAGGCCGCACCTAGAAGCAAGATCGAGTAGTGATGTGCCGTTGCCAGAAAGACCAGACCGACAAGTGTACAGCCCATGCCGAAAGGCAGGGAATAAGGCATTGGCTTGCGGTCAGTATAGATACCAACGAGCGGCTGCAGGATCGATGCCGTCATCTGGAAAGTGAAAGTAAGGAGGCCGATCTGCCAGAATGACAGGCTGTAGTTATCCTTCAGCATCGGATAGATGGCCGGAAGGAGCGACTGCATCATGTCGTTCAGGAAATGGCCCATGCTGGTGGCCAGAATAATGGCAAGGACAGTACTGTCCGCGCCGCTGTTTGATGGCTGCTGTGCAGCACTCATGCTCATACTACTACTCCGAAGATGAAAGTCGGTCTTCAGGCGTGTTTCCTGCAGATACCATCCGAAAACAGGAAACAGGGCCCTCAAGAAAATTACGGGGTGTTGATGAGAAACCAGCGGAAACTCGTGAATTTGACGTCTGAGCCGGCATTTGTCCGATTCAAACGTCAAATTCATTCCGCCAGCGAATGTCGCGACCCATTCTCAGCAAGCCATTAATAGGACTATTGCTTCTCGCCCGCTTTCGTGATTTGGTCCAATAGTTTCGAGAGTGGGCCAAACAATGGGTCAGAACTGTAATGAAACCGAAGTCACCGCCGGGGCTTTTATTGCCGGGAAGCGAGGAACTGCAGAAGTTCCACGAGCAGCGTATTGCCATGCTGGAAGGCATGAAGGGGCCAGTGATTGCCTTGCCGACGCGCTATCCCGACGGTTATTTTGTGCCGCTCCACCGTCATAGCCGGGCACAGCTTCTCTGCGCCTCGCAAGGGGTGGTGTTGGTGACGACGGATGCAGGACGCTGGATGATTCCCAGTGACCACGCCATGTGGATACCGGCGGGCGTGGAGCATTCGGTCGAAATCCTCGGTGAAGTCTTCATGCGCTCAATCTACATTTGTGTTGATGCCGTCTCAGGTGTACCAGACTATCTCCACGTGGTCGGGCTGACCGATCTCATGCGGTGCCTCATAACGGATGCAACGACGCAGGACAGTACGCCGGAACCGGATAGTCGCGATGCTCTGGTGATCGAACTGATCCTGCGGGACCTTCACACATTGCCCCAACGCTCTCTGGGCCTGCCTTTTCCATTGGATCCGCGCTTGCAGAAACTGTGTCGTGAATTCGTGAAAAAGCCTTCTTCGCGCGCCACAATTGATGACTGGGCGGACAGGATGGCGATGAGCCGACGCTCGTTCACTCGGCATTTCCAACGGGAGACTGGCGTAAGCCTTTCGGTTTGGCGTCAGCAAGCGTGTCTTTTTGCTGCGGTTCCTCGCCTCACGGAAGGGGAATCAGTGACAAGCGTGGCGCTGGATCTGGGTTATGATAGCGTTTCCGCTTTCACGACGATGTTCCGCAGAATGCTCGGTGTTTCGCCGCGATTCTATTTGCCGAGACTGGACACGGTTCCGTTCGAGCGCAGCGATAGTGTTGTAGTTTTGACTGAATAATAACAATTGTCTCCGCGATGGGAGAGCATTAATAGAAGCGCATGCTGTTTCAACGCCGTAATCCTCCGACCAGAAAAGAGCGCTTAAGACTTCTGGTCTGGCCGCGCCGCTCCTTCTCCCGTTCCTTCCGGTACGGTGGTAAGCGGATTCTGCGCATCACAGCCTCGCCTCATGCTGTCGCAGCCGGTCTGGCGGTTGGTGTGTTTTCGGCGTTCACGCCTTTTTTCGGCTTCCATCTCATTATTGCAATCGTGCTGGCCTATTTCCTCGCCGGAAATATTGCGGCGGCAGCCCTTGGCACAACGCTTGCCAATCCGCTGACGCTGCCGTTTATATGGGGAAGCACATTCGAGCTGGGCCGTTTCATCATGAATGGAAGTATCGATGATGCTCCGCCAGTTCATCTCGGACGAGCGCTGGAAACGATGCATTTCGATGAAATCTGGACGCCGCTTCTGAAGCCGATGCTGTTCGGATCGACCATTCTGGGTGCTGCATTCGCCGTCGTGGTCTATTTCGTCACCCGGTTTGCTGTTTCGGCTTTCCGCCGTCGTCGTATCGAACGCCTTGCGGAAAAGCATCGCTTGCACCGCGAACAGGAGCTTCAAAAAGTATGATCGTCGGTATAGGCAGCGATCTCATCGATATTCGTCGTGTTGAAAGCACCCTTGAGCGACATGGCGACCGTTTCCGTAACCGGGTTTTTACGGAGATCGAGCAGAAAAAATCGGACGGGCGGAAGCAGCGCGCTGCATCTTATGCGAAGCGCTTCGCGGCGAAGGAAGCCTGTGCAAAGGCTCTTGGAACGGGCATATCCCAAGGTGTGTTCTGGCGAGACATGGGCGTGGTCAATGCCCCCTCCGGAAAGCCGACCATGCATTTGACTGGCGGTGCGGCGAAACAGCTGCAGAAACTCTTGCCAGCCGGAACAGGCGCCGCCATACATCTGACAATTACCGATGATTTTCCTCTCGCGCAGGCGTTCGTTATCATCGAAGCGCTGCCAGAGACGAAATAGTTGTGATTGTGACAGGTAAGCTCCTGCTCATAATCGTGCGATAAACCGGCGTTCTGCCGGCGGCCTGATTGCGTCATGCATTCATAGTCGTTATTAGATCGCGTTATCGGAAGCGGAGATACAATGAGCGTGTCCAGCAAGAGTGAGACAAAAAAATCCGGTGGCCTTGGCGAAACCATCAGCGTTATCGTGCAGGCGCTGCTGCTGGCACTGGTCATCCGTACCCTTCTTTTCCAGCCTTTCAGCATACCGTCGGGTTCCATGCGCCCCACACTTCTGGAAGGCGATTATCTGTTCGTTTCGAAATATGCCTATGGCTATTCGCGCTATTCGCTGCCGTTCGGACTGGATTTGTTTTCAGGTCGTATCTGGAGTGCCGAGCCGAAGCGCGGTGACGTGGTGGTGTTCAAGCTGCCGAGCGACCCTTCCGTCGATTACATCAAGCGTGTGATCGGTCTGCCAGGTGACCGCGTGCAAATGCGCGGTGGCGTGCTCTACATAAACGATCAGGCGGTCAAGCGTGATCGCATCGGCACGATCGACAATCCGGATGTGACCGAAGTGAACCGTCCTGTGGAAGTTTATCGCGAAACCTTGCCGGACGGTGTGACCTACGACACGCTTGATCTGTCGCCAAACTCCATCGGTGATGATACGCGCGTTTTCGAGGTTCCAGCAGGCCATTACTTCATGATGGGCGACAATCGCGACAACTCGCTCGATAGCCGTTTTGGCGTCGGTTATGTTCCGTTTGAGAATCTCGTCGGGCGTGCAAACATCATCTTCTTCTCTATTGCCGACAAGGCAAGTCCGCTGGAAATCTGGAAATGGCCGACTGATGTACGCTTTAGCCGACTGTTCAGTTCAGTCAATGCAGCGCCGCATACAGCTGTAACCGGAAACTGAAATGGCTTCGGCAAATCAGGCAGCAGCAATTCTGGAGGAGCGCACCGGGCACCGTTTTCTCAATTTGAAACGGCTGGATCGTGCGCTTACCCACTCAAGTGTACAGGCGCCATCGCGCGCAAATTATGAACGCCTCGAATTTCTAGGTGACCGCGTTCTGGGACTGACCGTCGCGGAAATGCTGTTCGACGAGTTTCCGGAAGCATCCGAAGGGGAACTGTCGGTTCGCCTCAATGCGCTGGTGAACGCCGAAACCTGTGCGGAAATTGCCGATGAGATCGGTCTCGCCGATCTCATTCACACCGGCTCCGATATCAAGTCACTGAATGACAAGCGTCTTTTGAATGTGCGCGCCGATGTCGTTGAAGCACTGATCGCCACGATCTATCTCGATGGTGGGCTGGAGGCCGTGCGCCCTTTCGTCAAGCGTTACTGGGAGAAGAGATCCCTGCAAACGGGGGCTGCTCGCCGCGACGCCAAGACGGAACTGCAGGAATGGGCACACCAGCAGGGCAACGTACATCCTGCGTACTCCATCATTAGTCGCAGCGGTCCGGACCATGATCCGCTATTCACAGTAGATGTGATGGTTAAGGGCTTCGCTTCGGAAACGGGTGAGGGACGTTCGAAAAGAATAGCCGAACAGAACGCGGCGGAAGCGATGCTTTATCGCGAAGGCGTCTGGAAGCGTGACAATTCCGCTTGATGCAAGAGTTGGCGTTTTTTAAATCGAGATCGGTTATAATCAGTCAATTACGACATGTCGCTTTCGTCGGCGGTTTTGTCGTATCCGGAATGCCGCACGCAGGGGACGGCGGTGTTCTGCAAGGAAATATCGTCTGGAAGGATAAAAAATGAACAATCGGACGACGTCGGGTGACGGCGAAAACGAAGCAGGGCAGACCCGTTCCGGCTTCGTGGCGCTGATCGGGGCACCGAATGCGGGGAAATCCACTCTGGTCAACCAGCTTGTGGGAACGAAAGTTTCTATCGTCACGCACAAGGTGCAGACGACGCGCGTTCTTGTGCGCGGTATATTCATCGAAGGTCAGGCGCAGATCGTCCTGGTGGACACGCCCGGCATTTTCCGACCGAAACGCAGGCTCGACCGCGCCATGGTCACGACCGCATGGGGCGGCGCGAAAGATGCCGACATCATTCTCGTTCTTCTCGATTCACAAGGCGGTCTGAACGAGAATGCCGAAGCACTGCTTTCGAGTATGAAGGATGTGCGCCAGAAGAAGGTTCTGGTGCTGAACAAAGTCGACCGCGTCGATCCGCCGGTCTTGCTGGATCTTGCCCGCAAGGCCAATGAGCTGGTCACATTCGACCAGACCTTCATGATCTCCGCGCTGAACGGATCGGGCTGCAAGGATCTCGCGAAGTATCTTGCCGAGAACGTGCCGAACGGCCCTTGGTATTATCCGGAAGACCAGATTTCCGACATGCCGATGCGGCAGCTCGCGGCCGAAATCACGCGCGAGAAGCTCTATCTGCGCCTGCATGAAGAACTGCCGTACTCGTCGACGGTGGAAACCGAACGATGGGAAGAGCGCAAGGATGGATCAGTCCGCATCGAGCAGGTGATCTATGTCGAGCGTGAAAGCCAGAAGAAGATCGTTCTCGGTCACAAGGGCGAGACGATCAAGGCAATCGGGCAATCCGCACGCAAGGAAATCTCCGAGATACTGGAACAGACGGTTCATCTCTTTCTTTTCGTGAAAGTGCGTGAGAACTGGGGCAACGACCCGGAACGCTATCGCGAAATGGGTCTTGATTTTCCAACCTAACTTATAAGACTGGCGGCCATGGAATGGCGCGATGAAGGCATAATTCTCGGGACACGACGCCATGGCGAGACAAGCGCCATCGTGGAAGTGATGACCCGTGAGCATGGCCGCCATATGGGTATGGTGCGCGGCGGACGTTCCCGCCGCATGCAGCCTTTGCTACAGCCCGGCAATCATGTGGACGTGACATGGTGGGCGCGGCTGGATGAGCATATGGGCAGCTTTACCATCGAACCGCTGGAATTTGCTGCTGCCCGCCTCATCGAAACGCCGGTGGCGTTATACGGTATCCAGCTGGCGGCCTCGCACTTGCGTCTTCTGCCGGAACGCGATCCGCATCGCGGTCTATATGAGACACTGCGGCTTATCATCCAACATTTCGACGACCCGCTTGCCTCTGGCGAACTGGTTTTGCGTTTCGAAGTGATGATGCTTGAGGAGCTTGGCTTCGGTCTCGATCTCAAGGAATGTGCCGCAACAGGCGTCAAGGAAGACCTGATCTATGTGTCGCCGAAATCCGGGCGCGCGGTCTGCCGTGATGCGGGGGCACCGTGGGCTGACAAGCTTCTGCTGCTGCCCGGCTTCGTCAACGATACTGCCGTTCGCGCGTCATCCTATGACGACATCGATCATGCTTTCACGATGACCGGTTATTTTCTGATGCGGCATGTATGGGAGCCACGTGCCGTAACACCGCCTGATGCGCGCGGCGGGTTTTTGAATGCCCTTGGGCGGGCAATCAGCCCATAGATGCATTTGATCCTGTTCTCACAGGTAAATCGAAAACTTCACCTTCGAAGGCTTCCACTCCGCGCCCGACTGCACGTACGGCGGCAACCATTCGTCCGTTTCGCGCCAAAATTTTGTCTGCGAGTGATATCAGCCGGATATTCGGCGTCGCAGATGGTGACAGGCTGCGAAGAAACCCGGCAAGCTCGCTTTCATCCAGGGCCGGGTTCAGAGCCGAAGCGATGATATAAGCCGCAGCTGTAGAACGGGAAATTCCAGCATAACAGTGGATAAGCAAAGGCGCATCCATAGACCAGCTCATCGCGAAGTCCACAAGCCGGAGCACGTGAGTTTCATCGGGGGCGACCAACCCTTCGCGCAATTCGATAATGTCGTTGAATGTCAGCGACAGACGAAGGGCATCGTATCCATCAGGCAGAGCCGCCGGGGCCTGGCTTCCAAGCGTCACGACATGGCTTGGCCGATGCAATGAGAGTTGTGTCGCCAGTTGCGACAAAGGCGTCACGATGATTCGGCTCATCGACTTTGCCGTGCCCTGTCCAATGCCGCAAACCGTGCGAGGAAATCCGTCTGCACATCTTGTGTGGGGCGCGGCGCAATATCCAGCCCTGCCGGATCGAAGCCACGTGGACGCCCGAAATATTTGACGGCCTCGGTCTCGGTAAAACCGGCGAGGCGCGTGGCTTCAAAGAAAGCTGCAACCTGATCGGCGCGCTTGATCAGCGTCTTGGGTTGGGCGGGCACGGTTATCGGCAGGGAGAAGCGCAGGTGAATTGCGTTTTCCAGCCGCGTTTCGATCAGCTTGTAATTGCCGCCCATCACCGCTTTGAAGGGCGAGATCATGTCACCGATCACATATTCCGGGGCGTCGTGCAGAAGTGAGAGCAACTGCCACTCAATGCTGGCATCGGGAACCAGTCGGGTAAATATCTGATCCACGAGCAGCGAGTGCTGCGCGACCGAAAAAGCATGTTCACCAACAGTCTGACCGTTCCAGCGCGCAACACGGGCCAGACCATGAGCGATATCTTCGATTTCAATATCGAGCGGCGAGGGGTCGAGCAGATCGAGACGGCGCCCCGACAACATTCGTTGCCAGGCACGCGTTTTGCCGGAAGATCGGTCGGCGCTTGCCATCAGGCGTTACCCGCTTCAGCTTCCGGAAATCCGAACCGCACATGCGGTGGCAAGGTGAGTGTTATGGGCGTTTCACCAGCCAAAATCGGGCTGCCCGCATCTATCGCATCCTTGGCGCGATCGATGCGCACAAGCGCGATGCCGATTGTGTCAGCGGAGCTTCCTATCGTGCCGATATCGCGCCCATCAACGGTAACGGGTGTGCCCATTGGAGGGAGGCTTTCCTCGGAACGAGCCACCAGAACGCGTCGTCGCGCAGTGCCGCGATGCTGCATGCGCGACACGACTTCCTGACCAATGAAACAGCCTTTCGGGAAGGAGACGCCGCCAGTCTGGTCGAAATTGACGTCATGCGGGAAGACGTCATTATAGGCGAAATCCGCTTCGCCTTCCGCAATGCCATATTCTGCGCGCAGCTGCGTCCACGCGCTTTCATCGGACGTGCCATCTGCGGGACCGTAAATCCGGCGGACGTTCAGCTCGGTCGGAAAGCGGCTATCTCGCTTGATTGAATCATTCTGTGAAGGATGTGATTCAGTTTGCCAGGAAACACTGACAAGTGATTCTGGCAATTGCGTTATTTCGGCCTTCGCACGCAGCCTGTAGAGGGTGATGCGCTTGATAAAATCGGCGGCAATGCTTGCCGGAAGATCGAAACGCAAGCCGCCATCAATGCGTGAAACGAGAAAATCGAACAGGATTTTCCCTTGCGGAGCGAGCAATGCTCCCGGTTTCAGGTCCTCCGGTCCAAGCTTGTCGAGATCGGTTGTAATCACGGCCTGCAGAAATTTTTCCGCCTCTTCGCCAGTGATATGAACCAAAGCCCTGTTTGAAAGATTTACCACTTCAACTGCCGTCGTCATCGCTTCGTCCTTGCCTTTCGCGCCTTCGTTACGTAAGCCCCAATGGAAAGGCTCGCAAGTCCTATCAATCTGGCAGGAGACAACAATGGCCGAAACATTCGATACGATTTTGAAGGGTGCAACCATCGTCAATCACGACGGTATAGGCCAACGCGACATCGGTATTCGCAATGGTCGCATCGCTGCCATAGGGTCTCTTTCCACACATACGGCAGGTGAGGTGATTGATTGCACCGGCCTTCACCTTCTGCCCGGTGTGGTGGATAGCCAGGTTCATTTCCGTGAGCCCGGCCTTGAACACAAGGAAGATCTCGAGACCGGTTCACTCGCCGCTGTTCTGGGCGGGGTAACCTCCGTTTTCGAGATGCCGAACACCAAGCCGCTTACCACTTCCGCCGAGACGCTGGAAGACAAGATTCGCCGTGGTCGCCATCGCATGCATTGCGATTTCGCTTTCTGGGTTGGTGGTACGCGCGACAATGCGAAGGACGTTGCCGAACTGGAACGCCTGCCGGGCGCTGCCGGAATCAAGGTTTTCATGGGCTCGTCCACCGGCGATCTGCTTGTTGAAGACGATGATGGCGTTCGTTCGATCCTGAAGAATACACGGCGTCGCGCGGCCTTCCACTCGGAAGACGAGTTCCGGTTGAAGGAACGCGAAGGCCTGCGCGTGCAGGGCGATCCGTCGAGCCATCCGGTCTGGCGCGACGAAGTTGCAGCGCTTCAGTGCACGGAACGGCTTGTGCGCATCGCACACGATACCGGCGCCCGCATTCACGTGCTGCATATCTCCACTGCCGAAGAAATCGACTTCCTGAAAGATCACAAGGATGTTGCGACGTGCGAAGCAACGCCGCATCATCTCACTTTGTCGGCAGATGACTACAAGACGCTCGGCAATCTCATCCAAATGAATCCGCCTGTCCGTGACAAGCGTCACCGCGATGGCGTGTGGAAGGGCATCGGCCAAGGTATCGTCGATGTGCTCGGTTCCGACCATGCACCACATACCCTGGAAGAAAAGCAGAAGCCTTATCCGGCTTCTCCGTCTGGCATGACAGGCGTGCAGACGCTGGTGCCGATCATGCTTGATCACATCAATGCGGGCAGGCTCACGCTAGAACGTTTCGTCGATCTTTCCAGCCATGGTCCGAATCGTATTTTCGGCATGGCTCGCAAGGGTCGTATTGCAGTCGGCTACGATGCCGATCTGACCATTGTGGACATGAAGCGCCGCGAAACAATCACGCATGAGCAGGCGGGTTCGAAGGCTGGCTGGACGCCGTATCATGGCAAGGCCGTTACCGGATGGCCAATTGGCACTTTCGTGCGTGGCATCAAGGTGATGTGGGAAGCGGAGATCGTCAACGCCAACAAGGGCGAGCCGGTGGAATTCCTCGAGGCATTGCCGCATCGCTGAAGGCAGAGCGTATTGGCGTGATTTGTCCTCTGATTGTCCGTAAGGAGGCTTTTGATCCCGTTTGCAAGGCGTATTTTCTCCCTATAGTCTTTTTATAGGGAGAACAGAAGTGTCCGCTCAAGATACTGCTTTGCTGGTTATCGACGCTCAGGAGTCATTCCGCCACCGGCCTTACTACCGGGACGGAGAGATTGGTGCCTATATTGAACGCCAGCAGGCGCTCATCAATGGCGCCAAGCGTGCCGGTATTCCGGTGGTGCAGATTTTCCATGTTGAGAATGAAGGCCCGTTCTCGGAAGCGTCGGGTCTGGTGAAGGCGATTGCGCCTCTGTCAATTGAACCCGACGCAGTTTTCCGTAAGCGTCGCCACAGCGCGCTGGTCGGAAGCGGGCTTGATGTGTGGCTGGTCGCCAATGGTATCCGTCGCGTGCTGGTTTCCGGTATCCGCACAGAACAATGCTGCGAGACGACGACACGGCAGGCATCGGATTTTGGATATCATGTCGATTTTGTCAGTGAAGCGACATTGACCTTTCCCATGACTGACCCAAGCGGCCATGAGTGGAGCGCTGCCGATATCAAGGCTCGCACCGAGGTTGTTCTGGCCAACCGCTTTGCCCGTATTGTAACCGTGGAACAGGCACTGGCTGCGCCGGGAGACCGGAAGGCAGCATGAGTGACCAGGCGGACATTGTCCGGATAATTCCGGTTTATGTCGTTATCCCGCCACGTGTGCTTTTGCTCGACGTGGCAGGACCGCTGGAGGTTTTACGCAAGTCAAATCTTGAACAGCATAAGGTGCGGTTCGACGTTCACTATATCGGGCCTGCGCCAACTGCGCTCAGCTCCATCGGCCTACCGGTGGCGGGGGTCGAGCCTTTGCCGGAGGCGCTGCCAGATGATGCGCTGGTCATTGTCTCGGGTGCGGCGGATGTCCCGCTCGGAAATGTGGAGCTCGACCGAGCCATCGATGCGGTGCTGGAAAAAGAAATCGTTCTATGGCTTCGCCGCGCGGTTCGGCCCGGTGTGAGACTGGTGACAATCTGTTCCGGTGCGCTGCTCGCAGCGCGCGCGGGATTACTCGACGGATATTCCTGCACCACCCACCATCTAACGCTGGCTGAACTCGAACGGCTGGCCCCTGCCGCCCGCGTGTATGAAAACAGGCTGTTCGTCGAAGATGGCGAACGGCTGACGAGCGCGGGCATCACCGCCGGGATCGATTTGATGCTACACATCGTTGCAGGTCTGATCGACCACGCCACGGCGCTGGCGGTTGCGCGTTATCTGGTCGTTTATTTGCGGCGCAGCGGCAATGATCCGCAACTATCGCCCTGGCTTGAGGGGCGAAATCATATGAACCCGGTCGTACATCGCGCACAGGATGCCATTGCACATGATCCGGCGGCGGATTGGTCGGTGGAGCGATTGGCGGATATCGGCGGGGCAAGCCCACGCAACTTCTCGCGCTTGTTCAATGAATATGCCGGAATGACGGTGACCGACTATGTCAATCGTCTCAAGATCAGCCTCGCACGCGAGATGCTCTTGAATTCTGAGCTTGATATCGAGAACGTTGCAGCGCAGGCGGGTTTTGCGTCCGCACGGCAGTTTCGCCGGGTCTGGCAACGCATCTACAATGAGCCGCCAAGCCGGATACGTTTCGGGGTCTGACCTATTCGCCCGCAGTGAAAAAGCGCCAGCTACCGTCTGGCCCGATGCCTATACTGTAGAAGATATAGCCGCCTGCCTTTTTCATATCCTCAAAATCACCGGCGGTGACGATTTCGAAAAGCTCCACGATCTGCGGCGGCGTCAGTTTGTCTAGAGGCATGGCGTAGAAATAGGGCCAGACATAGACTTCATCGTCCTTGCCTGCATTCAGGTGCACATAGCCCGTATCCAGTAGATCGACGATGATTGCCAGAACTTCGCGACCTGCCTCGTCGCCCGACAGCGATTTGAGGAAATCGATAACGTCTTCCTCGTGGTCCTCCAGCGAGAGCTCGGTGGCCTTGTCCTCAACGCCGAGGAGTGGTCGCAATTTCTCGATGTCGCCCGAGCGAGCAGCTTCCAGCATGCGTTCACGCGTCAGCCTTACGGATTCGGGGAGCTTATCGAAATCGCGATGGATTTCAGGCATGGGTTTGGATGATGCAGCAGGGGCAGGCTCATGGCCGGGCGACACTCTTGGTATTGCACGCGGAACCGCTCCCGGCATGGTAAAGGGGGACGGATTGTCGCCTTCATCGGCAACCGCGCGGGCACCGGGGCGTTGCAAGAAGTCTGATTGGTCCGTAAGCGCGACGTCAAAAGAGTTTGCTGCGGCGGCTGGCAAAGCAATACCGCAGGCAAGGATTATCCCGGCCAATAAAATTCGAGGAGAGGCGGCGTTCCTGATCGGGAATGACATTTGGCGCAAGAAGAGGGACGCCGGGAGGGAACTACTGCGCCGGTCTGGTCCCGCGACCGGCGTTCTATCAATGCTACTGAAGAATGCGCTGCGGCAGGAAGGTTCCTGCTAAAATCTGTTCGCGCATTTTCTCAATCAGCTCCAGCGCACAATCATCGCCCGCTTCACGGATCAGTTCAGTAAGCGCGGTCGTAAAGGCTGCTTCGGCAAGGATTTCCGGTTCGATGCCTTCAGAGATGCCGTCTGCCCAGGCCTCGTTATGATATTCGATTGCGACGAGTTTCTTCTCTCTCGCAATCATTTCGTCCAGATCGGCCGGTGCATGTTCCATAGACTTCATCCTGGCTTTCGCCTTTCTGTTGCGCTGTCGGTGTCTCACCGTTTCGCGGGAGCTCAACCACCTGGCAACGTGACTGCCTTCTTAAGACAGTGTTAACAGATTATCACGGATTTGAACGAACAAATCCTGTCAATCCGCACAAGAGTGAATGATTGGTTAATTTCCATAGCGCGATATGATCTCGTTCGACAAGTCCTCGCCTTCCTTCATGTAGCGATCAATCGCTGCAAGCGCCGAGGGGGTGCAGCGGGTGTAATTGTCGCTGAACACGCGATACCCGTGGTTGAAGCTCGAAATGAGCCGCACCCGCTCGGCTTCGGAAGGCTTTTCCGCTGTCACAATCGCATCCATCCGATCGCGCCATTCGCTGCCAGCTTCGCCGCACAGATTGCGCAGATAGTGAAGCGAGCCGAGAATTTCGGCGAGCCGCAACATCTTCCCTTCATAAGGCGCATCCTGAGCGGAAGCCGGACATGCCACCCCGACCCATAAAGCGATCGAGAAGCAGATTGCCGGTCGAAAAAACGGAACGCTTTTCAATCCAAAACCTCTCACCTGAAAATGAGCTATTGCTATAAATAGGGGCCGCTTCAAGGCAGATTGCTAAACAGGATTAATATCCGAACACTCGTCTTCATTTTCCGCTACCGCGCGGGCGACATCGAGGGTGCTGTCCGTCACCTTTGCCGAAGCCATCTCATCTATCGCCAGCCAGCGAATGGATGCGGCGTCGTCTCCGGCGACTTCCTGACCAGAAACTTGCCAGGCCCGGAAAACGGACAGGTAATAGCTCGTGTCATATGCCTTCCCCTCAAGGGCCAGATCTAAGGTTATGACGTGCGATAGCGCCTTTGCATCGAGCGCTGTTTCTTCCTTGAGTTCGCGGATCGCGGCTTGTTCGGGTGTTTCGCCCGGTTCGATACTTCCCCCCGGAAAAGCAAGCCAGCCTTTCCACGGCTCTTTCCCGCGCTCGACCAAAAGGAAACGCCCTTCGCGTCTGCAGATCAGCGAAACACCATGAACCGTCGCAGGTATCGGAAGTACGGGAACTGTTTTCATCATGCTCACTTTTTGAATTGCGCTCTAGCTATGATCGGGCAGACACCGGTTGGCAATGGAAAAGCGCCCCTTGACCAGCGTCGAAAAACACTAAACATGCTCACCATGTGTGGACGTTTTTCATTGACGACAAGCCGGGAGGAACTGGAAGCCTTCGCGGTCGCATTGATCGCAGAGGATTTTCCTCCACGATATAACATCGCGCCAACGCAGCCTATATTGACCATTCTGGGCGGGGAAACGCCGCTGCCGGGAAGCAACAGGCCGGATCGCGTCGGGTTGCTGGTGCGATGGGGTTTTATTCCGTCATGGGTCAAAGACCCGAACGACTGGCCGCTCATGTTCAATATTCGCTCTGAGACGGCAGCGGAGAAGAACTCGTTTCGTGCTGCACTGAGCCACCGCCGTGCCTTGATCCCGGCATCGGGTTTCTATGAGTGGCGCCGTGAGGGGAAGAACAAGGCTCAAGCCTACTGGGTGCGCCCGCGCAAGGGGGGCATTTTCGCTTTTGGTGGTCTGATCGAGACATGGAGTAGCGCGGACGGATCGCAAATCGATACCGGAGGCATATTGACGACGAGTGCCAATGGCCTGTTGCGACCGATCCATGAACGGATGCCGATTGTCGTGCCACCGGAAGATTTTGCCCGCTGGCTGGACTGCAAGCGTTTTCTGCCGCGCGAAGTGGCGGATATCATGCGCCCGGTTCAGGATGATTTCTTTGAAGCGATTCCAATATCGGACAAGGTCAACAAGGTCACCAACACGACGCCCGATTTGCAGGAGCGTGTAGCGGAACAGGTTCCTTCGGAGCATGCAAAGCCAAAGCGAAAGAACAAGCCCGAATCCGATGACGGAAATGGCGGGCAGCTTTCGATGTTCTGACCGTGACTGCCAGTCTTGCTGGACTGGCGCTATTTGTTACGCATCCACCGACTCTGATCGCCGAGCCTGCGAGGCTCGGCGCTGAACGACATCAGCTTCTTCAGCCTGTCTTCTTGACGGCGAGAATGGAACGCCGGCGATAGTCGTTACGACCGTCGCTGCTGTGCCGCGTTGCGTTCAGCAATGCTGCAACAAGCACGGCAGGCCCGATTTCGCGGTATTTATCAACCAGTCGGTCTTGGCGGGGTTGCAGTTCACTCTTAGACATTGGTCTTTCCTTTCGATAATGCCTGGTCACCATTTTGTGATTGATTGAGACCGAATGAAGGCTGTTTGGAGCCGGTTTTGCGGCTTTCCGGTTCACGCGGGGAAGGGGATACGCAGGTTGCAAAAATACAACATGCTTGGTGATCTCACTAAACTATCAGCCGCTTAGCGAAAGTTCTTGACGGAAGCACTCCTGCTGAGGATAAGTGCAGCCATGAAAACGTCGACCACGATCATTTGTATTTGTGCGATTATTATTGGCTAGCAGCCTGCTGGCCCGGCCGTTTTCGTCTCCCTTTCATAAAAATTGGATGATAACGTCCCGGTCAGTCGGCTGCGGTCAGTTGCGCATTGATTTCACAGGTCTTTTTGGGGAATATTTACAATGGCTTATGCGCCACAACTGCGTCTGTACAACACGCTGACCCGCACGAAGGAGGAGTTTTCTCCCCTCGATGCCGACAATGTGCGCATGTATGTCTGCGGACCGACGGTTTATGACTTTGCGCATATAGGCAATGCCCGTCCGGTGATCGTTTTTGACGTGTTGTTCCGTTTACTGCTTCATGTCTATGGCGCGGATCATGTCACCTATGCGCGCAATATTACCGACGTCGATGACAAGATTAACGCCCGTGCCGCGCGGGATTATCCCGATTTGTCCTTCAATGAGGCCATTCGTCGGGTCACAGAAAGCACCAATGCACAGTTTCAGGCTGACGTGACGGCGCTTGGCAATCTGCAGCCCAGTGTTCAGCCGCGTGCGACCGAGCATATGGACGAGATGCGTGCGATGATCGATCGTCTCGTGAAACTCGGTGTAGCCTATGTGGCTGAGGATCATGTCCTCTTCTCGCCGTCCGCCATGAATGAACGGAAGGGGCCGCGCTATGGAGCGCTCGCCCGCCGCTCGCTGGATGAGATGCTGGCTGGCGCCCGCGTTGACGTAGCGTCTTACAAACGGGACGAAATGGATTTCGTGTTGTGGAAACCGTCGAAAGAGGGTGAGCCGGGCTGGTCGTCTCCTGCGGGGATTGCGGTGCTCGGCCGACCGGGCTGGCATATCGAGTGCTCGGCCATGTCGATGGCCAAACTGCTCGAACCGTTTGGCGGTGGCCTGAAATGCGATGATCCGCTGAAGAACCAGTTCGACATTCATGGCGGCGGTATTGATCTCGTCTTTCCGCATCACGAGAACGAAATTGCGCAGTCATGCTGCGCATTCGGCACTGAACGGATGGCAAACATCTGGATGCATAATGGTTTCCTGCAGGTCGAAGGGCAGAAGATGTCGAAATCGCTCGGCAATTTCATCACCATTCGCGATGTTCTGAACGAAGGCCTGCCGCAACTGGGTATTTGGGATGACGTTGATGCGCGTGATCGCTGGGTTGGTCTGGCGGCTCGCCTGTCAATGCTACAGACGCATTATCGTGAGCCGATCAACTGGACGGCGCAGCGTCTGGCAGAATCTGCCGACGAACTGCATCGCTGGTACGGCTTGCTGCGCGACAGGAAGTTCACTGTACCGGAAACGCTGACCGCAGTTGGTGAAGTCGTTGAGGCCTTGTCTGACGATTTGAACAGCTGGACGGCGATCACCGCATTGCGAAAGGCTTTCAAAGCACGCGATATCGCCGGATTGGGTGAGGGCATGGCGCTGCTGGGCTTGTTGGATTCGCATTTCGTTATGGCTGAAGATATTCCTGTCTTTGCAAAGGCGGAAGTGGATCATGAAGCCATCGAAGCACGTATCGCGGAGCGTCTGCGCTTGATCAATGAGAAGAACTGGGCCGAGGCTGATCGCATTCGCGATGAACTGCTTCAGGAAGGTGTTCAGCTCAAGGATGGCAAGGATCCGGCAACGGGCGAACGCACAACGAGCTGGGATGTGGTAGGCTAACAAGCTTGTGGAGCAGGGAGTATGACATGACGCTTGATAACAAACCGATCTATACCGGCGGATGCCAGTGCGGTGCGGTTCGCTTTCGCGTCGACGGCGCGATAGGCTCCGCATCGATCTGTCATTGTCGCATGTGCCAGAAAGCGTTCGGCAATTTCTATGCGCCGCTGGTGTCGGTGAGCGATGCGAAGCTGGAATGGACGCGCAATGAGCCGAAGCGCTTCCGTTCGTCCAATCACGTGCAGCGGGGCTTTTGTTCTGAGTGCGGCACGCCGCTTACCTACGAAGCGCCTGACGGGATTGCGCTTGCCATCGGCGCTTTCGATGCGCCGGAGGAAATCGAGCCGACGGTTCAGTGGGGCATCGAAAAGCAGCTGCCTTATGTGCCGGAACTTGCAAATCTTCCCGGCTACACAACAGAACGCGATCCGGAGAGCATCGAATTTGTACGAACGATGATTTCCTACCAGCATCCTGATTACGACACTGAAAGCTGGCCGCAACAGCAAGGTTGACCGGACCTCAGACCCACCGACAGGCAGGCACAATGGCACGCGAACGCATCTATATCTATGACACCACTCTGCGGGATGGGCAGCAAACACCCGGCATTGATTTTTCCGTAGAGGACAAAAAGTCAATTGTTGTGCTGCTGGAGGAGTTGGGCGTCGATTATGTGGAAGGCGGTTATCCGGGAGCCAACCCGACCGATACGGCTTTCTTCAAGCGTCGCCAGACCGCACGCGCCAAGTTTGTGGCCTTCGGCATGACGAAGCGGGCAGGCGTTTCGGCATCCAACGATCCGGGCCTCTCCAGTCTGCTTCAAGCCTCTGCTGATGCTGTTTGCTTCGTTGCCAAGAGCTGGGACTATCATGTTCGCCTCGCGCTGGGCTGTACCAATGAGGAAAATTTGGAGTCGATCACCGCTTCCGTCACGGCCGCACGTATGGCAGGACGGGAAGCGCTGGTCGATTGCGAGCATTTCTTCGACGGATATAAGGCCAATCCCGAGTATGCGCTTGCCTGTGCCAAGGCTGCTTATTCAGCAGGTGCGCGCTGGGTAGTGCTTTGCGATACGAATGGCGGCACGCAGCCGTCGGAGATCGCCGAAATTGTTGCCGCCGTAACGGCTGTTGTTCCAGGCGAGAGCCTTGGTATCCACGCCCATAATGACACCGAGCAGGCGGTGGCCGTCTCGCTTGCCGCGATTGATGCAGGTGTTCGTCATGTACAGGGGACCCTCAACGGGATAGGCGAGCGTTGTGGCAATGCCAATCTCGTTTCGCTAATCCCGACACTTGCGCTGAAACCTTATTGGGCAGAGCGTTTTGAATTGGGGATCAAGCCCGCTGCACTGAAGGGGATCACGCGGATTTCGCGCGCCTTCGACGATATTCTGAACCGTCCGCCGACAGAGCAGGCTCCCTATACTGGCACCTCAGCTTTTGCGACCAAGGCTGGAATCCACGCTTCCGCGCTACTCAAGGAACCGCAGACCTATGAGCATGTGCCGCCGGAATCCATTGGTAACAGTCGGCGCGTTATGGTGTCGGATCAGGGTGGAAAGTCCAATTTCATCGCCGAACTGGAACGCCGGGGTATTCGCGTTGCGAAGGACGATGTGCGTCTCGACACGTTGATTGCCGTGGTCAAGGAGCGCGAAGCCGAAGGCTATGCCTATGAAGGCGCTGATGCGAGTTTCGAACTTCTTGCGCGCAACATGCTGATGCCCCAGCCGGAGTTCTTCAAGGTCGAATCCTTCCGCTGCCTTGTTGAGCGTCGTTTCGATGCCAACGGCATGTTGAAGACCGTTTCCGAAGCCGTGGTCAAGGTGGAGGTTGATGGCGAGGTTCGCATGTCGGTGGCCGAAGGGCACGGCCCGGTCAATGCGCTCGATATCGCATTGCGCAAGGACCTTGGGCGCTTTCAGGACGAGATCGAGGATCTTGAATTGGTGGATTTCAAGGTGCGTATCCTCAATGGCGGTACGGCAGCTATCACGCGCGTCCTGATAGAATCCGGAGATGCTACCGGCGCCCGCTGGCGCACCGTCGGCGTGTCAGACAATATCATCGACGCGTCCTTTCAGGCACTGATGGATTCGGTCAATTACAAACTGATGAAGAACCGCGCGATGGCCGGACTGGCCGCTGCGGAATAAATCCATCTATTCACAGCGATTGATGCTTCGATCAGTTTAATTGAATGGATTTTATGGGTTGTTGAGCGCATAGCAGGTGAAGTTCGATGCTTCGCTTGCCGTAGTCGGTTTGCGACATCTTCAGTTCGCCGAGGAGAGAGGCATGTCCGACCAGACCATCACCGATACGCGCCTGTCTGACGGGTCGCGCGGTTTTCTGATGGCTATGGGAGCCTATGGGCTCTGGGGTGCACTGCCATTCTATCTCAAAGCGCTTGGCCACATTCCGGCAATGGAAGTCGTATCGCACCGCGTGATCTGGTCTGTTCCGGTCGCGCTGCTGCTTTTGCTGGCTCTTGGTCAGTTCAAAGGCATTCTCAACGCTGTGCGCCAGCCGCGCATGCTGGCCATGGCGGCTCTGACAGCCGGGCTTATCACCATCAACTGGTCGATCTATGTCTGGGCTGTGGCTCATGATCAGGTGATGGGCGCCGCACTCGGCTATTACATCAATCCACTATTCAATGTCGTTCTCGGCGGTCTTTTCCTCGGTGAAAGGCTAACCAGGGTTCAGTATGTCGCCGTGGGACTGGCTTTCGCTGCGGTGATATTGCTGACCGTCAATGCAGGTGGCCTGCCGTGGGTATCGCTGGCGCTGCCACTGACTTTCGGCCTCTATGGTTTCTTCCGCAAATCATTGCCGATGCCGCCGTTGCAGGGCTTCACACTTGAAGTGCTCATCCTGTGCATTCCGGCGCTGGGCTATGTGTTGTGGCTGGCGGCAAATGGTCAGGATCATTTCTCTACCGGGCCAGCGTTTAACGTGACGATGTTGCTTCTGGCGGGCCCTTTCACAGCCATTCCCCTGATCCTCTATGCGGGTGGTGCGAAGCTGCTGCGCTATACGACGCTTGGTCTCATGCAGTACATGACGCCGACGATGTTGTTTTTCTTTGCGATTTTCATCTTCAATGAACCATTCTCGACAGCGCAGCTCGGCGCTTTCGCGCTGATCTGGGCCGGTCTTACGCTCTATACATGGTCGATGCTGGTCGAACATCGTCGAGGTCGGGCGAAGGCCTGAACTTCACGATCTGCTGAATGTGTTTCTCTTCTGGTGGATATCCGCCAGAAGCCATATTTTGGCCGCTGTCTTTGCCACTGTTCCACCGATAATCCTTGGCGGAGAATTATTGAAAATGGTCTTCTGGTCAGCGCCAGCAAACGAAAGACAAGTTGCTGCGACGGCGGAGCCAGATTTTACGTCTTTCGGAGCTACTCTCAACGGTGAGCCGCTTTCCTCCCATAGCTTGAAACCATTCCGGCAAGTCCGGTTTTCCCTGCACACGCATCTGCGGTTTTGTCTTGCACTGGCAACCGCCACCGTCATTGCCGGAGGCGGATTTTTGCTTACGACAGGTCGGCTGACGAGGCATGGACGCCCTGCACAACCTGTCATGATCAATGCGGCTACATTGAGAAAAAACCGCGCTGCACCGAGAGAAGCACGACTGGTACCGGAAAGGAGTGTCATCCTGGGAGCTCGGGTATCAAGACGCATCGACATAGCAGAAGGCGTCGAGGACGGCGATGCGCGTCTTTATACCTATCAGCACGTTGTTCTTGACGTTAAGGGCTCGAAACATGCCGCGATCGATGATGGGCTCCATGGAAGGATTTCCTCACTGAAATCGCATTCGGAACCACCCGAAGAAGAACTGAAGCGGGGTATTCCGATTAATGTCAGTCTCGCCAGACCGGCCGTAGGTGCAGGAGCTAAGGTTCACGAGATTATCGTCGCGCCGCAGTCACGCGAACGATTGGGTGCATTGTTGCAAGCAGCCGGCATAACGATCGAGGACAGCAAGCGGCTTCAGGACGCCCTGGCCCGAACCGAACTGGTGCCCGGTGACAGTCTGGAACTCCTGGTCGACAAATCGGCTCAAGATGCTGGTGACGACGGAGAACAGCATATTGCGCTTGCACGGTTCCAGCATGGCGATATCGACAAAGCTGTTTATGGACGTGCCGACGATGGCGTTTTTCGCGCTACCGGTAATGAGCGTCTTTTTGCACGCCTGTCGCGCGATGCGATGCTGACGGCCTACCATCCGCAGAACGCGGTCAGCAGTAGCAGCACCATTCCGTCCCGGCTGGCACAAGCGGGCGCGCCACGTGCAATCGTCAACGAGGTTGAAAAGCTGGCTTCACAGAACGGGATTTCACTTCGTGGTGAGGCCAAGACGCCCGAACTGATAGATTTGCTCTTCCGCAAAAGTGCGGAGACGGAACCGGAGCTGGTTTTTATCGAGTTCACAACGGATGGGAAAAGCCGCCGCCTGTATCGTCATGAAGGCAATGGTGGCGCGGATTACTTTAATGAAGACGGCTCGTCCATAACGAAATATCTTATGCAGAAACCTCTGCCGAACGGTCGTCTCAATGATGGTTTTGGCTGGCGCACACACCCCGTTCTGCATGTTCGTAAACACCACAATGGCGTGGATTACGATGCGCCGATCGGCTCGCCTATCGTTGCAGCGGGTGACGGTACAGTGGAGCTGATCTCGTATCAGAAGGGATATGGAAAATATGTCCGTATCCGTCATCAGGGTGGCTACAGCACGACCTATGCGCATCTTTCGGCGGCCAGAAAAGGCCTGAAGATTGGCGAGCACGTCAAGCAGGGCGATGTAATCGCCTATGTCGGATCGACGGGCTATTCCACCGGCCCGCACCTCTACTATGAGCTCAAGGTCGGCGATCAGTATGTCGACCCGTTGACGGCGCGTCTCAATGCTGGAGAGAAACTGACTGGCTCCTCCCTGAACAGCTTCCGCGAAGAGATTGATCACGTTGGTCAGATCGTCAATGAAATGAAACTGCCAATCATGCCAGCTGCGCCTGAAACGGTGAAATCAGCTTCAGGGAAGAGCGGCAGTGACCACTGATTACTTTGTCGGGCGGTAGGCGTTTGCCAGCGCGACGAAATTTTCCACACTGAGCGTTTCGGCGCGGCGTGTTCCATCTATGCCTGTCTTCTGGAGAAGCTCGGCTCCGCCAATGGTTTTCAGGCTCTGGCGCAACATCTTGCGGCGTTGTCCAAAGGCGGCCTGCGTGATTTGCCCGAGTGCATTCGCACTGCAAGGCAGCGGGTCTTCACGCGGGATAATATGGACGACCGACGACATCACTTTCGGTGGTGGCGTAAACGCTTGCGGCGACACGTCGAAGCTGATCTTCGAGACAGTTCTCCACCCTGCGAGTACACCCAGACGTCCATAATGATCACTATCAGGCGTCGCGACGATACGCTCGGCGACCTCCCGCTGGAACATCAATGTCATCGACGAATAAAAAGGGGGCCATGGCTCGATCAGCAGCCAGTTGAGCAGAAGTTGCGTGCCGACATTGTAAGGCAGATTAGCAACGATGCGTGGCTTTGGTCCATCTGGAAATAATGTCGAAAAATCCTGCTCAAGAGCATCGCCTGAGATGATGCGCAAACGACCTGGATAATGCGCCTCGATTTCGGCGAGAGCGTTCAGGCATCTTTCATCGCGCTCAATTGCCGTGACATAAGCGCCTTGGGCAAGAAGTGCGCGGGTCAGGCCGCCGGGACCTGGACCAACTTCGATGACGGGCTGGTCCTGCAGATTCCCTGCTTGCCGGGCGATCTTCGATGTCAGATTAAGATCGAAAAGGAAATTCTGGCCGAGCGATTTCTTCGGCATCAGATCGTGCCGTTCGATTACCTCGCGAAGCGGTGGGAGGCCATCAATACTCATGCCATTTGTACTCGTTAATGTCCGTTGGCTGCGTTCTTGGCCAGTTCCTGTGCAAGGCGAATGGCCGCGACAAGGCTGTCTGGGCGGGCAACGCCTTGGCCTGCAATGTCAAAAGCCGTGCCATGGTCTGGCGATGTGCGAATGAAGGGAAGCCCGAGCGTTACGTTCACGGTTTCGTCGAAAGCCAGCGCTTTGGCAGGGATAAGGGCCTGGTCGTGATACATGCAGACCGCAGCATCATAGGTTGCACGGGCCGGGGCGTGAAACATCGTATCAGCGGGCAGGGGGCCGCGAGCATTGATCCCTTCACGGCGCAACGCCTCGATTGCGGGAAGGATTATAGCGTCATCCTCTTTACCCATGGCTCCGCCTTCGCCCGCATGCGGGTTAAGTCCCGATATGGCAAGACGCGGCGCGGAAATGCCAAATCGCTCCCGAAGTTCCGTGGCGGTGATCCGCGAAACCTCGATAATGTCGGCAGTGTTCAAGCGGACAGGCACTTCAGAAAGCGGAATGTGTATGGTGACCGGAACAGCGCGAAGCTGCGGCCCGGCCAGCATCATGACAGGTGTAACAGGCTTTCCAAGATGCTTGCTTGCCAGCTCCGCCAGGAATTCAGTATGGCCCGGATGTTGAAACCCGGCTTCATAAAGCGGCTTCTTCGAGATTGGACAGGTAACGACTGCCGAAGCCTCGCCTTTTAGCGTGAGCGCGACCGCGCGCTCGATTGCTTCAATGATACCAGCAGCGTTTTTTGGCAACGGCATGCCGATGCTGTCCGTTAGCTTATTCTGGAGCGGGAGTACCGGCAACACCCGAGCAAAGACACTACTCGCGGCAGAAATGGTGGAAATAACCTCCATCTCAACATCAAGTCTGAGATGTCGCGCCCGGGCAGCCAGTTGCAGTGGATCTGCCAGCACGGCGAAAGGCGACAGTGAAAGCTCGTTGCGCCGCAGCCAGGCTGCAAGCGCAACATCGGGGCCGATGCCAGAAGGGTCGCCAATGCTGATGGCGAGGGGAGGAGCGGGTGTGGCGGACATCACGTCATATTCCAATGAGGACGGATGAACCGTCAGGTCGTTTAGCGATTAACGATCTTCGCCTTTTCGCGCAGTTCCTTCAGATACTTCTCGCTAAGCTGTTCGGCTTTCTTTTCCTGGCCGGCAGCGGATTCCGCACCTTCCATGGAGAAGACAAGCTGAGCAACGCGATCGTCCGATATCTGGCGGGTTGAGCAGACTGCCAGGAATTCCACGCCCTTTTCGGTTTCCTGCGGCGGGGTCGTGCGGCCGACCGATGTTGCCTTGATCGCTTTCGACCATTCGTTCGGCAATTGCTGTTCGATGATGCGACCGAGATCGCGGACGGTCACGTCAAGAATGCCTTTGGCCTGCTGACGGGTCGCATCACAGCTTTGGAAGCGCGAGCGGAGTGCATTGGCTTCCTGCTTACGCTTTGAAAGCAGGGCAGGAGAGCGCTTGGAGGCGGGCACTACGAAAATGACCTGCTGGAGGCGATATTCGGTTGCTACGGGCTTCTTGCCGCCATCCTTCAACATGCGTTGGACGGCTTCCTGTTCGCTGATCATGCCGGTCGCCCGGAAGCGGGCGCTAACGAGGCGGCCCCAGCCCATCTGGACCATGATGTATTTCTTGAAATGGTCCGGTGTAACACCTGACTGGTTCATCAATTGATTGAGCTGCGCCAGACTCATCTTGTTGCGGCTGGCAAACCCGGCATAAGCCTCATCGACCTGCTGGTCGCTAATGTTGATGCTGCGCGATTTCATTTCGATGCGCTTCAACATTTCATCGGTCAGTTCTTCTTTTGCGACCTGACTGAGATTGCCTCCCTTGCGTTGCAGCTTCAGGAAAGCGACGCGGTGCTGAATGTCGCTGTTCGTGATGGCATTGCCGGAAACGATGACTTTGACCTCAGACCCTGCACCTGCAGCAAATGCTGGAACCGCAACGGTTCCAAGCGTCGTCAGGCAAACTGCGGCGCTCAGCATGGAAGCGAAGAGAGGTCTTGCAATCATCATTTTTCTTTCCCGATTCCTTCCGGTCAACAAACGACAATCCTTACCGGACATATCCCATTATAGTCATTGCCGCTATTCAGCCCAGCAAGCAATCATATCAGCGGCTGATCATAAGCTGCCTGTATAGATGAGCTAGTGCGGCGAAACAATGACCCAAAAGCTATTTTAGGAAGCTTGTATCGTCTGAATACTGAAGAATGGAAGCCAAATGAGGCTTTGATGAGCAAATTTCTTTGTCGCATTAAATGGAAAGACCGGAAGCATTTCCAACGCTTCCGGTCCGTCAAGATTAGAAAGTCTGATTACCGCTACCTATGTCACCCAAGGTGCGAAGCGAAATGTTGAAGCCAACGCTATGGGACGCTTTATCCTCACCCGGATTGCGCGTTTGAATATAAGCCATCGAGTAGGTGAAGCACTCATCATCATAGGCGAGCCCTGACGATGCGCGGACCAGGGTTTCAGATACCATGTCATAGGTGCCTGAGCCGAAGACACGCCAGTTCGTATTGATACGAGCTGTAGCCGAACCCGTAATTTCCTGACGAAGATCATTATATCCGTAGGCCGGTTGCGGAGCGATATAGGCGTATTGTGCGGAAACTGTCAGCTTCTGCCAGCGCTGCTGGGCTTCAAGTTCGCCGCGCTGGACAGAGAAACTGTCCTTGTCGAAGCGTCCACGAGCAGCAAGAGCAAGACCTGTCGAGTTGGACGTGCCGATCATGGCCACGTAATCGGAACGGGCATCCTGCAAGCCGGAGTCTGCACCTACATTCAGGAAATCGCTTGTACCGTAAGAGTTTACACCGCCCAACTGGAATGACTGACCGCCGAGTGCATAAAGTGCCCAGTCGCTGTTGTTGAAATTACCCGAATATCGTAGGCCAAGATTGGCACGGGTACCACCTTCAACACGGTCATAACCGGAGAACTTGTCGCGCGAGAACAGGTTCGTCGCGTCGAAGACAAAGCTCTGTGCATCTTCATTCGGCAACTCGCCTGCATAGCGTTCGTTGTTGCGAACATAAAGCTGCGCAATTGGCTCGATGATATGAGTCGAGCTCGTGGTTGAGAACAGGATCGGCCAGCGCAGTTCAAGCCCTGCGGTTGCCATGGCGCGAAGCGCTTCCGAACGCACGAGTGCATCCGTATAGCCGGCATCTGCCAGATTGAAGTTCGTATTAGCCCCAATCGCATCACCACGTAGTGCCAGCAACGGCGTGATGACCAGACCAGCAGGCGTGATGAACGTGCGCTTCCATTCCGCTTCGGTGGTCAGGCGTGCATTCGTTCCGTCGAAGCCGGGAACGCGAGGGAACCTCGTGCCGGCGTGCGTAAAATTTGCATTCTGACGATAAAGGACCTGCAGATTGGTATTGAAGTTCAGCTCACCGCCATAGACCGGCTCAGGCATCGTGTAGGAATAATCCAGACTTGGGAAAACCCAAGGCTGCTTCGAATGCATCTCGTTCGGATTATCCGGCAGGAGAGATTCCTGCACATTGAAGCGATAGAAGTTCAGGTCGAAATAATTCCGGTTGTTGATACCTCTAAGATAAATCTTGGAGACCTGAGTTCCGGCGTTATACCCTTCGATATCGTAAGTACGGCTGAAGTTCCGATCGGTCTGTGCCATCACATCCCAGCCAAAACGCCAACGCGAATTAAGATCGAAATCGCCCGTCGACGCAATCATACCACGATTGTCTTCTTCGCGGTCAACGGTGTTCACATCGAATTCTTCTGGCTTGTTTTGATGAATGCCAGCAATGCGCAGATTGTACGTGCCGTTTTCCAGGCGATGACGCCATTCAGCCTCGGTCAGGAAGCCTTGCTTGGTGTAGGCAGTCGTGGAAAGTGTGACGTCGTAATTCGGGGCGAGCGCCCAGAAATATGAGTTCTTGATACCGAATCCCAAGTCATCCTTGTAGGAGAAACCCGGAAACAGGAAGCCGCTTTTGCGCTTAACAGTCGGGTCTGCCATCTCGAATGCTGGAAAATAGGCGAGCGGCATGCCAAAGAACTCGAAGCGACCGTGTTCAAAACGAACCGTCTTCGTGGTGCTGTTCCAGATGATCTTGCGCGCCTTGATCTGCCAGAGTACTGGCTTGTCCGGATTTTTCGCGCAGGGTTCACAGGCCGTATAGACGCCATTGTTGAACGTCGTAATTTCACCGTTGCTGCGTTCAGCGCTTTCGGCGGCAAAACGGGTGTTGTCCGTTGTCTCGACACGAAGGCCGTTCACGAAGCCGTCGCGGAAACTATCGGTGACATCCATATGCTCGGAGTAAATCTTGTTGCCGTCGCGTTCGACGATTTCAACATTACCCGTCGCGGTCATGCGCCGCGTCTGCTGGTTATAGGTTACCTTGTCGGCGACAAGATGGTTGCCGTCATACTCGATACGCACTTTGCCCTGAGCCGTGACGGTATTGATGTCGCGATCATAGACGAGCTCGTCTGCTTGCAGAAGCATGCGCGCATTCGGATCACTCTCGTAATTGGATGCGAGAGCGTCCTGTGCCGATGCAGGAGAGGGCAGGGCTGCGACAGAAATGAAAGGTAAAGCAAGGACGCACGCCAAAGCCGTCCCGCGCGCAAGACGCGAGAGCGAATGGGGCAATACCATGCGGGCGTTACTCAAACCCACTAACCATCCTCCTTATGCAACAGAAAGGAGACACCAAAAAATGTCGCGATAACAACCGGAACCCAGGCAGCCACGAACGGCGGAACGAATCCCGCATTCCCGAATGCCTTCACCAGCACCGAAACGACATAAAGCATGAAGCCTGCGATAACGCCACCCAGAATCATCGCGCCTGACTGACCAAATCGCACAAATTTCAACGACACTGTTGCAGCAATGAGAGTCATCGCCATCAGCAATGCCGGCAATGCCAAAAGTGACTGGTATTGCATGTCAAATGCATTTGCCGAATAACCGAACGAACGCGCGACTTCAATCTTGTGGCGCAACTGCGTGAAGGGGATGGTGTCCGGCGTCGCGAGCTTCTCTTCCACATATTCCGGGCGCAGTTGCGTCTCTATCTGGAAACTCGCCATCTTCTGGGGTCCTTCGCCGCGCGCGAATCGAGTCACGTCGGTAAGCTCCCAATGACCGTCCTTCAGCTGTGCAGTGCGTGCGTCGTAGCGCACCTTGATGTTCTTCTTTTCATCGAACTGAATGAATGTCGCATCGGCAAGTGTCGCGCCCTGCTTCAGAATACTTTTCGCGCCGATGATGGTTTCGCCTTCATCGGTTTTCTGGCGCAGCCATGGATCGCGCAGGGCAGAAACGTCGGTAACCTTGCCGGTCTTCCATGTCGATGCGATCTCGTCGGCCTTGGCAAAGCCATAGGCAGCGAACGGATTGAGGATGAAGATCGTCGCCAAGCCGAACAGGAAGGCGCCGAAGCAGGCAGGTAGAAGGAACTGCCAGGCGGAAACACCGACGGAACGCGCAACGACCAGTTCATATTTTCTGTTGAGCGAAATGAGCGTCGCCATTGCGGAAAACAGGGCAACGAACGGGATCATCTGCTGCATGATGAAGGGGACGCGCATGGCGGACAGGCCAAGCGCTGCCCAAACCGAATAGTCCGGCAGGTTTGATAGCTTGCTCGCATTCTCGGTAAAATCGAGAAGCAGGGACAATGCAAAGATGCCGAGCAGAAAATAGAGTGTGATCTGCACATAGCGGATGAAGAAATAACGCCCAAGCGTCCAACCGATCATGCCTGACCTCCCGCTTTATTGCGCGAGCGTCCGGTGAGGCGGGCATAAAGCTCCGAAACGCGCTTTCTCAAACTGTCGAAACGGTCGAGAATGCGGTCGTTCCATTTGTCCGGCAGGCCGATCCGTCGCCCGGTGGCGAGCGCAAAGCCCGTCACGAGAATGACGGCGAGAGGCACCAGATACATGACGACGATATAGCCTGCATCCTTGTCGGCCCGGTCGGACGCGAAATAACCTGCCCAATAGACGAGAAGGGCGGTGCTGATCGCCGAGAATGACGCGGAGACACGGGCTTCGCGATGCGAACGGGAATCGCCCGCAAACGCCAGTGCAATCATCGCAAAGACAACCGGGTAGAGCCACTGGGTTAGACGCCGATGCAATTCGGCCTTGTAGCGCAGCGGACGGGTCTGAAGGATCGGATCGTTCGGGTCTGGATTGAACAGATAGGAAAGCGGACGGTCTTTCGCGTAGATCACGAAATCGTCGCCAGCCGACGCGAACTGGCTGAGGTCGAATGCATAGGAATTGAACTTGATGATTGAGACAGTGCTATCCGACACATCACGCCGCTGCACTTCACCGTTCTGCATCAAAAGCATGTCGCCAGTCGGCGTCGACGCAATCGCGCCATCTGCGGCGTAATAGATGAGGTCGAGCGACGGATCGCGGGAATCGGCAATGAAAAGCCCGCCAATGCTGCCGTCAGCGCGTCGTTCTGCGACCTGAATGTAGAGATTGTCTGCCAGTTTGCGGAAGTTCCCTTCCTGAACGATGACATTCATCAGGTCGGCGCTGGCATTGGCGATCATCGCGCGCATGTTCATGCGCGCATAGGGATCGACATAATTGGCGACGAGAAACGAGACCACGGAAATCACGGCCGCAAGAATCAGAACAGGGCGCATGACCGCGCTACGCGGTGCGCCCGACGCATTGATGACGACGAGCTCGGAATCCTGATTCATGGTGGAAAGCGTCTGAGTGATCGCAATAATCAGCGCAAACGGCATCACAAGAGGGATGGCCGACGGAATCAATAGCGAACTGAACTGGATGATTGTCTGGAATGTCTGCCCGCTTGTAGTCAGAAAGTCGATGCGCTGGAGCACTTGCACAGTCCAGGTAATACCGACTGCCGCTCCGAGCACTGCGAGGAACATGATCGCCACCCGGCGCAAGATGTATAACTCGATCAATCGCATAGGTGGAGTCTACATCCCGGTTCCGTTGAAGGCGCACGCACCCGAAAAAGGCTGCGGCACTAGTTATAATCACTGAACTTAATGACGCTTGGCTAAGATTGGCCCAATAAACACGGTTAACAGACTACTAAAAGCATTGCGAAGATGCCAGCGCTGCTACTCCCGTTAATGGGCCTTGTTAATGAGCGATGAGTCGGCTCAAGGCAACCAGTTTTTGTACGGAGCAGGCAAGACGGGTTTGCAATAGTGTCCTGCGCGGTTTTCCTCGGGCTAAAACTCGACAATCTGGCATCAACTCTTGCTGTTTCGCCATATTCGTCTCACATGAGTGGGGAAAAGTCGCGACACAATCGTGTCATTCTCAAATCGACACCAAGTTTGGAGTTGTCATGTCTAAACGTCCTTCGATCTCTTTCAGCGATTTTGCAGCACCGGAAAAAGGCGTGTCCATCGTCCTCGTCGCCAAGGGCGGCGGCTTTGCGGATGAGGCGGCTCTGGCCGCTGGCGGTACGGAAAAGATCAAGCGTATTGCCGATATTTCCGGCTTCACCGGTGCCCTCGGCAAGACAGCGGAAGCGATCGAAACCACTTCCAGCGGTGTCGACAAGATCGTTCTGGTTGGCGTCGGAGAACCCGGCAAGCTTGGTAATGACGATTGGCTGAAGATCGGCGGTGCTGCGTTTTCACGAATCGGCAAGGCGGAGCGGGCAACGGTAACGCTTGCATTGCCTGAAACCACCATCGCCGGTGATGAGGCTGCAGACCTGGCACTTGGCATGATTCTGCGCTCCTACAAGTTCGAACGCTACAAGACGCGCAAGAACAATGAGGAAAACGGTGATGCGAAACACGCTGCCAAAATCAGCATCTGCGTCGCTGATCCGCATACGGCGAAGCGAGCCTTTGAAGTTGCCGAAGCGGTCGCAGACGGTGTTATCCAGGCGCGTAATCTCGTCAATGAGCCTGCGAACATTCTCGGTCCGGTCGAGTTCGCACAGGAAGCCGAAAAGCTCGAAAAGCTTGGCGTGAAGGTCGAGGTTCTCGGCGAGAAGGAAATGAAGAAGCTCGGCATGGGTGCGCTTCTTGGCGTGGCACAAGGTTCCGTTCGCCCGCCGCGACTGGTTATCATGGAATGGCAGGGCGCGAAGAGCAAGGAAAAGCCGGTTGCTTTCGTCGGCAAGGGCGTGGTGTTTGATACGGGTGGTATCTCCATCAAGCCTGCCGCTGGCATGGAAGACATGAAAGGCGACATGGGTGGGGCGGCAGCCGTCACCGGTCTGATGCGCGCTCTGGCCGGTCGCAAGGCAAAGGTCAATGCCATCGGCATTATCGGCCTTGTTGAAAATATGCCGGACGGCAACGCCCAGCGTCCCGGTGACATCGTCACATCCATGTCGGGGCAGACGATTGAAGTCATCAACACCGATGCAGAGGGCCGTCTGGTTCTCGCCGATGCACTGCACTACACAAATGATCGTTTCAAACCGCGCTTCATCATCAATCTGGCCACCCTTACGGGTGCTGTCATGGTTGCACTCGGTCAGCATCACGCCGGCCTCTTCTCCAATGACGATGAGCTTGCGGACCAGCTTTATGATGCGGGCCAGTTGACCGGTGAAAAGCTGTGGCGCCTGCCGCTCGGCACCGAATACGATAAGATGATTGATTCGAAGTTTGCCGATATGAAGAACAGTGCTGGCCGTTACGGCGGATCGATCACGGCGGCACAGTTCCTGAAGCGCTTTGTCGGCGAGACCCCTTGGGCGCATCTCGACGTTGCCGGAACAGCCATGGGGTCGCCAGCAAACGAGTACAGCCAGACATGGGCTTCCGGCTATGGCGTCCGCTTGCTGGACCGCCTTGTCCGGGATCATTTTGAAAGCTAAAATCTTTTCCAAACAACGGGATGGGTGGAGAAGCGGAATCAATTTCTTCACCCGGTCTCCAAACGGATAGTACATGGCGGAAATTCTCTTCTACCATCTGACGGAATCGACACTAGACGAGGCCTTGCCTGGTCTGGTCGAGCGCTCGCTTGGCCGCGGCTGGCGCGTCACGATCCAGACCGTCAGCGAGGAAAGACGTGATGCGCTGGATGGTTTGCTCTGGACCTTTTCTGATACGTCCTTCGTGGCGCATGGCACCGATAAAGAGCCCCATCCCGCACACCAGCCTGTATTGCTGACGACCAGTGAAGCGAATCTGAATGGAGCGACTGTGCGCTTTCTCGTTGAAGGCGCAGGGCTGGAACAGGTGGACGCCTATGAACGTCTTGTCGTCATGTTCGATGGGCACGATCAGGATCAGCTCGATATTGCCCGAGGGCAGTGGAAAAATTTCAAAGCGGGAAGCCACGATTTGACTTACTGGCAGCAAACGCCCGATCGCCGCTGGGAGCGCAAAGCGTGATGCGTCCGCTATTCATTTTGATGATTGTCGCCGGTTTTGGCCTTGGCATCGGTTATCCTTGGTATATGCGCCATTTCACGGGCAGCGAAATCGGGCGTTGGACCATGCTTGAAAACCGCCAGAACGGCTTCAAGATACAGGAAGTCAGACTGTCGGCGGAAGATGGGCCGGTGCGTGTGTTCATCGATGCAACACCTTTGCCGGGTTACGTGCCGGCGGAAAGGCGCTCGGCAGTGACGCTTGCGGTCAGCCGCGATGGGCAACCGGTTCTCTCCCAGGGACTCGACTTTATCTCGACCAGCGGTTCCATCAATACGGATCGCCCGCAGGATGGCAGTGTTCTGCGTCAGAGCGCCGGGGATATCGATCCAGTCATTCCGGGGCTTTATGCGTTTCGTCTGGTGCAGGGAAACACGGATGGGCTTCAGCTTTCAAAAGCCGATCTCGTATTGCGTCGTGGAGCGGAAACGCCGGACGAGGTCTATACAACCATCGGTCTGATCCTCGGTGCATTCGGTCTTTATGCTTTGATGCGCACACGCTTGCGTCCCCAGAGCTGACCGATGACGATGCTCTGCAAAATTTCCGACAGATTGCTGCTGTTGTTGCTCTCGGCTCTTGCAGCGCTGGTTGCGCTGATACCGCTCGAAAGGCTGGGCCTCTTTGGCTCTTCTTTTGAAGGACAAAGCGGTTACGCCGCCCTTTATTTCGGGTTTCCGGTTCTGACTGTCATTTTCGCGCTTCTCGCGGTGCGGCTCATGCCTCGTCCTCTGCCGGTCGCCATGCGCATCATCGGCTGGGTCGCGCTGGCAATCGTGATTTTCTTGATGTTTGTATAGGGTGCAGTGACTGTAGCGATGGCCGCTTTTAATCCGCCATCGCTTCTTCGTATTCGGTGGAAAGTTCCAGCCACTTGTCTTCAGCATCTGCAAGTGCAGAACGAGCGTCGCTCATGTCCTTGTTGATCCGGATCGCCTTCTGAGGTTCCTTCTCATAAAGGGCCGGATCCTCCAGCTGTGACGAAAAACCTTGAATCTGTTTCTGCAGTTTTTGGATCAAAGATTCGGTTTCCTTGATCTTTTTCTGCAGCGGCGCCATGGCTTCGCGTCTCTGGGCGGCGAGCTTTCGCTGTTCGGCCTTGTTGACCTTGGCGTTATCGTCGCGGTCGGCAGCCGGTTCTCCCTTGGCATCAGCAAGAACAATCTGCCGGTATTCATCGAGATCGCCCTCAAACGCCTTTACGCCACCTTCGCGGACCAGCCAGAGCCTTTCCATTGTAGCTTCGATAAGATGGCGGTCGTGGGCAATCAGGATAACCGCGCCGTTGAAAGCGTTGAGCGCATGCACAAGCTCTTCGCGGCTGTCTATATCGAGATGGTTGGTCGGTTCGTCGAGGATGAGCAGGTTTGGACCATGAAAGGTCGCAAGTCCCATCAAGAGGCGCGCTTTCTCGCCACCGGACAGGTCTTTGGCCGGTGTCAGCATCTTCTCGGTCGACAGGCCCATTTGCGCAACGCGCGCGCGCACCTTCGCTTCCGGTTCCGTCGGCATCAGCTTGCGCACATGCTCGATGGCATTGTCTTCGGGGATCAGATCATCCATCTGATGCTGTGCGAAGAATGCAACTTTCAGGCTCGGCGAAAGCGTAAGCGTGCCTTTTTCCGGTGTCAGGCGACCGGCAATCAGCTTTGCAAGCGTCGACTTGCCGTTACCGTTCGAGCCGAGCAGGGCGATGCGGTCATCATTGTCGATGCGCAAGGTCACATTGCGAAGGACCGGCTTGCCTGGCACATAACCGACATCGGCATTATCAAGCGCGATGACAGGCGATGCAGTCTTTTTGTCAGCGTCTGGAAAACGGAACGGCTGCACATTGCTTTCAATATAAAGCTCGATTGGCTTGAGCTTTTCCAAAGCCTTCATGCGCGATTGCGCCTGACGGGCCTTGGTGGCCTTGGCGCGGAACCGTTCCACGAAGGATTCCATGTGCTTGCGGTGGGCTTCCTGCTTGGCGTGGGCCTTCTGTTGCAATTCCAGCATTTCGTGACGCTGGCGCTCGAACTGATCGTAATTGCCGCGCCAGAAGCTGATCTTCTTCTGGTCGAGATGCATGATCGAGCTGGTCGCCGAGTTCAGAAGATCGCGGTCGTGGCTGATGATGATGACGGTGTGTGGATAACGCTTCACATAGTCGACCAGCCACAGCACGCCTTCAAGGTCGAGATAGTTGGTCGGTTCGTCGAGCAGTAGCAGGTCCGGCTCGGCGAAAAGGACAGCGGCCAGAGCGACGCGCATGCGCCAGCCGCCGGAAAAGGCGGACGCGGGCTGGCGTTGTGCTTCGGCATTGAAACCAAGGCCGGACAGAATGGCACCTGCGCGAGCTTCCGCAGAGTGAGCGTTGATGTCGGCAAGACGGGTATGAATCTCGGCAATGCGGTGCGGATCAGTTGCCGTGTCAGCCTCTTCAAGAAGTGCCGTGCGCTCCTTGTCGGCCTTCATGACGATTTCGATCAGCGCATCCTCAGTGCCGGGCGCTTCCTGCGCCACCTGACCGATACGGGTGTTTTTCGGAAGCGAGATGCTGCCCGTTTCCGGCGCAAGATCGCCCGTGATCACACGAAACAGCGTGGATTTGCCGGTACCGTTGCGGCCCACAAAACCCGTCTTCGATCCCGCAGGCAGCGTTACGCTGGCGTGGTCGATCAGGAGGCGTCCGGCAATTCGTACGGAGATGTCGTCAAGGATAAGCATGGTGAAAGCGCTTTTGCACGGCTTGAAGCGTTTCCGCAAGTATCAACATCAGTCAGGCGAAACGGCGTCCGCCTTCGGTTCGCTGGAATTTTGAGAGGTCGAGCGATGGAGCGTCGTTACCGAGCCGCGTCAATGCTGCGTGGATCTGACCGCGATGATGGGTGTGATGATTGAACAGATGCGCCAGCGAAGGCGCAAGCCGCTGGCTCATCGTGCGCATGTCCGAAACAGTCGTATAGGTAAAACGTCCAGCAAGCTTGTCGGTGTTCAATGAGTCAGTATATCGGCAGATGCGTTCATCTTCGGCATTACGCAGATCGCGCAGCGTGATGAAATTATCGGTGATAATGGCGTCAAGTTGCTTTGGATGGTCACCTTCGCCTGTAAACCGCTTCATCCAGATGCGGTCGGTGACCAGAAGATGGTTGAGCGTGCGATGGACCGAACCGAAGAACAGCCCAAGATCGAGCCGGTATTCCTCGTCGCTCAGATCGGCGGCAGCGGCATAGAGCAGTTCGTTGGCCCAGCGATTGTACCACGCAAACATTTGAAAATGCTGTTCCATATAAGTCCCCCCGCTGCCCGATAGCCTGAATCAGAGTGACATTATCTATGCCTTCAAATTTCCACCGTCTCAAGCTGTCAGGCAGTGTTCGATGTGTTCTAAATTGAACGGCCTCTTGGCAATTCGGCCTATCGACGGTATAGAGCCTCACTTTTCTGAAATCTCCCAGCGAACAAGGTGTCATAATGGCAATCGAACGTACCTTCTCCATGATCAAGCCCGATGCGACC
Organism: Brucella cytisi; assembly: GCF_038433355.1. NCBI lineage: Bacteria > Pseudomonadati > Pseudomonadota > Alphaproteobacteria > Hyphomicrobiales > Brucellaceae > Brucella > Brucella cytisi. Next base: position 58,848 of record NZ_JBCAUP010000008.1, read on the forward strand.
CGCCGCAACCTGACCGGCGCCATCACTGCCAAGCTCGAAGCAGCTGGCCTGCGCGTCGTCGCTTCGAAGCGCGTCTGGATGAGCCTGCGTGAAGCTGAAGGCTTCTATGCTGTTCACAAAGACCGCCCGTTCTTCGGCGAACTGACCGAATTCATGTCTTCCGGCCCGACGATCGTTCAGGTTCTGGAAGGCGAAAACGCCATCGCCAAGAACCGCGAAGTCATGGGTGCGACCAACCCGGCCAACGCTGACGAAGGTACCATCCGCAAGGAATTTGCCCTGTCGATCGGCGAAAACTCCGTGCACGGTTCAGACGCTCCGGAAACCGCTGCAGAAGAAATCGCATACTGGTTCTCGGGCACCGAAATTGTCGGCTAATCCCGCCCGGAATTCAAAGAAAAAGCCCGGTCAGACCGGGCTTTTTTGTTGGGTGGGATGACGCGCAAAAGCAAACCTCAAAGGCTTTGTGAGAGCCTTGCCATCTCTTTCCCTTCGTCATCGAAGAGAACAAGCTTGCCCATGTCGATCTTATAGGATTTAGTTTTGCCGAGCACATCGAGGAACTTGCGTTCCTGGTTCATGAGGGCAGGCGGGCACTGGACATAAGTCGATCCGATATCAGCGAAGGAAATGTTTTCTCCGGTCACGACCGCCTTGCTGAAATAACGGTTGCAGCCGCCTGAGCCACTGACGGCACCGTCGCTCGAAACCGTCAGCGTCGTCTGGGCATTGTCAATCACGCCGCCGCCCTGAATGTCTTCCGCAAGCCAGTCCTTGCCCTCGATGCCGATGGCAACGCCTGCATCACCGCTCTTGCGAACCATCACAACCTTGATTTCTGCCGGTTCTCCCGGGTTCTCCGGATCGATAGCGTAGCGCTCGTCATTGACGAACCAGAGCGTGTCACCTGCTGAAATGCGCGCCTGCAGGGCATAGGTATGACCGGGCTGGATCTGGTCTGTATCAAAATTGATGGCAAACGGGATCGGCGATCCCTGAACGGATTCAATCCGCGTTTCACCAATGACTTTGGACGGGGCATCGGCCAGCGAGATATCGGAGAGCTGAACCGTCAGGTCTGCCTCTGGTGGCAGCGCGATACGCTCACGATACATCACCTTGCCGCTTACGGTTTTTTCCGCAGCAATGCTACTCGTCGGCATAGACGTGGTCAGGAACAAGGCAGCGCCGCCAAGCGCGCCAATACCGACCACGAGTGCCGCAGCAATTGAAAGGGTTTTTGCCAGTCCATTTCGCATCGTCAAAGCCCGAAACTTCCGTTCCCGCACGCGTTATCTGTTGCAAGACAGATGGCACAGATGCGGTTTCCAATCTGTCTTTCATCGTCGCTTGTCAGCGTCTGATTCATCACGCCGACATTAGCGAAATCTTCATGTGAAAATTGTGGCAGCACAAGAACACGCCACCTAAATTAGCCATTATTCTAGGGGGTTAAATAGTTAATTCACGATTAAAATGAGAAATAGAGATCAACAGAACAGCTGACAATCGAAAGATTATGACTGTTTCCAGCGTTCGCGGATCTTCTCGTCTTCCTCTTTGGACGACACCCAGCCACCGACCGAACCATCTGCGAGATGTTCCCGCTTCCAGAAGGGAGCGTCGGTTTTCATGTAGTCCATCAGGTATGAGGCGGCCTCGAAAGCTGCATGTCGATGCGACGACGCTGCGGCCACCAGAACGATGTTTTCGCCTGGTTTGATGAGCCCGTAACGGTGAATGATCGTGAGGGCTGTTATCGGCCAGCGCTCGATGGCCTGTCGGGCGATGCGGGTAATTTCCGCTTCGGCCATACTCGGATAATGCTCCAGTTCCAGAGCAGAAAGCGTGCCGCTTTCATCGCGACAAAGGCCGGTAAAGGTGACGATGGCGCCGATATCCGTGCGCCCTTGTTCAAGCTTGCGCAGTTCTGCCGCCGTATCGAAGTCTTCGCTTCTTATGCCGACGAAAAGTGGGCACCTAGTTTGCCCGCTCATGTCATCCTCCCGTCATGGGCGGAAAGAGCGCAACTTCATCGCCGTCATTCACAAGTTCAACATGCTCTGCATGTTCCTGATTGATTGCTGCGCGGATGACATGTTCGTGCTCGAAGGCGGCTTCATATTCATCACCGCGCGATTTCAGGTGGCTGATCAGATCGCCAACGGTGGTTTTGGGCGAGGGGAGTTCGATTGACTCTTCACCCTTGCCGATTTTCTCGCGCACCCATGCAAAATAGACGAGTTTTACCGTCACTGGATCAATCCATTACGTGTTTGAGGCCCGCCTTGAAGTAATCCCAGCCCGTATAAAGCGTCAGAAGAGCTGATATCCAAAGCAGGACAATACCCATTTCGGTTACATAGGGCACGACTTTGTCACCAGCAGGGCCTGCGAGTAGAAATGCGAGAGCAACCATTTGTGCCGTCGTCTTCCATTTGGCGAGGCGAGAGACGGGAACACTGACTTTGAGTTCGGCAAGATACTCACGCAGACCCGAAACAAGGATTTCGCGACAAAGGATGATGATTGCGGCCCACAGCGTCCAGCCGGCAATTGTACCATCAGCCGCGAGAAGCAGGAGGATGGCGGATACGAGCAGCTTGTCGGCAATCGGGTCCAGCATGCGACCGATGGTCGATGTCTGCTTCCAGATACGGGCGAGGTAACCGTCGAAAAAATCTGTAATGCTAGCGACGATAAACAATCCCAGAGCTGTCCATCGGGCGAAATCGCTCGATTCCAGCCGCCCCTCGACAAAGAAGCACAATACCACAAGGGGAACGGCGATGATCCGGCCGTAAGTGAGGATATTGGGCAAGGAGAGGGTATGATTTTTCTGCATTGTTCCGCCGCGTCGTTGTTAGCGCACATCAACAGGGATGACCGATAAAATCAACACCTGCGAATATGTTCTGCCGGGACCTAATGACGCTTGTGCATAAATCCCGGACAAAATTGCGTCATCTGTCACGAAAATGATCGTGAATCGTCTTGGCCATGGCCTCCGAGATACCTTCAATCTGCATCAGATCGGCAACTGCGGCTCGGGAGACCGCTTTTGCAGTCCCAAAATGGTGCAGCAGGGCACGCTTGCGCGATGGGCCGATTCCCGCAATTTCATCGAGTGGGTTCTTGACCATTTCCTTCTTGCGACGAGCGCGGTGTGTGCCGATTGCAAACCGGTGCGCTTCGTCGCGCAGGCGCTGAATGAAATAGAGCACAGGATCGCGGGGAGGCAGCGTGAAGGCCTGTTTGCCTTCCACGAAGAAACGCTCGCGTCCTGCTTCGCGGTCGACGCCTTTGGCAATACCGATTGCATTGACGAGATGGCTGATTCCAAGCTCACCGAGAATCTGCCTGACTGCACCGACCTGACCTTGCCCGCCGTCGATCAAAATGACATCGGGCCATGCGGGAAACGTATCGATTACTTCTGCATCGGAGGGTTCTTCCGGCGCGCCATGCTCCTTGACTAGGCGTGAGAAGCGCCGCTCGATAACCTCGCGCATCATGCCGAAGTCGTCGCCCGGCGTAATGTCGGTCGAGCGGATATTAAACTTCCGGTACTGGTTTTTGACGAAGCCTTCCGGCCCGGCGACGATCATGCCACCGACGGCATTCGTGCCCATGATATGCGAGTTATCGTAGACCTCAATGCGGCGTGGGGGCTGGGACAGGCCGAAGGTCTCAGCCATGCCTTGCAACAGGCGCGCTTGTGACGATGTTTCTGCAAGCCGCCGCCCAAGCGCCTCTCGCGCATTGGTCAAGGCGTGATCGACAAGGTCTTTCTTCTCTCCGCGTTGTGGAACGTTGACCTGCACCCTATGGCCCGCGCGCGTCGAGAGCGCTTCGACGATAAGCGATTGCTCCTCAACCGTCTCGGACAAGAGAACCAGACGCGGACATGGCTTGTCGTCATAGAACTGGGACAGGAATGCCCCCAGAACCTCTGCCGGGCCGAGCGAACTGTCCGCCTTGGGGAAATAGGCGCGATTGCCCCAGTTCTGGCCGGTACGGAAGAAGAAAACCTGAATGCAGGTCATGCCGCCTTCCTGATGGATGGCGAAAACGTCAGCCTCTTCGACCGTCTGTGGATTGATTCCCTGATGTGATTGCACATGAGAAAGTGCCGCCAGACGATCCCGGTAAACCGCTGCATGTTCGAAATCGAGGTCTGCCGATGCGGCCTGCATTGCCGTTGCAAGGTGGTCTTTTACCGACTGGCTCTTGCCGGACAGAAACGCCTTGGCCTCGTTGACGAGTTCGGCATAGTCCTCATCGCTGATCTCGTGCGTGCAGGGGCCGGAACAACGCTTGATCTGAAAGAGAAGGCAGGGACGGGTACGCGTCTCAAAAACCGAATCCGTGCAGGTCCGCAGCAGGAAGGCGCGCTGAAGCGCGTTGATCGTGCGACCGACAGCACCGGCAGAGGCAAAGGGACCGAAATAGTCTCCCTTGCGGGACCGTGCGCCGCGATGCTTGAAGATGCCGGGTGCCCGATGGTCGCCGGTCAGCAGAATATAGGGAAACGACTTGTCGTCGCGCATCAGCACGTTGAAGCGCGGACGCAATCTCTTGATGAGATTGGCTTCCAGCAACAAGGCCTCGGTTTCCGTCCGGGTGACGACGAATTCCATCGTCACCGTTTCGCGGATCATCCGGGTGATGCGATTCGAATGGCCGATCCCGCGCGCATAGTTGGAAACGCGCTTCTTGAGATTGCGTGCCTTGCCGACATAGAGCACGTCACCATCACTGTTGAACATGCGATAGACGCCCGGATTGTTCGGCAGGCGCTTCACGAAAGCATTGATGATGTCCTGACCGCTCAGGCCTTCAATATCCGGCAGGCCATCCGAAGAATCCCATTGAATGGAATCGGCAGCGGACGGCGAGGCAGGAACGTCGACTATATCGTCGGTCTCGTCATCGTCGTCGGTTTCCGCATCGCCAATGATAATACCGGCCACATCCTGTTCGTCATCAGACGGCAGGTTTACAACGGTATCCTCATTGTTCTTGCGGTTTCCAGTCATTCGGTGATTCCTGCAATATCCGGGGTTTCCCACGCCAGATGCTGTCCGCCATCAAGTGCGATCATCTGGCCGGTAACGGAGCGGCTTTCCCAGAAATAGCGAACAGTACGCCCAAATTCCGGCAATTCCGGCGCACGTTGCAAAAGAAGTTTCTCGACCTGCTGTTCGAAATCGCCTGGCTTCTGCCGCTCGCTCGGCAATGTTGGACCAGGTGCGATTGCATTGACCCGGATCTGCGGTGCAAGCGCCTGCGCCATGGTTCGGGTGGCGTTCCAGAGGGCCGTTTTTGACAACGTGTAGGAAAAGAAGTTCGGATTGAGCTTCCAGACTCGCTGGTCGATGACATTGACGACAAGCGCTTCTTCGCCATCGGGCAGAGCTTTTGCCATTTCTTCAGCCAGCAGGACAGGCGCCTTGAGATGGATGGCAAAGTGCTTGTCCCACAGCGCCATGTCCAATTGGCCGATGCGGTCATCTTCAAAGAGGGATGCATTATTAACGAGGAGCCGGATCGGCCCGATCTGGCGCGATGCATCTTTAACAAGATTCCGAATATCGGATTCGGACGACAGGTCCGCACGCACGACGCAGGCTTTGCCGCCTTGTTCGTTTATGGCGGCCGCAAGGGTGGCGCTTTCATCGATGGAGTGTTTATAGTGTATGGCGACCGGGAAGCCATGGGCGGCAAGGTCTTCGACAATTGCCTTCCCAATGCGCCGTGCGCCGCCGGTGACCAGAACCGGGCATTTAGCAAGCAGGCGAGGCTCTTGATCGTTCAACACGGTAAACACTTTCTTATCGAGATTCTTCAATCGATTTCATGCCATTTCGGTCGGAAGATTGCAGCTAAAAACAGCGCCTGCAATGTTCATAACTGACAAATTTGTAGAGATTTCAGCGACTTCGTTTCACTTCGCCGGACGTTGCCGTCGCTGCAATCGACGTTCCCCCACTATATAGGTGGCTGAAGTCGGCGTTGCGATAATGCAACATCGTATTTTTGCCATGTTCTCGTCAGGTTCTCTCCACAGAAGCGGGCATTTCGTGCCGCAATTACCACCGATATGTCGATCCTGTCAGCGCGGCATGGACGATTTGCTCCCAACATCGCCCGCCCGATAAGGGACCGCGCTAAAGGTAATTTGTGTAAGGAGAATGCTATGCGCACTCTTAAGTCTCTCGTAATCGCCTCGGCTGCGCTGCTGCCGTTCTCTGCGACTGCTTTCGCTGCTGATGCCATTCAGGAACAGCCTCCTGTTCCGGCTCCGGTCGAAATGGCTCCGCAGTACAGCTGGGCTGGTGGCTACACTGGTCTGTACCTCGGCTACGGCTGGAACAAGGCCAAGACCGACACCGTAGGCACCATTAAGCCTGACGATATGAAGGCTGGCGCTTACGCTGGCTGGAACTTCCAGCAGGACCAGTTCGTATACGGTGTTGAAGGCGACGCTGGCTACTCCTGGGCCAAGAAGACCAAGGACGGTCTGGAAGTTAAGCAGGGCTTCGAAGGCTCGCTGCGTGCACGTCTCGGTTACGACCTGAACCCGGTTATGCCGTACATCACGGCTGGTGTTGCCGGTTCGCAGGTCAAGCTCGACAACGGCTTTGACGACGAAAGCAAGTTCCGCGTTGGTTGGACTGCTGGTGCCGGTCTGGAAGCCAAGCTCACGGACAACATCCTGGGCCGCGTCGAATACCGCTACACCCAGTTTGGTAACAAGACCTACGACCTCGGCAACGAATCGGTTCGTAACAAGCTCGACACCCACGACATCCGCGTCGGCGTTGGCTACAAGTTCTAATTATCTGATAATTGAACACGGAAAACCGGGCAGGCAACTGCCCGGTTTTTTGTTGCGTTTTTTAGCTCAGTTGTTCGCAGCATCTGTCAGCCAGTCGCGAAAAGCTGCCATCGCTTGCGTTTCCGTCCGCGATTGTAGCCTTGTCAGCCAGTAGCCGCCCATCGTCACCGTCGTCTCGAACGGCTGGACAATGGTTTCCGACAGCAATTGCCGGGAGAACATCAGTGGCGGGGCAAGCGCAATACCCGCTCCCTGCATGGCCGCTTCCATCATCGCGAGCGACGAATCGAACATGACGCTTCGCGGCAGGGGCATGTCGCCCGTTACGCCTGCTGCCAGAAACCACTGCGTCCATTCGTCGGCCCGGTAGGAGCGGAGCAAAGTATGCCGCGCGAGATCGACAGGTGCCCGCAATTCGTGTGCCAGTTCCGGAATGCAAAGTGGTGACAGGGGCGCCTCCAGCAGTCTGAACGCGTCGATGCCGTGCCAGGCACCGCTGCCGAAACGGATCGCGTAATCCAGTCCCTCCGCTGCAATGTCCACCCGGTTGTTGTTGGTCGAAAGCCGCAGGTCGATGAATGGGTAGCGATTCTGAAAATCGCGCAGACGTGGCAGAAGCCAGCCGACGGCCAAGGTGCCGACCGCACCCACACGCAAGATTTCCCGATAATGCCCCGCTTCGAAACGTTCAAGCGTTCCAGCAATCCTGTCGAATGCATCCTTCAGTGTGGGAAGCAACGTTTCTCCTTCGCTCGTCAGCATCAGTCCGCGGGGCAGGCGCTCGAACAAAGTCACGTTCAGACGGGTTTCGAGGCTTTTGACCTGATGGCTGACAGCCGCCTGCGTGACGCAAAGTTCAATCGCGGCCTTCGTAAAACTCAAGTGACGCGCAGATGCCTCGAAAGCGCGCAGGGAATTGAGCGGGAGATGCGGTCGAACCATGTTGCCCCAAATTTTTCTAATGCCAAATGCTAGATAACGTCGTTTGTCGCGCCAGCGCAAGCATCGTATATAAGCTGGGCTTAAAAGGCTTATATCCCGCAAGGCGGGCTTCAATATTATGGACCGCGCAATACCGGCTATGTCTTGAGAAAGATGCAGCGGAACGCATAATCATGAGGTTTATTTATCTGTCATGAGAAAATATACGACATTTTTGATCGGTTTCCTCGCCACTGCGGCTATTATGCCGAATAATGGTTCGCTGGCTGCGAGCAAGGTGAATGATGCTGATTTGCGCCGTATTGTCGATGAAACGGTGCGCCCGCTCATGACCGAGCAGAAAATCCCCGGCATGGCGGTTGCCATAACAATCGACGGTAAGAGCCATTTCTTCGGCTATGGCGTGGCATCGAAGGAAAGTGGGCAAAAAGTCACCGAAGAAACGATCTTCGAGATAGGCTCGATTAGCAAGACCTTCACTGCAATGCTTGGGGGCTACGGGCTGGCGACCGGCGCATTCTCCCTGTCCGATCCCGCTATCAAATGGGGTCCCGAACTGACGGGCAGCAGCTTCGACAAGATCACTATGCTCGATCTCGGGACCTACACACCGGGAGGGTTGCCGCTGCAATTTCCCGATACTGTTTCCGATGACAAATCCATGCTGTCTTATTTCAAGGACTGGAAACCCGATTACCCGGCGAGCACGCAGCGCCGTTATTCAAATCCCAGCATCGGCCTGTTCGGCTATCTGGCTGCACGGAGCATGGACAAGCCGTTCGACGTTTTGATGGAAGAAACGCTTCTGCCCGCATTCGGCCTGAAGAACACCTTCATCAATGTGCCTGAAAGCCAGATGAAGAATTACGCCTATGGCTATTCCAAAGCCAACAAGCCGATCCGGGTATCGGGCGGCGCGCTGGATGCACAAGCCTATGGCATCAAGACTACGGCGCTTGATCTTGCCCGCTTCGTCGAACTGAACATCGACAGCTCATCTCTGAAGCCCGATTTCCAGAAAGCCGTCGCGGCAACGCATACCGGTTACTACCATGTCGGTGCGAACAATCAGGGACTTGGCTGGGAATTCTATACCTATCCGACTGCGCTTAAGACGCTTCTTGCTGGCAATTCGTCGGACATGGCGCTGAAATCGCACAGGATCAAGAAATTCGACCAGCCCTTGCAGCTGTCAGCGGATGTCCTGATCAATAAGACAGGCTCGACCAACGGTTTCGGTGCTTATGCGGCTTTTATTCCCGCGAAGAAGACTGGAATTGTTCTGCTTGCCAACCGGAATTACCCGATCGATGAGCGCGTCAAGGCTGCCTATCGGATAATACAGGCACTCGACAAGAAGCAATAGACCGCAAAAAGAACTCCGGAAAATCGTACTACCCCCCGAAAGTTGGACACCCAACTTGGGGGGTAGTTCAAAATCCGGGGTTTTTTCTTTGCAGACGGATCAGCCGCGCGGCAGCAGTTCCACCAATTCAGGATGTAATTCCTGAAAACGCTTCATCCAGCGCTTCAGCTTGGGACGATTGCGTTCCCATTTGCCCTCGAAGCGCAGCGCCAGATAGCCGAGCGTAGCCGCGATAGCGATATGACCGCCATGCAGCTTGCCCGCCAGCCGAGGCGGTGCTTCGTTCAAGAGGTCGAGCGCACGTTCGGCCTTGCGCCATTGCAGGTCGAGCCAGGGCTGATGGATCTTCTCTTCCGGACGAAGTCGCCGCTCGTATACATGCGCCAGAAGCACGTCGCAAAGACCGTCGGCGATGGCTTCATAGCGCTCTGCATCGGTGCGCTTTTCGGCATTGCGCGGGAAGAGCTTGTTACCCGAAGCCCGGTTCAGATACTGGGTGATCGCACGGCTGTCGAAAACCGATTTGCCATCATCCGTTACCAACGTCGGAATTTTCCCGAGCGGATTGGCGTGGATGAGATTCTCCGGTTCTGCCGAGGTGTTGACGACGACGCTTTCAAACGGAATGCCGGCGTAGTGGGCGGCCATGCGAACCTTCGCGCTGTAGGGCGAAGCGGGCGAATAGAGAATCTGTGTCATCGTTAGTTCCTAAACAGGGTATGTGAGCTTATTGCGTGGCGGGCATCATGACTGAGCGGCTTCGGCAGGCATTGGCATCGACCTGACCGCAAGCGCGATATTGCAGGTCCTTTGTCATGCAGATACGAACTTCCTGAAGATAGTTACGCTTGCAGCTTATCGAAATACCGTCCGGTTTCATGCCGGGATTGGCTGCGATAAAGGCTTTTTCAACGAGAAGAGGATCTACGCGCCGACCGCTCGCCAGATTGCGCAGGCTGGGTGGAATGCGAACTTGATCGAAAGCGTTGCGCAGCGTGGAGAAATATTCGTCCTGCGACAAGCCCGAACAGCTGCCATGTTTGCGCCATTGATAAGCGACAAGACCGGCAGAAGGCATGATATCTGACAGGCGGGAGATGATCGGACGAGGCACGTAGCTGCCCCGACTGCGGGCATTATCGAACTGGCAGTTTGCCGGATAGCCCCATTCGTTCTGTGGCCAGAGGCCGTGCACCACAAAACCAAAGGGACGACTGGTTCCACATTGCTGCTTGTTGGCGCGGGGGCCTTCGGAGGCACAATAGCTCGGCGACCAGGAGAGGGCGAGGACGTAGAAGTCGAACTCGCCCGGAACGTCATCCGCCCAGCTTGGCACAACTGCCAAAGTGCTCGCAACTGCCGTTGCGAGCAACGTAAACGCACCTGCTCCAAACTTTCGCAGCATGTGCCCTCCACTCAATCAACGACTGACCGTATCAAGCCGCTCAATTTTTAGCGAAGAACGCGGCAACTTGCGTCGTACACATACCAGCGGTCGAAACCGTCGACGCAGAATTCGACGTTGCGGCCCACCGAGGCAAAGCCTTGACCTTCTTCTACCATATACCAGACCGAACGATACTGGCCGTCGGTCAGAACGGCAGTTGCCTTGCAATAGGTACGTTCAATCTGAGCCGGATTGGTCTTCGGCTCATAGCGTGTCAGCTGAACATCGCTCATCGCCGAAATTCCGACCTGCGGCAGGTTCGGAACATGACGCACTTGATAGCCGAAATCGGAAACCACTGAGCGCAAAACGCTCTGCTGGCTGCATGCGCCTGCATCGGCAACTCCGGCTGGAGTTGGAGTAAGATAGTCTGCGGCACTGGCCGGCAGAGACACAAGCGTAAGCGGAAGGACAGATGCCGCAAACAGGGCTGTACGTGAATACTGTCCGATACGTTCCAGGGTTCGTTGCATATCTCTGTCCTGTCCCAAATTGCGAGCTCACGCCCGCTTTAATCCGTGATAGCCGAAGCGTTGAGGCGCAGTTTCTGTCAGCAATTCACGCGGGTCAAGTCCGATCCGTCTCGCTGCGCACCCACTTGATGCTGAAATTGCTCCCTTTTTCCTCGGCCAGAAGTTTGGTAAGGCAGGGAAGCAGGGTTTGCATCTCACTTTCGAGTGTATAGGGCGGATTAACGACAATCATGCCGGTGCCATCCAGGCGTGGTTCAATGGACGGTGCACGAATCGCAAGCTCGATCTGCATGATCTTCGGAATACCGGTTTCCCGCAGCTGCCGGGTGAACAGTTCCGTTTCTCTGCGGTCTTTCACCGGATACCACAGTGCATAAATGCCGCCGCCGAAGCGCTTATGCGCCTTAGTCAGGCCATCAACTAGACGGTCGAACTCGCCCTCTTTTTCAAAAGGAGGGTCGACCAGAACCATGCCGCGTTTTTCCTTGGGCGGGAGGTGAGCGCCAAGCGCCAGCCATCCGTCGAGCTCGGTCACGCGGACCTGATAATCACCGTCGAAAAGTTTCGCCAGCTTGGTGGAGTCCTGCGGATGCAGTTCCAGTGCGGACAAACGGTCCTGCTTGCGTAGCAAATGCCGGACGAGAAGGGGCGAACCCGGATAATGGCGAAGCTTTTCACTGTTGTTGACCGCACGAACGGCTGCGAGATAGGGCTCCAGAAGTTTCAGCACGGGCTGCTCGACCTGCCCTTTCCGTACCGCATCGATGATGCGGTCGATACCGCCTGTCCATTCGCCGGTCTTGCCTGCCTCGATGCCCTTCAGGTCGTAAAGGCCGATGCCTGCATGCGTGTCGATGACGCGAAAGGCCTGATCCTTGTGTTTCAGATATTCGACAAGACGGGTCAGGATGACGTGCTTGACGACATCCGCAAAATTTCCGGCGTGATAGGCGTGACGATAATTCATGGCTGCGCTTGTTTCATGTCAGCCAGTTTTCGGCAAGAGGCAGTGATATCCAAAAAGGCCCCGGTCTGCGTCGTTCCTGCAATATCTCTGCTGTCACAAATATGACATACAACCTTCAACATCCGCTCCTTAGCTTTGAGTCGAGTCCCGAAATGTCTGGTGGCGTCCTTCTGATCGTCCTCTTTGGTGCGTTCCTCCACGCGAGCTGGAACGCAATTGTGAAGGGAAGCGGAGACAAATTCTTCGGTGCAGCAAGCGTGACGAGCGCCGCGGGTTTGATTGCTCTTTTCACCTTGCCTTTTCTGTCGCTGCCGAACCCGGCAAGCTGGATTTATATGTTGCTGTCGACAATCACGCAGACCTTCTACATGTCGCTCGTGGCCGCAGCTTATAAATCCGGCGACATGAGCGAAGCCTATCCCATTATGCGTGGCACGCCGCCCTTGCTGGTGGCAATGGTCAGTGCTCCACTGGTTGGCGAGGTCATGGGCTGGCAGAGCTGGCTCGGCATCGCGCTGATCTGTTCCGGCGTTCTGGCGATGGCACTTGACGCGCGGCGTAGAAATCGTGGTGCATCAAGCCGTACCGCGTTGCTTGCTCTGGCGAATGCGGGCTTCATAGCAAGCTATACGATCATTGATGGCCTCGGTGTCCGTGTTTCGGGCGAACCATTGTCCTACACACTGTGGCTGTTTTTGATGAACGCCATACCGCTGGCAGGCTGGGCTCTTTATCGTGAACCGGACAGGTTTATCCAATATCTGCGCAATCATTGGCGACCGGCTATGATTGGCGGTGTCGGAACCATCGGTTCCTACGGATTGGCTCTTTGGGCGATGACCATGGCTCCGATTGCCGTCGTGGCGGCGCTTCGTGAAACGGCGATACTCTTCGGCGTGCTCATCTCGGCGCTCGTGTTGAAGGAAAGGGTTGGCTTGCCGAGGTTCATCGCTGCCGGTCTTATCGTTCTTGGCGCGATTTCGCTGCGCCTGTCGTGAAAATTTATTTCGTCACAGTGACAATCTTCCAGCAGAAATTCGTTTCTGCGCGAAGTGGCTTGAGATAATAAAGTAACATGAACCAGCACGCTCCTATCTCGAATATCAAAACAGGTCATTCGGCTTGCCCGCACGACTGTCCATCAACTTGCGCACTCGATGTCGAAATTCTCGATGGGCGCACAATTGGGCGCGTGCGCGGCGCAAAGGACAACAGCTACACGGCTGGTGTCATATGCGCGAAGGTGGCGCGCTATGCCGAGCGCGTTCATCATCCTGACCGCCTCAAGCATCCACTGGTTCGTGCCGGTGCGAAAGGTGAGGGGCAATGGAAGGAAGCTTCATGGGAAGCAGCTCTTGATCTCATTGCCGAGCGTTTTCTGAAAGCAGAGCGCAACTATGGCAGCGAGAGCGTCTGGCCGTATTACTATGCGGGCACTATGGGGCTGGTACAACGCGACTCGATCAATCGCCTACGCTTTGCCAAGCGCTATTCCAACCAGTTCGACAGTTTCTGCACCAATATGGCCTGGACCGGCTATTTCGCGGGAACAGGAAGCCTGACCGGTCCTGATCCACGCGAAATGGCGAAGGCAGATGTGGTGGTGATCTGGGGCACCAATGCCGCCGCCACGCAGGTCAATGTGATGACCCACGCAGTTCGGGCGCGCAAGGAACGCGGTGCCAGGATCGTCGTCATCGACGTTTATGCAAATGCGACCGTCCGGCAAGCGGATATGGGCATTGTGCTGAAACCGGGAACGGATGGCGCCTTTGCCTGCGCGGTCATGCATGTGCTGTTCCGTGATGACCTTGCCGACTGGGACTATCTGGAGCGCTACACTGACGATCCGAAAGGACTGGAAGCACATCTTCAGACCCGGACGCCGGAATGGGCTGCCGCTATTACCGGCCTGACCGTTGAAGAGATCGAGGCATTTGCTCATCTCGTCGGCAAGACTAAGCGCACCTATTTCCGTCTCGGCTATGGTTTCACCCGCCAGCGCAACGGCGCGGTGAACATGCACGCAGCTTCTTCAATTGCCTGTGTGACGGGCGCTTTTCTTTATGAAGGCGGCGGCGCATTCCATTCCAATTCTGGCATCTTCAAAATGGACAAGCGCGAGATCGAAGGTCGCGCCATGCAGGACGTCGGGCTTCGTTTTCTTGATCAGTCGAAGATCGGTCGCATTCTTACCGGTGACGCTGAGGCGCTATATGGCGGCCCGCCTGTCATGGCGATGTTGATCCAGAACACGAATCCGATGAATGTGACGCCGGAACAGCGGCTGGTTCGCAAGGGCTTTGCGCGCGAGGACCTTTTCATTGCGGTGCACGAACAGTTCATGACCGATACGGCGAAGATGGCCGATGTCGTCCTGCCTGCGACGACATTCCTTGAACATGACGATATTTATCGCGGCGGTGGACAGCAGCATGTCGTCCTGGGGCCGAAGCTGATCGAGCCTCTTGCCGATGCGCGCCCGAATATCTTTGTTATCAATGAATTGGCGAAACGTCTCGGCGTAGCGCATCTGCCGGGTTTTGATCTCGATGAGCGCACACTGATTGACAACATGAATGCCAATAGCGACTTGCCGCAATTCGATGAATTGAAGGAAAAGCGGTTTGTCGATTTGCAACCGCCCTTCGAAGAAGCACATTATATTAATGGCTTCAAATGGCCGGATGGCAAATTCCGCTTCCGACCTGACTGGACTGGAAGCCCGTCGCCGAACAAGCCGCCGGAAGTTATGGGGCTTCAGGGGCCTTTCCAGTCGATCCCTGAATTCCCGGATTATTGGGAAGTGATCGAAACGGTGGATGCTGAACATCCCTTCCGTATGACAACCTCACCGGCGCATAACTTCCTGAATTCGACTTTTGCCGAGACACCGACATCGCGCGCCAAGGAAATCCGGCCTGAATTGCTTATTCATCCTGACGATGCGGCAAAGCTTGGCATCGAGAATGGCGAGCGAATCGAGATCGGCAATCATCGCGGCGAGCTGGTGCTTCATGCCGTGCTGCGTGCCGGGCAAAAGCGTGGTGTCGTGGTGTCGGAGGGCATTTTCCCGAACTCGACATTCGAGCGCGGCGAGGGGATCAATATATTGATCGGCGCTGAACCTGCCGCCCCCTATGGCGGGCTGGCGGTGCATGACACCAAGATCTGGATTCGCAAACTGAGCGCATCCTGAAAAGTGTGAAACGGTTTTCGGATCAGATGCGCATCAAAAATACTTGGGGTGCATAGATATTTTTCCAACAACGCCGGGGCGCATATATAGTTTATTTATGTGCCCTGGCGTTGTTGTTTATTCGCGCTGCTCGTCAGCCAGCGTAACGCAGTTTCAGCTTGGAAACACCCACAGCTGCATTCAGGCCGCGCTGGCCCTGAAGCGAAATTGGCTGAAGCGAAATCGTCTTCCACGAACCACCGGTCAGGATGTTGGTGCCGAAGCCGACGCCGATCGCTGCATTGGCAGATGCGCCTACATAACGGCCCTGAAGGGCGCCTTCAGGACGAACGGTCGGGGCCCAGACGGCCCAGGCGACACGACCGCCATTGATGAAGCCGACATCGATGCCAAGCTTGGTAATCGTCCCTGTGTAACGTTCAGCCGGACCACGTCCACGGGCGGGGCTGAATACGCAATCTACATCCTGCTGGCTGCCGATGATGACGCCGATGGCTGGAGCGATGTCGCAGGACAGCGTGCCGACTTCCGAGCGCGGCTGGGTGCGACCTGAAGCGGGAGGAGCAACGTAGTCGGCAGCAATAGCTGGAGCCGTGACGGCAATGCCCGAAATCACGGCCATTGTCGAAAGGAAGGAAGTCGAAAAACGGAGAGACATGTCCTTGTCCTCTTCTAAAACACATATTGAAAGAGACGCTTACACGTCCCTTAACGAGATTTGCCGAAGCAAGTTCCGTTACGAATGGGAATTAGAGCTTTTTGCGGGAAATTAAAGTTTTATTAACAAAAAACTTCGTCTGTGATTAATTTGCCGCGGTTGAACATGGAAACAGTGCCATCAGGCGCTCAGAACCATCGCATCGGTCAAATCCTGCTGGCCGTTGTGTTCATCGGCAAATTTGCGAAGAGCCAACGCATAAAGTTGGTGCTCGGCTTTCAGAACGCGGGCTGCGAGCGCTTCGGCATCATCGCCAGCGAGCACCGGAACTGCTGCTTGGGCCAGAATTGGACCTTCGTCCATCCCTTCCGTGACCAGATGAACGGTGCAGCCTGCGACTTTCATGCCCGCATCCAGCGCGCGCTGATGTGTATGCAGTCCGGGGAAGAGCGGGAGCAGGGAAGGGTGAATATTTAGGATACGGCCTTCATAGGGAGCAATGAAGCGGCCCGACAAAAGGCGCATATAGCCTGCGAGGCAGACGATATCCGGCTTCAATGCGGCGAGGGCCTCCAGAATGGCATCTTCATGCGCATCCTTCGAGGCATAGTCCTTACGCTTGAAGACCTGTGTCGCAATACCGGCAGCTTTTGCCTTGGCAAGGCCGCCAGCTTCTTCCTTGTCGGAAAAGACCGCCATTACTTCCGCCGGAAAACCAGTGGTTTCAGTGGCGCGGATCAGCGCCTCCATATTGGAACCGCCCCCCGAAATGAAGATGACGACCCGCTTGCGGCTCATAGCGAAAGCGTGCCCTTGTAGATGACGCCGTCCTTTTCACGCTTCACCATCTGGCCGAGCGTGACAACCTTTTCGCCTTCAGCGGCAAGGGCAGCCACGACTTCTTCGACCTTCTCAGGCTTCACGACGGCAATCATGCCGATGCCGCAATTGAATGTGCGCAGCATTTCGTTCGGCTCGACGCCGCCCGTCTTGGCAAGCCAGGAGAAAACCGCCGGAACGGAAATCGACGTAAGATCGATTTCGGCGGCGAGACCTTCCGGCAGGACACGCGGAATATTGTCGGGAAAACCGCCACCGGTGATGTGTGCCAGCGCCTTGATGCCGTCTGAAGCGCGGATCGCAGCAAGAAGGGGCTTCACATAAATACGTGTGGGCGTGAGCAGTGCTTCACCGAGCGTCGCGCCCGGCTGGAACGGTGCGTCGGACTTCCAGCCGAGGCCGGAGAGTTCGACGATGCGGCGCACCAGCGAAAATCCGTTGGAATGCACACCGGACGAAGCAAGGCCGAGTATTATGTCACCTTCGGCAACATCACCACGCGGCAGCAGACGGTCGCGTTCAGCTGCGCCAACCGCGAAACCGGCAAGATCATAATCAGCGTCGCGATACATGCCTGGCATTTCAGCGGTTTCACCGCCTATCAGCGCGCTGCCGGCCTGTCGGCACCCTTCGGCGATACCCGCTACGATATCGACACCCTGATCCGGCGAAAGTTTGCCGGTCGCAAAATAGTCGAGGAAGAAAAGCGGTTCAGCACCCTGCACGACAAGATCGTTGACGCACATGGCAACAAGATCGATGCCCACTGTGTCATGCTTGTCGGCATCTATAGCGATCTTCAGCTTGGTGCCGACGCCATCATTAGCGGCAACGAGTACCGGGTCCTTGAAGCCAGCAGCCTTGAGGTCGAACAGTCCGCCAAAACCGCCGATCTCGCCATCCGCACCGGGGCGGCGCGTGGAGCGAACGAGCGGCTTGATCTTCTCGACCATCAGGTTCCCGGCATCGATGTCGACACCAGCCTGCGCATAGGTCAGGCCGTTCTGGCCAGCGGGCTTATCGGCGGGCTTGTTTTCCATGGTCATGGCCTGCTCCTGAAATTGGGTGCTTATCCACGCAGTTGTTTAATGCATTTTCGGCAAAAGCGTGTAACGGTTTTGCTCAAGAAAAATGCGACAAACAGAGAATGTGCGCGCAATGGCACGAGACGGCGCTGCCTGCAAGGCCACAGAGCACGAAAAGAGCGAAACAGCGCAGGTTTCTGCCTGAAATCGTAAAGCACTGTCCAGTACTCGATAGAAGGTTGTGTTTCGTCGGGCCTCTCGCACAGACATTGCAATCCGCGCAAACCGTTCTAACTTGTTCCCGACCGCAATAAGATATCCGTAACGCCATCCTGTTATCAGGACAGGCTTATCCAATACGTTTCCTAGAAAATGGACGCCTATGGTCAAGAAACCAACCCCCACGCGCACGAGCGCCAGCCGAACGATCCGTCAGTCGGAAGCGACAGTTCGGGATGGCGACATCCACGTCAATGTGGAAGTCGGCGCCCTGACCAGCTCGTCGGTGCGTCGTCAGGCGATGTTCTGGGTGGGGACCGTCGCGGTCTTTATATTGTTCCTGATCGTATTTAGTTCAGTCCTGTTGCCTTTCGTTGCGGGCATGGCGCTGGCCTACTTCCTCGACCCTGTCGCAGACAGGCTGGAGCGTTTCGGCCTGTCGCGGCTTGCGGCCACGATTGTCATCCTGCTCATCTTCCTCATGGCGCTGATTCTCGGTTTGATGATTGTTGTGCCGATTCTCGCAACGCAGCTCGCGGATTTCATTTCCAAAATCCCCGAATACATCACCCAGCTGCAGTCGCTGCTGGCGAATGAGGATTCGCAATGGCTGAAGAAATATATCGGCATTGACAGTTCGGTCATTCAGCAAAATCTGAGTTCGCTGCTCCAGCAGGGCGCCGGTTTCCTGTCGACCCTGCTTCAGTCCCTGTGGAATTCGGGGAAATCGCTGATCGATATTGCGGGCCTTTTCGTCGTCACCCCGGTGGTTGCTTTCTACATGCTTCTCGACTGGGATCGCATGGTCAGCAGCATCGATTCATGGGTGCCGCGCCGCCAGCTTCATATCGTGCGCCGCATCGCACTTGAGATGAATGCCGCCGTCGCCGGTTTCATTCGCGGGCAGGGAACACTCTGCCTCATTCTGGGAACCTATTACGCAATAGGTCTCACGCTGACCGGGCTTAATTTCGGCTTGCTGATCGGCTTTTTTGCCGGTCTTATCAGCTTTATTCCTTATATCGGTTCGTTTGTCGGCCTGGCACTCGCCATCGGTGTGGCGCTGGTCCAGTTCTGGCCTGACTGGATTATGATCTGTGCAGTCGCGGGTGTGTTTTTTCTTGGTCAGTTTGTGGAAGGAAATATCCTCCAGCCAAAGCTGGTTGGCTCGTCAGTGGGGCTTCATCCGGTCTGGCTCATGTTCGCCCTTTTTGCCTTCGGCTCGCTGTTTGGCTTTACAGGAATGCTGGTGGCAGTGCCTGCCGCAGCTGCGGTCGGGGTGCTTGTGCGGTTCGCATTGAATAGCTATCTCCACTCACCGATGTATGATCCTGCCTACCATCAGTCGAACCCCGACGCCGGGCCGTTGATCGAGGCAGGCGAGAATGCGGGCAAAGAGAAATGAGATTGGGTCGTAACCGGGCAAGGTTTGAAACGGGATTTGCAGGAGGCCGCGATGCGTGAAGCACCGCGCCAGATTCCGTTGAATCTTGAGCACCAGCCCGGTTATCATCGGGAAGACATGATCGTCACGGGTTCTAACCGTGCCGCTGTCGATCTTATCGATCGCTGGCCGAACTGGCTGTCGCCTGTCACGATCCTTGCTGGGCCGACAGGATCGGGCAAGACGCATTTGGCGGAAATCTGGCGCGCCGGAACAGGTGCGCTTCTGGTAGACCCCACGAACATTACCGAGGAAGCCGTGAACGGCGCCGCCGAATATCCGGTGCTGATCGACGATATTGGCGCGACGTCTTTCGATGAAACCGGACTTTTCCATCTCATCAACAGCGTTCGGCAGAATGCGGCTCAGGGCGTTGGGCCTTCGCTGCTCATGACTTCCCGCCTGTGGCCCGCGAACTGGAACGTCAAGCTCCCTGATCTTGCTTCGCGCCTCAAGGCTGCAACCGTCGTGGAAATTTCTGAACCGGACGACCTGCTGCTTTCCGGCGTCATTCACAAACTCTTCGCGGACCGGCAAGTAAGCGTCGAGCCGCATGTCGTCGCCTATCTGGTGAGCCGGATAGAGCGTTCGCTTTTGTCGGCGATCCTGATTGTCGACAAGCTTGACCGGGCAGCACTTGAGCAGAAAAGCCGCATCACGCGTGCGCTTGCCGCTCAGGTTCTGGCAGGCAGCGAACAGCCGGAACGCTGAGGATGAAGATCGCGGTTACCGGAGCGGGTGGTTTTATCGGAAGCGCACTCACTCAAATGCTAATCGGGGAAGGGCATGATGTCCTGCCTCTGTCCCGGAATGAACTATCTGATCCGGATTTTTCAAGTGTGGAAACGGTCATCCATTGTGCCGCGCTCGCCCACCGCACCGGCGCAGAACGACCAGATGCAGATACATTCGATGCGGTCAATCATCGACTGGCCGTGGAACTTGCTGCCAACGCAAAAGCCGCCGGTGTAGGGCGCTTCGTGTTTGTATCCACGATCTATACGATCGCCGGAAATCCGTTGCCGCTGACGCCGGACATGCCACTGAAACCGCGTGACGATTACGGGCGTGCCAAGGCAAAGGCGGAAGCCGATCTGCGTGAAATCAACGGGATCGAGATCGTCATCGCGCGCCCGGTTCTCGTGTACGGTCCTGGAGCGCGGGCGAACCTTAAAGCCTTGGTAAAGCTCTGCGATAGCGGATTGCCGTTGCCGTTTGGTCTGGCAGACAACAGGCGCAGTTTAGTCTCGCTTGAAAATGTCGCACGTGCGCTGACATTCTTAAGCGTTGCCCCTGCAGAAAAAGTTGCAGGGCGGGTTTTTCATCTTGCGGAGCCACAACCGCGCTCCACAAAAGAACTCGTGACAAAACTGCGTGCTGCCTTGGGAAAGCCTGTGCGTCTGGCACCTGTTCCGCCGGTCTTCATGCGGCTCCTGTTATCAGCAGCTGGCAAAAGCGGTCTTTACGACCAACTTTATGGCGATCTGGTCGCGGATAGCTCATCGTTGACTGAAGCAGGCTTCGATTATCTGCCTGGTGACCGGCAGCTCGAAGCAATGGCGCGTGGTCCGGTTTAGTTTTTCTTTCCGACAGCTTTGGGCGGCTCCATGCGCGAATGCGCTGGATTTGAAACATGTTTCGGTGCGGCTGCCGTTGCAGTTTGCGGTTTCCTGGCAATAGAACCGGTTATCAGGCTTGCACTGTCAGGCTTGTTGCGTCCACCGATAAGCTGATCTTCATGCACCCAGCCGATCATATTGGTCTTCGGGACGATCACGCGATGCCAGCGTCCAGTCTTCCCATAGGAGCGCATCTCGCGGCCTTTTTCCACGACGCCGATGGATGGCGACTTGTTCCAGGCATTCTTATGGATGGTGAGTCGCGCCTTGGCATAAATCACCGATGGGGAGCTTGCCGGAGTGTTGACGCCACGCGGAGGCATCGAGCGCAGTGCCGCGGCGGGTGGGGACACAACAACCTGATTTGTGGGGCGGGGCGGGGTGGCGGTCTGGATTGCCGCCTGCTGTACCGGCTTTTGCGGTGCGGGTGCCGCAACTGGCGCCGATGGACGTGGTACAGGGCCGACGGCGGCGCCAAAGTCCTTTGCTGGCACCTTGCTCTCGGGGGCTTTGCTGGTGACGGTCGTCTTTGGCTCGGCTCTCGCAACCGGCTGTGGGCTCGGCTTGGAAGCGGGGCGCTGGAACAGGGCTGTTATCGCGGCTTGCGGGCTCTTGTGCTGCGAGGTTGCCCACAGGCTGAAAGCACCAAGGCCGAGGATGGCGGCAAGCGCGAGCACAGGAGTGGACGAGCCGGACGACTTGCCCGACGACCTGCTTGAACGCTTTGTGGAGCGCTTGGGCGAGCGGGTGGTGCGTTTCCGTGCAGCCATCGTCTGTCTCCTGTTCGAATCGCGATGGGGAGACGCTACCAATTGTTCCTTCGCATTTGGTTACCGAAGCATCAGGCGCGAACGGCTGAAACGACGAATCGGAAACAAAAAACGCCGCTTTCGCGGCGTTTCAATGTAGATTGGTGAAGACTTACGGTTGCCCAGACGTCTTGTCATCGCAGGAGGTCTGGCCGGAAGCCTTCTCCTGCTGCCGTTGGTTGGCTTCGCTTGCCTCAACTGCGTTACGCAGCTCTGCCCATTCGCGTTCATGACGACGATAAAGCTCGTCGGAAACAGTCTGGATACCCATTTCGGTCCTCCGTTTTATCTGGTGCCCCGAATAACATGGCGAAGTCCAAAACGTTTCATCACAAAGCGTAAGCGTTTGAAATCTTAATCGGTTTATATGTTTATAACGTCTTGCCGATTTCAGTTTTCCTGAATGGAAACACCACCTTCTCCGATTTTCATCTCAATCCCGGCGGGTTTGGTCTCTTCACGATAGACATAAACCGCGAGGCCTGCAGACACGACAATCAGCGCGCCAATAATCAGATAAAGCCCGTTTCTATTCACATTCAGTCTCCAACTGGTTGTAGTGAAATGAAAACGCGTGCACGTGCGATTTGGTTCCCCTGAGAGATTTTACAAAAGCCTTCACAAAAACAGAAAACCCACGGAGGAGCGCTCGCGTGGGTTCGCCTGTCGGTCAATGCGTGATGGCGGGTAGTGCTTCTGCCGGAACCATAGAGGTGAATGGCGGCAGATAGGCCTGAGCCATAACCAGTAGGCCCACGAGTGCAGCAAGTGCGATTGAATGGAAGAACACATAGCGCAGGATCTTTGATTCATGCCCGTACCACTGCGTCGCGGTCGAGGCGACGACGATAGACTGTGCGTCGATCATCTTGCCCATCACGCCACCGGAGGAGTTTGCCGCCGCCATCAAGACAGGCGATAGGCCGAGCTGTTCCGCCGTGATCTTTTGCAAGCCGCCAAACAGCACATTCGACGCCGTGTCGGACCCTGTCAGTGCAACGCCAAGCCAGCCGAGCATCGCTCCAAAGAACGGATAGACCCAGCCAGTCTGCGCGAACGCAAGACCGAGGGTTGCATCGGTGCCTGAATAGCGTGTGACATAGCCAAGCGCCAGCATGGCCGAGATTGTGATCAGCGAGAAGCGAACAACATAAGCGGTCTTGCCATATTCCTTTAGAAGCCTCAGCGGATTGAAGCCGAGCACCAGTCCGCCGACCACTGCCGAGAGCAGGATGCCCGTGCCGGTGGCCGAAAGCAGATTGAGCGTGTAGACTGCAGCTTCTGAATGCGCTTCGGCGACTACCGGCGGAACCTTGAACACCAGATTGTGCAGATAGGGGATCGGCATTTTCCAGACCCAGAGCGAGTCGAGCCATGCTCGGAATTGCGGTGTACCCCAGAGGAACACGAATACCGATAGGATGAGCCAGGGAGTCCATGCTCGGAAAACGGTTCCGGTCGAATGCTTGGGTGGGGCCGACACCGGTGTCGAATCTGCTTCTCCCTCCTTGCCGGTGGATGTCCAAATCCGTTTCGGTTGCCAGATGCGCAGGAAACCCGCCAGAGCTGCCATCGAACAGATCGCCGCGACGACGTCCACCAGCCACGGTCCATGGAAGTTGGACACCAGATATTGCGGAACGGCGAAGGCAACGCCAGCCACCAGTAGCGCAGGCCAGACTTCCAGCATGCCCTTGCGTCCCGCAAAGGCCCAAATTAGCCAGAAAGGCACAATGACGGAAAAGAACGGAAGCTGACGTCCGATCATCCCGGAGAGTTGCATAAGGTCTATCCCGGTCACGGCCGAAAGCGCGATGACAGGCGTTCCGAGCGCTCCATAGGCTACCGGGGCTGTGTTCGCGATCAGTGAAAGGCCTGCCGCGGGCAGGGGAGCAAAACCGAGTCCCATCAGCATAGCAGCCGTCACCGCAACGGGAGTGCCAAAACCAGCAGCACCTTCAAAGAAGGCACCGAACGAAAAGGCGATAAAGAGAAGCTGGAGGCGGCGATCCGGCGTGATGCCCGCGATAGAATCACGCAGAATGTTGAACTGGCCAGTCTGTTCGGTCAGTCGATAGAGAAATATGACGTTGAGAATGATCCAGCCGATGGGCAGAAGTCCATAGGCAGCACCGTAAACGGCGGTGGCACCGGCCATATCGGCAGGCATGCCGAAGCCGACGACTGCGATAACAAGCGCCGTCAGAAGACCAAGTATGGCTGCGGTGTGCGCTTTGATGTGGAAAAAGCCGATGCCGCCCAGCAGGACGACAATTGGCAGGGCGGCAAGCAATGTCGACCAGAACATGCTCCCCAAAGGGTCATAAACTTGATTCCAGGGCATAGGTCCTCCCTTCCTGGATGTGCAGTTCCTCTCCTTGATATCGAATGCACCGTCTTAATTTTTTCGACGGTTATGCAATGAACGGCCATCATTCTCCCGAATGACAGTTAGATTATGAAACACTAATTTATGCAGGCAGATAATTGGTAAGCTTACTTTAACTGAGCTGTCAATTCGCTGATTCTGCTATTTCGCACGAGAAAGACCTTGGTTGCTTGAAGGTGTGGCTGTCGAATAGCTCGTTTGCGACCCGGTCGATCCCGGTCATTGATGCGAAGCTGAGCATGCTCTCTGTGCCAGTGTCAGGTTAAAGGGCAAAACATGTCCCATAATGAGCTGTTTAGTTTATTTTTTTTATAAAAGTTAGAAAATAGCTCTTGCCTTAAGAATACGAATTCTCTAGGGAACTCAACGTCCGAGAGGGCCACGGAGCGTAGCGCAGTCTGGTAGCGCACCTGATTTGGGATCAGGGGGTCGCAGGTTCGAATCCTGCCGCTCCGACCATCTTCCCCAAGATTTGAAATGGTCGATATATGCACGCTCCGACGCAGACCGTGGCGTGCGTCTTTATCGCGTTGACATGCATTCCCGTGTAAACTATTGGCTTGGTGGATTTTCAGCACCCCGGTGGGGCAAGAGAGTAGTTCAGGGTTCTTCAAATGGTTGCACGTATTTACCGTCCAGCTAAGACTGCAATGCAGTCCGGTCAGGCTAAGACAGACCAGTGGCTTTTGGAATATGAGCCGGAAAGCCCACGTAGTGTCGAGCCTTTGATGGGATATACTTCTTCCGGTGATATGAAGAGTCAGATTCGTCTGTTCTTCTCCACGCAGGAAGAAGCAGTCGATTATGCAAAGCGTAACAGCATTGCCTATCGCATTACGGAACCGAATGAGCCGAAGCGCCGCAAGGTTTCCTATTCGGACAATTTCCGTTTCGACCGGACAATGCCCTGGACGCATTGATTGCCTGTATGGCCTGACAATTGCTTCAGGCCGCGCGATGCGATAATTCGGCAGGGCTTTGCTGGCAAAGCCCTGCATTAATAGAAATATATTTGATCTTTTTCGAAAGGCGAGGTCCCGTAGCTCAGTTGGATAGAGCGTCAGCCTTCTAAGCTGAATGTCACAGGTTCGAATCCTGTCGGGATCGCCACCCCCCTCTTATTTGTCGAATGACACGATATTTGGCCTTTTTGGCCACTAATTTGCAATTGGGCAGGATTGCTGACGTTTCTCGACGATTTGCCTGCCTGGCGCGGTTTGACGATGTTTGAACACTAGGTTTTGCTGCCCTCATCATCATCTGCCCGAAAACGATTTCCGCTGAATGGCCCTCGACCTCAGGGCGGGCGTGATAATTTTGCGGTACGAAGCGGCACCTTTCGGCCCGCGGCGCAGTCGTTGCAGCGCTATTCTGGTTTATCGCCCTGCGGCGAAGAGGCAGCCGAGGAATTCAATCCCGGTTGTCGCACTTCGCGTCTAGCGTGGCTGGGTCCTGGATCCGATTTGCATTCGGTGGGTACGTCGTATCCGCCTTTTCGCATCTACACATAATAACGAGAACGGAGAAGCAGATTCCAGATATAGACGATGCCGCGGTTAATTATGAAAACGCAGGTAAGTAAGCACCTCTGGTGAAAGAAACTTCAAAAGTGTTTTTTGTCGATCAATCTGGGGGAGATGTTCAAGGAAGCACGTGCCAATAGCATTTTCCAGGCGATCCGGAACTGTAATGCATCGGTCAATCAACGTCGCCAAGCCAGCAAGTTGTGACGGATTTGCCGTTTTGGCATCGAATGAGGAAGCGAACATAATCATCACCGTATGCAGGCTGGCATCACCAGAACGAATATCCTCTACCAGTGTTTCATCAATAAAATCGGGGAAAAGACGCTGCAATTCCAACAGCAAATTCATTGGTTCGAAAAGTAATTCTCGCGAAGATTGAAGTGCCATATGAAATATCGCCTTGTATGAATTATCTTACTCGATTAAAATCGTTCGACCGACGACGAATGAATAAAGCAAATGAACATGAAAAGAAAAACAAAAAAATTGCACCTATCACGCTGATCTGTCTCGTCCTGCTTGGTTTTGGTGCTTTTATTGTTTGAACCGTAAACAAATTTTTTAATTTTATTGCCTTTTTGTTTGTACTCTTTTCACATCCAACTTGCAGCGGGTTGACTTTAGGATGACGCCGACAAAGTCAGATTTCGTCCTCAGCCGGAGCCAACCCAAAGGGTATCAGTGAAAATGAAACGATTGGTATTCACCCTTTCGGCCATTTCGAGTTCCCATGGGGCGGAACGTCGGCACCAAAAAAGAAAAGCCCCGGTCCAACAAACGTGACAGCTCCAAACGACGCGCATGTCGCAATCGCGGATTTAGTCTCCGAAGCACGTTCCTCGACGGATCGGTGAGGAAAAATGCTAAATCTCACTGTTGTTCCTTATAACTGGGCGTCTTCAGTACCAACCTCTATCTGCGCATTCCGGAGGCTCCTTGCCGATCATTCGGTTCTGAAATCGATAGGCAACTGAAGGACAACAGGATCACCAAGCATATCTGAGGATGGCTTGGGAAGTTGCTCAAATTCCCTCACCATCTGCAAGGCGGCCTCATCGAGGCGCGCTACACCTGAGCTCTGGCTGATTTTCGCTTCGATCAGTTTTCCGTCTCGGGCCAATTTCAGATCGACAATCGTCCGGTCCGAGGGAGTTTCGCCGTCGGCAACGATATCTTTTAGCGAACGGGTAAGGACCCGAATCTCAGGGGACACCAGCTCACGGAATTTACGTTGCCACTCCGCACTATCCGC
This sequence comes from Brucella cytisi, assembly GCF_038433355.1. Taxonomy (NCBI): domain Bacteria; kingdom Pseudomonadati; phylum Pseudomonadota; class Alphaproteobacteria; order Hyphomicrobiales; family Brucellaceae; genus Brucella; species Brucella cytisi. The sequence continues at coordinate 85,864 of NZ_JBCAUP010000008.1, forward strand.
CGGGTGCGAGATCTGATTATGTGTCTCGCTTTGGCGAGCTTGCCTGCCGATTTCCGCGAGTTTGGGACCGACCATGACGGCTGCCATGATAAGCAGTAGAGACGTGAATATGATGGAAGCAACTCTCTGAGATCGCCTAAACAGCAGCCAAAGCAACCATGTTATCAAATACGGGGCTGCCAGAACCATTACGTAGGCTGACAATCTGCCCGCCACACCTGCATTCATCAATCCGGCAGTTATGGTCCAGATAATAACTGCGCACCATATCAATATCCACGGGACCAGAATAAGCCATGCGGTAACAGGTATCCGAAATGTCCATTTATGTTTTGGTTTGCTAGATTCCGATATACTCATTTCTCAATCTTCAAATATAATCCCGACCGCTAATTTTATTTCATGAGTTTTAAAATGAAAATCAGCAGAAATCAAAGGGTTATGTGTCTTCGTGGCGCGGGATTGTCCTTGGTTTTGCAGAAGTTGTTTTGAAATTTGCTTTCCATACTATGGCAAAATCGCGAAGGGTTTTCTTAAATAATCGCATTCAGAAAGGCAAACACAGGAGCGCCTGGATGTCGAAGCCGTTGTGAGGCACGCCTTTTCCGGATGTAAATGTCATTCTTTTTTGAAGGGCCCAATATCGTGTCACTCGACGCTTATCGATTATTTCGCTAGATCGCTGTTTTGTGCAAGAAGCTGGCACAAAACAGGTCGCGAGGCGAAGACATGACGACGACACGCTCCGGATACAAGGGCGAGCGTACCGGCGATACGGTCTCATTCATCATTCGTTCGGAGGAGGTGCCCGCATAGTGCCCAGTCTCTTAGCGTATGGCGGTATCAACTTTTCCGCGCGTCTAGGCTTCGCCGGTCAAGTTTGGTGATACGATGGTGGTATTTCGCTGCCGACGTCATACTTGTTTTAATCGGTCTGGAGCTGACGGTCTTCACGAAGCGATAAGGCAGTAAATATCGATATCGGGCCAATTTAAGTTGCAAAAAGGCCAAAAGCTCAGGCTCGATCTTGAGCATAGTGCAAAGGCCTGACAGAGGGGCGCCTTACTGCAATTGATATGGAGGCCATCTTGAACAAGCAAATCACTGCACAATTGGCCTTGGGGCTTCTGGATTGGAACCGAAAGCATTTAGTTCAAGGCGTAGCGCTCACCGAGGCAATCATAGCCGAGAAATTCGCAATTCAGTTCCTCGTCAAGGCCAATGGGCGCGTCCATCCTGCCAATCATACCAGTTATCTAGCCTTTTTGAATGGCTTCCGCAGTACCATCCATTCCATCGACTACGATGTGCAAGACGTTGTAGCGGAAGGAAACTCAGCCGTGCTCGCAATGACTGCCAGAGTTGTTCGTCTTGATGAAACCGTAGATCGTTTCGAAGCAATGCTGCTTTTGAAATTCGATGAAGCTGACCTTGTCACCCTCTGGCACGAAGTTTACCTGAAAACACAATAGGGCGCGGTACGAGGCTTTCAGCAAAGGCAGAACGCCGCGACCATTTCGCGGCGTTTCGATTTCTGTTCGGTTGTCCGTTATTTTCCGTGTGGGCCATCGGGAACGCGGTGCCTCATATAGACACGCGGTCGGTCGTTCCCATGCCAGCCGGGGCGGTCGCGCCAACCACGGCGATCCCAATGTCTGTCGCGATAATAGCGACGATCACGATACCAATAGTCATCCCGATCATTGAGAGCGGAGCCTATGGCAACGCCAGCGATAAGCGGAATGCCGATCAGCGCCGCCGTTCGACCGAAATCATCAGAGTAACCACCAGATGTTCCCTCGCGAAATGCCAGATAGCGCGACGATGCCCAGCCATAGGTCGGGCCATAACTGACCTGACACCAGCCATAACCGGATGTGCAGCCGCGCACCATGACAGGCGCTCCGCTTGGGATGGAACCCAGTGTCGCATAGCGCGTTCCGGGGCCTGTTCGAATATTGAGGTTGGTGGTGGATATGGCGTTCGCCGCCTGCGCTGCGCCCGCCGCAAATACGCCCAAGGCAACAAGGGCGGCTTTGAGAGCAAGCTTCATCGGAGTTCTCCCTGAACTGTCTCTATTGTCTATAAAACGATATCGGCGAATGAAGGTTCCCTTCAGGGCAGACATGCGGTGCATGTCGTACAACAAAAAAGCGCCGGAAAACCGGCGCTTTCGATGATCATTGCGGATTATAGGAACTATCGTCTGCAGCGAGCCACATACATACGGCCATGACGGTCGCGATATTGGCAATTGCCATTGCGCAGTTCACGCACCAGAAGGCCGCCCAATGCGCCTGCACCTGCGCCGATCAGCGCGCCACGTCCGCCACCAGCAATGCCGCCAATGATGGCACCTGCGCCGGTGCCGATGGAAATATCCTTTTCGGTGGTCGTGCAGCCCGTTATTGCGAGCAAGGCCACCAACCCAAGCGCCATTTTCCGCATCCCTGTCTCCTCCTGAGAAATATCAGACTAAGCTTAAACGATTGATTTCGTGTTCGGTTGCGTCGCAACCAGCAGGTCTGCGCGAAAAATATAGCAGACCGAAACCGCGTTAGTGGCGACGATGGCGAAGGATGACTGCGATGGCCAACCCAGCCAGTCCGAACGCGATAACGCCTTGCAGAATAAAAACCCAGTTCATCACGGTCTTAGTCCCCTAACACTTACCTCATTGAGAGGCACGCACGAATTTGGATTCTACCTAGCGCATTTTAGTCGGATGGGAAACGCAAGATATTGGCTTTGAGCTGGTGCGCATCCTGAAAAGTGCGAAGCGCCTACGCAGGGAGATCAGTTCAATGGACTGATCTCTGATCCTGTTTCGATTGGACATGATACGGACTGATAAAGACTAATTGTATGAAATCATTAAATTTATTTAATGGGGGCATTCAGTTGGCATTCACATTGGCTGGTGCTTTTTCCTCTCATCGAATGAAACAAAGGAAGCCGATATGAAGCCGATCATTATTGCTCTTACTGCCTTTTCGTTTCTCGCTGCTCCTGCTGCGGTGGCCCAACCGTATCCGTCGCAACACGGCAAGCCGTCTCACAGCCAGATGCACAAGGGCGGTCCGAAATATGATGCGCGTAAATATGACAACCGCCGTCACCAGAGCTGGAAGAAGGGCAACCGCTTGCCGCCAAACTACCGCGGCCGCGTCGTGAACAACTATTCTGGCTACAAGCTGCGCAAGCCGCCGCGCGGCTATCACTGGGTCAAGGTCAACAACGATTATATGTTGATAGGCATAGCAACTGGCATCATTTCGTCCATCGTGGCGGGCCGGTAAATAATCTGCATAAGAAAGGCGGCCATTGGCTGCCTTTTCCATGTCTGCAATGTCAGTTCTCGGGGCCAAAATATTTGTCTTTCAGCTTGGCGACCTCTTCACTCTCGTGAGCCCTGATAATTGCCACGCTGGCGGGTTTGACGAGTTCACTATGGCGCGGAAAGGCAAAACCATATTTGTCCGGGCTGAATACAGTGCCTACAAGATCGATAGGCTGGTCGGCGTGCTGGTGGGCGTAATATTCCAGAACCGGCCCGTCACCGACGATTGCCGAAATTTCATCGCTGACCAGTGCGTTTACGGCTTCGGGCATGTGGTCGAAAGGAATAGTCGCGATAGAGCGCGACTTCAGAAACCGTTCCGCGACACCGCCTGCACGAACGCCAACGGATTTCCCCTGCAGATCAGAAAGGCTGGAAATATTGTTGTCGATATGAGCAACGGTCATGACGCTAGTAATCGATGAAGTCATGTAGGCGATGATCGCTATGCCGAACACCATCCAGAATGTCTGCCAGATGCGTCCTAACCAGCCGAACAGGTTTTTGCGAGAAGTTTTGCCCGACGTCGCAATGGAAACTACGTGATAGAAACTTTCCGCCAGTCCCTCTCGCCAGCGTTTCGGAAAGCCTTCATCAAAATGCCTGTCGAAGATCGTCAGCAATACCGTGGCTGCAATGAGAATGCCGAGGATCCAGGCATAGGTCGCCAGATGTCCGGCATCATCAAGGCGGCTGATGAGATCATCCCAGCCGTTTCCCGCCTGGGTGTGCACCATGATGCGCAGGCCCGCATCGAACCATGGATGGGTGAAATCCACGATTTCAGCCCGCTGTTCCGTGATAGTTAGATTGGTAACAGCGGCTTCGACTTTGCCTTCTGAAACCGCTTTAACCAATTCGGTGTAATTCGGATATTCCACATACTGCGAAGCAAGGTTCATGCGTGTGGCAATGTCCTGCCAGATATCGATAGCCATGCCGGAAAACGCATTGCCCTGTTTGTTGACGAATGGTTCACTGACATAGACACCGACCTGCACGGGTTTGGGTGCCGGCTGCGCATACGATGCTGACGGAAATGCCACCAAAAGTAGAATCAAAAGGTGTTTGTATAAATGGCGGTTGATGAAGTTGTTCATTGGCATTAACGAAAAAAACACGTCCCCAAAATCCCAGTACTTTTGCAATTTTGACATGCTATACATTTTAATTTTATTAATATTTACTTCAAAATATATCGCGAAAATTCGATGAATATTTTCATTGGGATTGTTAATTTAATCTGTTCTCTGTTCCGGCGAAATATGGAACCGAACGCCCTCTTGTTCAGTTATTGCGGCTAACAAGCCGAAGGTTACAACACGGCTAAAGAGGGGTTCATGGAGAGTATCGACCGTCCGGATTCTGCGGTGCGTCCGATCGCGTCGGCGCCGCCACGCCTGCCCACTCTGGCGGCAATGGCTGTAGCCGTTGCCATTCTCTACTTTGCAAAAGACGTCTTTCTGCCTCTTGCCATAGCGGTACTGCTGACATTTGCGCTTGCGCCGATTGTCGCCTTTCTGCGCAGGACCGGTCTTCCACGGCTGTTCGCGGTGATTACGAGTGTGGCCGGTGGTTTTCTGATCGTCGCAGTCTTCAGCGCCGTCGTTGCTTTTCAGGTCTCTGAGGTTGGACAAAATATCTCAATCTATCAATACAACATTATCGAGAAGATCAGGACACTGAAGGAAGCGGGCTCCGACAACAGTTTCTTTGACAGGCTCAACCGTTTTGCTGAGCGTATCGGCACGGAAATCAACAGGCCGGAACAGAAGACACGGGCACTTCCTTCGGATCAGCCGGAGGAAAAGCCGCTACTCGTCCAGATATTCGCGCCTCGCCACCCGGTTGAAACGCTCCGGAGCATAATCGAACCGCTCATCGGCCCGCTGGCGACGACGGGTCTCGTCGTCGTTGTCGTGATTTTCATGCTGCTCGAACGGGAGGAGCTGAGGGATCGCTTCATAAGGCTCGTTGGTTATGGCGATCTTCACCGAACGACGGAAGCCTTGCAGGATGCAGGAAAGCGGGTTGGCCAATACCTGCTGACGCAGCTTGTGGTGAATATCACTTACGGCGTGCCGCTCGCTTTCGGGCTTTGGATTTTGGGCATCCCCAACGCCGCCTTATGGGGAATGCTGGCAATCGTTTTGCGGTTCGTTCCCTATATCGGCCCGGTTATCGCGGCGATCCTGCCGCTGTTCCTTGCCTTTGCCGTTGCACCCGGCTGGAGCCTGCTCCTCTGGACGATCGGGCTCTTCGTTATCATCGAGCTTCTCATAAACAATGTGATCGAACCTTGGCTTTATGGTTCTCGCACCGGCCTTTCGCCGCTTGCAATCATCGTTTCGGCCATTTTCTGGACTTGGCTCTGGGGACCGGTTGGCCTGGTCTTGTCGACGCCTCTGACGGTCTGTCTCGTGGTGTTGGGGCGTCATGTGCCGCAATTCGAATTTCTGGAAATCCTGTTCGGCAACGAGCCTGTGCTCGATCCGAAGGAACGTCTCTATCAGCGGCTCCTGGCAGGAGATCCGGATGAGGCCACGGATAATGCCGAGGAAATGCTGGAACGGAAATATCTGGTCGAGTTTTATGGTTCGGTCGCGATCCCGGCGCTCCTGATGGCAGAGCGGGACCGTCTGCGCGGTGTTCTAACCGAGCCACAATTGCAGATCGTTGAAGAAAGCACAAAGACGCTGGTGGCCAATCTGGAGCAGATTGCGAGCGAGGAGGAGGATGGCGAAGAGATCTCGATTGAGAATCCCGATGGCGATGGCAGCCCATCCGATCTGGAACTTCCCTCCGGCGAAGGCCGGTCGCTGCTGACATTCGGGGGACGGAAGGGGCTAGACGACACTGCCGCGATCATGCTGGCGCAGGTCCTCGCCGTACAGGGCGCCGCGGCAGAAGCCGTCGTGCATGATGCGCTCAAGCCCGCCAATCTCAGGGCGCTGGATATTTCCGGCAGGGATACGCTGATAATCTGCTTTCTGGATCAGCAGGCGGCGCGTCACGCCCGGTTTGCCGTACGTCGTCTGCGACGGCTGCGGTCCTCTTTGCGCATCGGCGTGGTGCTGTGGCATGACCCGAACGAAGCACGATCCGTTGATCGGGAGGCGATGCGGGAAGAAATGCAGGCGGATTTTGTCGCCTGCACCATGATAGAGGCCGTCGTGGAAGGGCTCTCTGAAATCGATCCGACGCCCTTGAAGGCGGCAAAAAAAATGGTTCGCGCGCGGTCACGCAAGATGATCACTGCAAAACCGGCCTAGATCGCGGCAAAGCCTTTTTCGAGATCTGCAATGAGGTCCGGCACGTCTTCCAGGCCGATCTGCAGGCGGATCACCGGTCCAGGATAGTTACCCTTGGCTACGGTCCGCTCATCTAGGCGAACATGAACGGCGAGGCTTTCATAACCGCCCCAGGAATAGCCGAGGCCGAAAATCTCCAGCGCATCGAGGAAAGCATGGGCTTCCTTCTGCCCACCGCTGGCAAGCACAATGGAGAAAATGCCGGCAGAACCGGAGAAGTCCCGCTTCCAGATTTCATGACCCGGATGGCTTTCCAGTGCCGGATGCAGAACCCTCTCGACAGCCGGGTGGCTTTCAAGCCAACGGGCGACGTCCAGTGCGCTCTTGCGGTGATGTTCCAGCCGCACGCCCATTGTGCGCATGCCGCGCAGGATCTGGTAGGTATCGTCAGCCGATGTACACAGTCCAAGCGTTCCGTGCGTTTCCAGAAGCTGCGGCCAACATTTTTCATTGGCCGAAATCGTGCCAAACAGAATATCGGAATGGCCGGACGGATATTTGGTCGAGGCATGGATGGTAATGTCCACGCCGAAATCGAGCGCTTTGAAGTAAAGCGGGGTAGCCCAGGTATTGTCCATCATGACGATGGCGCCACCCTTGTGCGCTTCTTCGACGATGGCTGGAATATCCTGCATTTCAAACGTGTTCGACGCCGGTGATTCCGTGAACACGACTTTGGTGTTCGGGCGCATCAGCTTGGCAATGCCAGAACCGATCTCCGGATCGTAATATTCGACTTCCACGCCCATGCGCTTCAGGATCGTATCGGCAAAATGACGCGTCGGATTATAGATCGAATCGACAAACAGCACGTGATCGCCGGGCGACAGGAATGCAAGAAGCGGAACGGTAACAGCAGCAAGTCCGGACGGGACGCAGACTGTACCCGCCGAACCTTCGAGCGCATCGATGGCCGCGCACAGCGCATCGCTGGTTGGAGTGCCGCGCGTGCCGTATGTATATTTCTGGCCACCGGTTGCCATCGTCTCTGCATCCGGGAAAAGAACGGTTGAAGCGCGGACAACGGGTGGATTGACGAAGCCATGGTAGTCGCGTGGCTGATAACCGTCGTGAGCGAGCCGTGTGTTTATACCCAGCTTCTCTGTCTTGCCCTGCTGCTTAGTCACGAAAATGCCTCCAGACCATGTTGCATCCTATCCCACCGATTCTCGAACGAGAGGATTCTGCCGGGGCGCATCAAGGTCGGCTGCGGCAAAAAGATCTGCGATTCCGTTTGCGGCGGAGACTTTGAATACTTGGATAGGATGCGCGCGTTCCGGATGCAACCTCGCGTGCAATTTATTGCGTAAGAAGCTTTTGAAAGGATATTTGTGTTATGATGGCGTCCAGCACGGGAAGCATTTTTCTTTATCCCTTTCGCGTGGCGCTGGAACTCCTTCAAGCTCTTTTGCGCCCGGCTTACAAGGGGGCGCCATCCTCCTGGACGCTTGAAATGACGGCAATTGTCGTGCTTCTGCCCTTCATTATTCTCGTGCTGCACCTGTGGGATGCCGACATCATTCGCGCCACGGCGCAAAGCACCAATTTCATCATGGAATTCCTGCGAAAGGTTACGGATGCGATTCGCACCATCGTCTGGCTGGCCATAGGCATTGTCGTGTGGGTCATCACAGCGATATTGCTGTCTCCGAAACTGCGTGCTGCGGCCAGGCCATGGTTCGTCACGCTTCACAGCTGGGCAACACTGGTGCTGACCTCGATCATTGTCGCAAGCGTACCAGTTGAAATCGGCAAACTCGCCATTGGCCGGGCGCGCCCATTTTTGCTCGATGAGGTGGGAGCCGCCTATTTCTCACCGTTCAAAGGCCAGTTTCTTTATGAAAGTTTCCCATCCGGCCATTCCATGATGGCAGGCATCATGATGGTTTCGCTTTGGATATTCCTGCCACGCTGGCGCATCCTTACCGTCCCGGCATGTTTTCTCTTCGGGATCAGCAGGCTTGCCGCCGGTGCGCACTATCCGACCGACGTCGTCGCGGGTCTGACAATCGGATTCTTGGCGACATGGTGGGTTGCGCGTTATATGGCGACGCGAAATATTATTTTTTCTTTGGATGGCGAAAGCACGATGCCGCACGTTTGATTTCTATCAAGGGTTGCTGTCCGTATGGCCCATCTAGGGTGGTAGTCACATTTAACCAATTGTATTAATTGAGTTATAATGCCGTATTCAAACTGGCAGCGGCTTAACCTTCTCCGAAGAGGACTCCTACCCAGAAATCGGGAAATCGTGTAAATTTTCAAATATTTCTCACCCATCTTTTTTGGAGGTCAGCTCGCCGGGCTACGTTATTGCCTTGACCAAAGGCAATTTTTCGCCTTCGATAAGACCCGTGAAGGCGGCAGGTTTGTCACTGCGCTCAAAAACAAGAATCGAAGACTGGAAAGCGGTCTCGGGCGAGGGGCAGCCTGCTGTATGGCATGGGCTTGGGAGGTCACACGGCTTTTCCGACCGGTTTATGCAAAAATAAAGCAACAAGAGATGCTTGAGCCAAAGGTTCAGCGCTCTCCAGGGAACAAAAGGTTGCAGGCCAGATGAAAAAAACTCTTATGACGGGTGTATTGGGTGCGGCGGCGCTGTTTGGCGTAGCTTCGGGAGCATCCGCGGATACGCTTTCCGATGTGAAGGCGAAAGGTTTCCTGCAGTGCGGCGTTAATACGGGTCTGCTTGGCTTTGCTTCGCCCAACGACAAGGGTGAGTGGTCCGGCTTTGACGTAGACTATTGCCGCGCTGTGGCTTCTGCGATTTTCGGCGATCCAACCAAGGTGAAGTTCACGCCACTGAACGCCAAGGAGCGTTTCACGGCCCTGCAGTCGGGTGAAGTGGACGTCCTGATCCGTAACACGACCTGGACGATCAGCCGCGACACTGCGCTTGGCCTTGATTTTGCTGGCATCAACTACTTTGACGGCCAGGGCTTCATGATCAATTCAAAGAAGCTGTCGGGCATCAATTCCGCATTGCAGCTTTCCGGCGCTTCCATCTGCGTTCAGGCCGGTACGACGACCGAGCTGAATATGGCCGACTATTTCCGCGCCAATAAGATGGAATATAATCCGGTGGTCTTTGAGAAGATCGAAGAAGCCAACGCCGCCTACGATTCCGGTCGTTGCGACGCCTATACGACCGACCAGTCCAGCCTTTACGGGGTTCGTCTGGCGCTTGCCAATCCGGACGATCACGTCATCCTGCCGGAAATCATCTCCAAAGAGCCCTTCGGTCTGACCGTTCGTCAGGGCGATTCCAAGTGGGCGGACGTCGTTCGCTGGACGCATAATGCGCTGCTTAACGCCGAGGAATACGGCATCACGCAGGCCAATGTCGAAGAGATGAAGAAGTCCGATAATCCGGACATCAAGCGTCTTCTCGGTGTGGAGGCAGACACGAAGATCGGCACGGATCTCGGCCTCGACAACGATTGGGTCGTGAAGATCGTCAAAGGCGTCGGCAATTACGGTGAAATCTTCGAGCGCAATATCGGCGCCAGCAGCCCGCTCAAGATTGCACGTGGCATCAACGCCCAGTGGAACAAGGGCGGCCTGCAATACGGCGTCCCTGTGCGCTAACGGGCCTTACTCTCCAGACTGATCATCGGCGGGTGCAACTGCGCCCGCCGGATTTTTCGGCTTTGCAGTTTGTCCGTTTGCTACCGGCCTTGCATCATGCGGGCAATTGAACGCTGACAAGCTGCTTTTTGGAATTTAACCGCGTCTTGCTGGCCCGCAAGCTCGAGATGAGCCTGAATTGGGGACGGCAAGACCGAACGGTTCGGCATTCGATGTCTCGATTTCAGGAATTGCTCCGCAGATGCGATCAGCCCTTCCTGCTTGACGTCGATGCAGCCAGCCGAGAGGCACAGGAAACATATGGCTTCCTATTCTGCAACTGAACGTCGCCAGGACAGCGGCGGAACTTCGCTCCTGTACGATCCGCGGATTCGCGGCATCTTCTATCAGGTCATTGTCTTTGGTGCGGTCATTGGCGCCATCTACTGGATTGTCGGCAACACGATCACCAATCTGCAGCGCGCAAACATTGCGTCCGGCTTCGCCTTCCTCAATGGGCGTGCCGGGTTTGATATCAGCCAGACGCTTATTCAGTACAACAGCGATTCGAACTATGGCCGGGCCTTTCTGGTCGGCCTCGTTAATACGCTTTACGTGGCCTTGCTCGGTGTCATTACGGCATCGATCATCGGGTTTCTGGTTGGTATCGGGCGTCTTTCGCGCAACTGGCTGATCCGCAAGATCTGCACGGTTTATGTGGAAGTATTCCGTAATATTCCGCCGCTGCTCGTCATCTTCTTCTGGTATTTCGGCGTTCTGTCGGTCCTGCCGCAGGCCCGCGACAGCTTCGCGCTCCCGCTCGGCACTTACCTGAACAATCGCGGCTTCTTCATGCCATCTCCTATATGGGGTGAGGGGGCGTGGCTTCTGCCGGTGGCGCTTCTTGTCGGCATCGTGGCTTCGGTCATCGTTGCACGCTGGGCAAAACGTCGCCAGATGGCAACGGGTCAATCCTTTCACACGATACGCGTGTCCGCCGCCCTGATTATCGGCCTGCCGATACTGGCGCTGATCGCGACCGGTTTTCCGGTTTCGTTCGACTCACCGAAGCTTGGAACTTTCAATCTGACCGGCGGTGCGCAGATCAAGCCAGAGTTTCTGGCTTTGTTTCTGGCGCTTTCCTTCTATACGGCGTCCTTTATCGCTGAAACGGTTCGCGCCGGCGTTCTGGGCGTCAACAAGGGGCAGACCGAAGCGGCTTATGCAGTCGGGCTCCGTCCCGGCCAGACGATGCGTCTCATCATCGTGCCGCAGGCGCTTCGCATCATCATTCCACCGCTCTCAAGCCAGTATCTCAACCTTATCAAGAACTCGTCGCTCGCCATTGCCATTGGCTATCCCGATCTTGTCGCTGTCGGCGGCACGATTCTCAACCAGACCGGTCAATCGGTCGAAGTCGTGGCGATCTGGATGGTGATCTACCTGGGCATCAGCCTGATTGTGTCGGGCCTGATGAACTGGTTCAATGCCAAGATGGCGCTGGTGGAGAGGTGATCATGGAAAACGCAGATCTCCAATATGTCCGCTCGCAGATGGTGGATGGCGAAGCGCCGCCACGCTCCGTGCAGGGCATCTCGCACTGGCTGCGCGTCAACCTGTTCGCGACGCCTGTCGATGCGGCGCTGACCATTCTCGGCCTGTTGGCCTTGGCATGGTTCCTTCCTCCGGTCATCGAGTGGCTGTTCGTCAAGGCCGTTTGGACCGGTGCGGATCGCACGGCCTGTCTGTCTGTGGCGCAGGGCGGCACGCAACCGGAAGGTTGGTCGGGTGCATGCTGGGCATTCGTGAATGCGAAATATGAACAGTTCATCTATGGCCGCTATCCGATTTCGGAACGTTGGCGCGTCAATCTGACGGCGCTGATCTTCGTCGTTCTGCTGGTGCCGCTGCTGATTCCGAAGGCCCCGAAGAAGGCTCTCAATGCGATCCTGTTCTTCTTCGTGTTCCCGATCGTCGCTTTCTTCCTGCTGGTCGGCGGCTGGTTCGGCCTTCCTTATGTGGAAACGCCGCTGTGGGGTGGGCTTCTGGTAACGCTCGTCCTGTCCTTTGTCGGCATCGCCGTGTCGCTGCCACTTGGTATCGTGCTCGCACTCGGACGTCGTTCGAAGTTGCCTGTCATCAAGACTTTTTCGATCATCTTCATCGAGATGGTGCGCGGCGTTCCGCTGGTGACGGTGCTGTTCATGGCCAGCGTCATGCTGCCTTTGTTCCTGCCGCCGGGCGTGACTTTCGACAAACTCCTGCGTGCGCTCATCGGTGTGGCGCTGTTCGCTTCGGCCTATATGGCGGAAGTCGTGCGTGGCGGTCTCCAGGCAATCCCGCGTGGACAGTATGAAGGTGCGGATGCGCTGGGTCTCAGCTACTGGCAGAAAACGGGACTTATCGTTCTGCCGCAGGCGCTGAAGCTGGTCATTCCGGGTATAGTCAATACCTTCATCGGTCTCTTCAAGGATACGAGCCTTGTCTACATCATCGGCATGTTCGATCTGTTGGGCATCGTCCGTCAGAACTTTTCCGATGCTAATTGGGCTTCTCCACAGACGCCTGCCACCGGTCTAATCTTTGCGGGCTTCGTTTTCTGGATTTTCTGTTTCGCAATGTCGCGATACTCTATATTCATGGAACGACGGCTCGACACGGGTCATAAACGATAAGAATAAAGGGAATAATGGAAATGAGTGCACAAAACGCCCTCCCGCAATCCGAGCTGGGAATGGATGTTGACCGTTCAAAGATGCAGGTTTCCAAAACCGATGTCGCCATCGAAATCACCAATATGCATAAGTGGTATGGTGAGTTTCACGTCCTGCGTGACATCAATCTGAAGGTCATGCGTGGGGAGCGCATCGTTGTTGCCGGACCGTCGGGGTCGGGCAAATCGACCATGATCCGCTGCATCAACCGTCTGGAAGAACACCAGAAGGGCAAGATCGTCGTCGACAACATCGAACTGACTAACGATCTCAAGAAGATCGATGAAGTGCGCCGCGAAGTCGGCATGGTGTTCCAGCATTTCAATCTCTTCCCCCATCTGACCATTCTGGAAAACTGCACGCTCGCGCCGATCTGGGTGCGCAAGATGCCGAAGAAGCAGGCGGAAGAAATCGCCATGCACTATCTGGCCCGCGTGAAGATCCCGGAACAGGCCAACAAATATCCGGGCCAGCTGTCCGGCGGCCAGCAACAGCGCGTGGCAATTGCCCGTGCGCTGTGCATGAACCCGAAAGTCATGCTGTTCGACGAGCCGACATCGGCTCTCGATCCGGAAATGGTGAAGGAAGTTCTGGACACGATGGTGAGCCTCGCTGCCGAAGGCATGACCATGATCTGCGTGACGCACGAAATGGGCTTCGCCCGTCAGGTTGCCAACCGCGTGATCTTCATGGATCAGGGACAGATCGTTGAGCAGAACTCGCCGGACCAGTTCTTCGACAATCCGCAGCACGAACGTACCAAGCTGTTCCTGAGCCAGATACTGCACTAATCAGGATAGTGGCCTGAAACCGAAACACCCGCCGGTTCGCCGGCGGGGGTTTTGTTTATGCGTCGTCGGTGCGTTCGCAAAACTGGATGCGATTGCCGAAGGGATCGATGACCGCCATCACGCGGCCCCAGGGTTCATTCTCGATCCCCGGCCGCATGAAACCGTAGCCGCGTGCATTGACCTCTTTGTGCAATTCCTCAACACCTTGCATGCGCACGAAAATATTGGCGCCCGGACTTCCGTCGCCGTGATGCTCGCTGAGATGCAGTACCAGCGCGCCGCGGGATAGCTGCATATAGAGTGGCATTCCTTCGGCAAATCGATGCTCCCAATCCAGATTGAAGCCCAGAAAGCCAAGATAAAATTCACGGGCCTTTTCAATGTCGAAAATGCGAAAGATCGGACAGGTCTGTTCGAACTGGATTGCCATTCTGGAACGCCTTTGCGACTGATTGTTCCGTAAAGCGGAGGAGAAGCAGTGACTGATTTTCGTTGGGTAGAAAAACTCGCGCCTGAGCAATATCGCGAATTTCATGAGTTTTACAGTAAAGAATGGTGGACGGCAGAGCGAACGCTCGATGATGTCATGCACATGCTGGCCCATTGTGATCTGCTTCTATTCTGCCTCGACGCAGAAAGCCGGATCGCAGGTTTCGCCCGTGTCCTCAGCGACTTCACCTTCAAGGCACTTATCTTCGATGTGATTGTGTCAGAGAAGCATCGTCGACAAGGCCTGGGGCAGGCTCTTGTCGAACAGGTTCTCAATCATCAGAAGCTGAAGCGTGTGAAAAGCTTCGAGCTTTACTGTCCGGAACGGCTTGTACCCTTCTACGAGAAGCTTGGCTTTGTGAAGGGCGCATCCTCGTTGCTTTTCAATCAGCGTTAGAACACCGATCTGACTGGATCGGATCGGTGTTCTAAGTATTTGTTTCGTCGCATTGCCTTATGCAAAACCGCGTCGCACTTTTGTTGGAAATCCTCTAATCCTCGACAAACCGGCGCAGGCGCTGGAGAGCATCATCCCACTGGCCGGAGACGTTTGTGAGATAGGCACGGGCGTCGATCAGTGGTGCTGGATGCAGGCGAAACCTGCTTTCCCGTCCGACCTTTTCCCGTTCGACCAGATTTGCCTGTTCCAGCACGGACAGATGCTTGGTGACGGCCTGCCGGGTGATGCTGCCATTTTGCGACAGCACCACAATCGAACGGCTTTCACCATCACTCAGGGTTTCGATGAGGGCCAGCCGGGTCGGATCGGCGAGCGCTGCAAAAACCATGGACATGTCCATACCGGTCATCTCTGGCCTATCGTTCATTTTCGACGTGTTTTTTTATGTTGCCGACCTGTTCCTCCCAGCCCCCTTCGTTCATCCGTAACGCCAGCGGGCGACGTTCGGCAGGCAGGGCATCGAAACCGCTTTCGACCACCGTCAGCCGCGTTCCGGCCTCAATCGGCTCCAGTTTGAATTCCACCAGCGTCGGAAGTTCCTTGGAATAGTCGATGCTGTGGTCCACCGCATAGGGATGCCATGTGAAGGCAAAATAGCTCGGAGCCTTCATTTCCTTGATGAAGGATTCCCAAGGCTCGTGTTCGAAACCGGGATAGGTGATATGGCCGGTTGAACGGGTGCCGACGATGAAAGGCCCGTCGATCTTGACCTGAAACCAAGCCCCGAATTCTCCATGGTCAGTGAGCGCGCGCCATACACGGTCGATCCCTGCATGAATGTCGATGGTCTTCACGATGCGATCAGTATTGTTTGCAACGGTCATGATATGCATCCTCCGTAATTGGCAACTTAACGGTTGCGAATATAGAGCGATTGATAATACAGGCAACTAAAAAGTTGCATATCTATTCAGGTGCCGGAGCCTTGTCGGGAAGCGGGAACAACGTCACGAGTTTTTCCGCAAGGGTACGGTTGCCTATGACCTTGAGAACATTGGCGCTTTCCAGCGATGAAAGGGATTGCCCGCCATAGATGGCGGCAGCCAGCATGCGCGGCGAACTTTCGAAATGCAGATCGTATTTCTGCGCTGCGCCGCGCTCTATCCGAATTCCTTCATCGTTCAGCTGTGCAGTAAAATCTTCTCCGTCCAGACGGAGACCGATCACGGCGCGCATGCCAAGAGACCTGTCATGATCCATCATGGTTCGGAGCGAAAGCAGGAAAGAAGCAGTTGAAATCGGCAGGTTTGGATCGTGCTTTGGCGAACGAGCGGCCCAACGACCCAACGTCTGAAGGATAGGTTCGCTCTCATAGCCCCATTTAGTCAGTTCATAGACCTGCACCGATGCGGGCGGCGGAAGTTTTGTCTTGCGAAGAATGCCTGCTTCTTCGAGCCCTTCAAGCCTCTGCGTGAGGACATTTGCACTCACTCCCGGCAGGTCAGCGCGCAGATCGCTGAAGCGTTTGGGGCCGAACATCAATTCGCGCATGACCAGAAGCGACCAGCGTTCTCCAATCAAATCAAGGGCATGGGCCGCAGCGCAGGCATCGTCATAACTGCGTTTGGTGGCTGGCTTTTCTGGTTTAGTTATTTTTTCTAACTTCATAGTTGCTAATTATAACTTATATGCCATTATGTACAAGCAAAGTTTGAGTTCTTCTGATGCCAACTGCGTGAATTGTTTTACGCCCGGAAGACTCAAGCATCGATTGCATGTCGGGCTTCAGACTCATGGCTCGAACTTATCGCCGGGGGAGCCGGGCAGGCGATAGATAATCGTAAAACGAGAGCGGGCCATCTGGCCCACTAATGGAGGAAATCTTATGCCGAAAATGATATTCGTGAACCTGCCAGTGAAGAATGTTGCGCAATCGACTAGCTTCTATGAAGCCATCGGGGCTACCAAGAACCCAATGTTCTCGGACGAAACGGCCTCCGGCATGGTCTTTTCGGACACGATCCACGTGATGATCCTTGACCACGAAAAGTTCAGCCAGTTTACGCCGAAGAAGATCGCTGATGCCAACATGGTCAGCGAAGTGCTGGTCTGCCTGTCGGCTGAAAGCAAGGCAGAAGTCGATACCACTGTTGAGAAGGCGGTAAACGCTGGCGGAAAGGCCGATCCGGGCCCGAAACAGGATTACGGCTTCATGTATGGACGCAGCTTCGAAGATCTCGATGGCCATATCTGGGAGATAATGTGGATGGATATGGAAGAAGCCAAGAAGGTCATGGGCTAGAGCACTTCCAGAAAAACGGAAAGAACAAACTCTTGGAGCGCCCTGCGTCGTTACGGATGCACAAAGAACGCTCCATCCTACTAACCCTTTAAAACAACGCATCGTGCTTTCCGAAAATCGATTCCGATTTTCGGGACCGATGCGACGGGAGGAGAAAATGTCAGGTCTGACAATCTGTCTCTGGTTCGACAAGCAGGCCGAAGAAGCGGCGAACCACTATGTCTCGATCTTCCGTTCCTGCGGAAGGTCGGCGTCTGTCGATGGTTTCATCCGGTTTGAGCATGCACACCAACCCGAAGGCACCGATGTGGTGGTTGCGAACTTTACGCTAGACGGGCAGGCGATATCTGGTCTCAACGGTGGACCGACATTCAAGTTTTCCCCGGCAGTCTCGCTCTTCGTCCAATGCAAGGATCAGGTGGAACTGGATATGTTCTGGGAGAAACTTATGGAGGGTGGAGCACCCATGGAATGCGGCTGGCTAACGGATAAATATGGCTTCTCGTGGCAAGTGGTGCCGCAGATGTTGCTGGATGTCCTGCAGAACGGCTCTGACGAACAGCGCCAACGGGTGGCTGATGCCGTAATGAAGATGGTCAAGCTAGACATTGCGACGCTTGAAGCAGCACGCGACGCAGCTTAATATCGCACGGTCGCAATGGCATCATAGCCATAGAGCCAGTCCAGATCCTTCAGGAAACTTTCCGGGCTGCGCATGGCGAAGAGCGTGTTGCGGGCAAGCGCGAAAATGCCGGTGGCGTGATAGGCGAACCTGTTCAATTGGCCACGCTTGGCAACCGCAGCGATCCGCTCCTTGCGGGCGTTATCGAAGTGCTTCAGTCTAGTCGCGTGGTCGCCGCCGTCCAGCGCTTCGGCAAGGGCTGCCGCATCCTCGATAGCCATGGCGGCACCTTGCGCCGCAAAAGGTGTAACCGCGTGCGATGCGTCACCGAGAAAAATCGTCCGGTCCGGCCCAACGAAATGAGCGTCTGCCATTTCGAAAAGCGGCCAGTAGGTCCACTCGTCAGCTGCCGCCAGAACATCGCGAACGGGAGCACCCCAATCCGCATAGATGGAGCGCAAACGGGTCGGATCGCCGATTCTGGACCAGACTTCACCGGGGTTCTCGCCCGTTGTGATGGCAACGAAATTGAAGAAACTGCCGCCCTTGACCGGATAGGCGATGAAATGCGCCTGCCTGCCAAGCCATGCTGAAACGGCGTTCCTCGTCCTCATGGCGGATAAAAACGATGCGGGGAGAGCTTCGGCGGCAAGAGTTGTGCGCCAGGCGATATGGCCGCTGAACCGTGCCTTGCTGAAACCTGCCTTCGAGCGCTCCACCGACCAAACACCATCGCAGGCGATCAGATAGGCGGCGTCGAGGTTTTCTTCAGAATTGTCTTGGCGGATGGTGGCTACAACTGCGCCGTTTTCGACGCAATGATTTGTGATTTCAGCGCCGAGACTGATCTCGATGCCGGGCTCTTCACGGCAGGCATCGAGCAATGCGGATTGCAGATCGGCGCGATGGCAAACGGCATAGGGATGGTGCCAGCGCTGACAAGCCTTGTCGCCGAGCTTCATTTCCATCAGCGGACGCGCTTTACGCCCATCCATGAGGTAGAGTGCTTCCGGCGTTACGGCTTGTGCAGAAAGACGGTCTGCAACGCCGAGCCGTTCCAGATGGCGCATCGCATTGGGCGCGAGTTGCAGGCCAGCGCCAACTTCCGAGAGGGTCTCAGCTTTTTCTACAAGCCGGACATTCCAGCCGCGTGCTGCCAGTTCCAGTGCGGTCGACAGACCGGCAACTCCGGCCCCGGCAATCAATATACGCCCTTTGCTCATGTCGATGAGATCATCCGGCATTCAGCCCCGTCAGGCTGCCCAGATTAGGCAGCTTTGTCGGCGGGTGCTTCGTAAACGCAGCCAGCCGGAACGGTTTCATCGGCATGGAGCTTGGCGTTGTAGCGATAGAGGGTCGAGCAATACGGGCAAACGACTTCACTTTCATCACCCATGTCGAGAAACACGTGCGGATGATCGAAAGGTGGGTTTGCACCGACGCACATGAATTCCTTCACGCCGATTTCGATGGCCGCATGGCCGGCGTCGTTCTGAAAGTGAGGAATAATGTGATCGGACATAATATGCTCCGGTTCTGGTCGATGGGCGGTACGAGCATGGTCTTGGACCGGGTTCCGGACAAGATCATGCATAGACATTGGCATGCGTGTACCGCGAAAGTCTTGTTTCCGGAAGCGTTTTCATCAATTCTGAGGACATTTCAAGCTAATTGCTATCAAACTGTCATATGACAGCCATAGGCTTAAGGCAGAGCCGGAATGTTCCGGCGGAAGTCTGGACAGGAAAAATGAGCGAAAACAGCGTTATGGCGAGCGAAACCCCCAGCGCACCTCAAGGCGGAACACACGAGATGACAGCCGAATTAGCCCCCAGCCCAACCATCGTTTCTGACATGGATGCAGGCCCTGGTGCTCACAAAGCTTTGAACGGCGAGTTGATGCAAAGTGCCGATCGCTTCGTGAATCGCGAGTTTTCCTGGCTGCAATTCAACCGACGCGTTCTCGAAGAGGCAGCGAATATGCGGCAGCCTCTGCTCGAACGCCTACGCTTCCTGTCGATCTCCGCCGCCAATCTCGATGAATTCTTCATGGTCCGCATCGCCGGCCTCGCCGCACAGGTTCGTGCTGGTGTGGCGATGCGCAGCGCCGACGGGCGCACGCCACAAGAACAGCTCGATTTCGTTCTGGATGAAGTAGGGCGCTTGCAGGAAGAGCAGCAGGAACGCCTGCGCGTGCTGCGCGAGGAACTGGAACAGGACAGCATCGAGATCGTTCGCCCGTCTGCGCTTTCAAAGCCGGAGAAGGAATGGCTTGAAAACCACTTCCTCGAAACGATTTTCCCGGTTCTGACGCCGCTCTCCATTGATCCGGCGCATCCGTTCCCGTTCATTCCGAACCTCGGTTTCTCCATCGCCCTGCAACTTGCGCGGCGTGCCGATAATCATCCGATGACGGCGCTTCTGCGCATTCCGGTCGCGCTCAAGCGCTTCATTCAGCTGCCGACAGATCAGCAGAACACCTACCGCTTCATCACCATTGAGGATGCCGTGAGCCTGTTCATCGGGCGGCTTTTCCCCGGTTATGAAGTGCGCGGTGCCGGTACGTTCCGCATCATTCGCGACAGCGATATCGAAGTGGAAGAAGAAGCGGAAGACCTCGTTCGTCTTTTTGAGACAGCTCTGAAGCGCCGCCGTCGCGGTCAGGTGATCCGCATCGAGTTTGACGGCGAAATGCCGGAAGCGCTGCGCGTCTTCGTCGCGACGGAACTTGGCGTTTCGGAAAACCGGATCAGCGTGCATGAAGGTCTTCTGGCGCTCAACATGATTTCCGAGATTGTTTCGATCCCGCGCGAAGACCTGAAATTCGTGTCCTACAATCCGCGTTTCCCTGAGCGTATTCGCGAGCATGGCGGCGATTGCTTCGCAGCGATTCGCGAAAAGGACATTGTGGTCCATCACCCGTATGAATCTTTTGACGTGGTGGTGCAGTTCCTCCGGCAGGCCGCAGCCGACCCGGATGTGCTGGCGATCAAGCAGACGCTTTATCGCACCTCCAATGACAGCCCGATCGTGCGCGCATTGGTCGATGCTGCAGAAGCGGGCAAGTCGGTAACGGCGCTGGTCGAGCTGAAGGCACGCTTCGACGAGGAAGCGAATATTCGTTGGGCACGTGATCTGGAGCGCGCAGGTGTTCAGGTGGTGTTCGGTTTCATCGAATTGAAAACCCACGCGAAAATGTCGCTCGTGGTGCGCCGTGAAGACCAGAAGCTGCGTTCCTATGTGCATCTGGGCACAGGCAACTATCACCCGATCACCGCGCGTATCTATACCGATCTGTCGTTTTTCACGTCTGACGCAGATGTTGCCCGCGACGTGGCGCATATCTTCAATTTCATCACGGGCTATGCCCAGCCCGCGGAAGAGATGAAAATTGCGATTTCACCCTTCACGCTCCGCGCGCGAATCCTCAAGCACATCGAGGACGAGGTTACGCATGCGAAAGCAGGTCGTCCGGCTGCAATCTGGATGAAAATGAACTCGCTCGTTGATCCACAGATTATTGACGCGCTCTACGTGGCGAGCCAGGCGGGCGTACAGATTGATCTGGTCGTGCGTGGCATCTGCTGCCTGCGTCCAGGCGTTCCTGGGCTTTCCGACAATATTCGCGCCAAGTCGATTGTCGGGCGCTTTCTGGAGCATAGCCGTATTTTCTGCTTCGGAAATGGCAATGATCTGCCTTCCGACAAGGCAATCGTCTATATCGGTTCCGCCGACATGATGCCGCGCAATCTCGATCGCCGCGTGGAGACCCTTGTTCCGATCACAAATGCAACAGTGCATCAGCAAATCCTGTCGCAAATCATGTTTGCCAACATAATTGATAACCAACAGAGCTATCAGCTACTTGCGGACGGCACCTCTCGCCGGATAGAAAAAGAAGCAGGAGAGGAAGCTTTCAACGCGCAGGAATATTTCATGACCAATCCTAGCCTGTCGGGTCGCGGAAAGTCGCTGAAGTCTTCGGCGCCCCGCCTTATCGCGCACCGCAAGCGCGCGCAGGCGGAAAGAAAAACGACTGCATGAGTCCAGCTGTAGCACAAGGCCGCCTCAAGGGACTCAAGCCCGTCGCGGTCATCGACATTGGCTCGAACTCGATCCGTGTCGTCATCTATGAAGGCATCGTCCGTTCGCCGACGGTGCTTTTCAACGAAAAGATACTTTGCGGCCTCGGAAAAGGCCTCGCGAAAACCGGCAAGCTCAACGAGAAGTCCGTTGAAGCGGCGCTTCGTGCGCTGAAGCGTTTTCGCGCGCTGGCCGAACAGGCTGGCGCGGTGTCCATTCACGCGCTGGCGACTGCGGCTGCACGCGAAGCGAAAAATGGCCCGGACTTCATTGCACAGGCGGAAGCCATTCTCGGTCGGCACATCGAAGTGCTGTCCGGCAAGGAAGAAGCCTATTACTCGGCGCTCGGCATTATTTCCGGTTTCTACCAGCCGAAAGGCGTAACGGGCGATCTCGGCGGCGGCAGCCTTGAGCTGATCGCAGTGGATGACCACGAGGTGGGCGAGGGGATCACCTTGCCGCTCGGTGGCCTGCGTCTGCAAGATATGTCTGATGGACGGCTGCCAGAGGCAAGCAAGATTGCGCGTACGGAACTGGCAAAGGCGACGCTTTTGCAAGTACATGAGGGCCAGGTTTTCTATGCGGTCGGTGGTACTTGGCGTAACCTTGCCAAGCTGCATATGACGGCGAAGAACTACCCGTTGCATGTTATGCACGGCTACGAGATGAATCCTGTGGAAGCGCAGAGCTTCCTCAAGCGCGTCGCCAAGGGCAATCTCGACACGATGCGCGGCATTGAAGCGGTTTCGAAAAACCGCCGTCAGCTTTTGTCTTACGGCGCCACGGTGCTGCTTGAGACAATCCGTCTTATGAAGCCCTCCAAAATCGTTTTCTCGGCGCTCGGCGTGCGTGAAGGCTATCTTTATTCGCTTCTACCCAAGAATGAGCAGCGGCTCGATCCGCTGCTGGCCTCGGCTGACGAACTGTCCATTCTGCGGTCACGTTCTCCGCGTCATGCGCGCGAACTGGCAACATGGACGACATTGTCCTTGCCGGTCCTTGGTTTTGACGAAACCGAAGACGAAGCGCGCTACAGGCAAGCCGCCTGCCTCGTGGCTGATATAAGCTGGCGCGCGCATCCCGATTATCGCGGATCGCAGGCGTTAAACATCATCGCTCACGGCTCGTTTGGCGGTATCGATCATGCTGGACGTTCATTCATGGCGCTTGCCAATTATTATCGTCACGAAGGGCTGATCGAAGACGAGATCGCGCCGGAGATCATGCAGCTCGCCACGCCGCGCCTGCGTGAACGGGCAAAGCTGCTTGGAGCCTTGCTGCGCGTGGTCTACCTTCTGTCGGCTTCGATGCCCGGCGTCATCCCACGCCTTGTCTGGCGCGAGGAAGAAAATGGCATTGCGCTTGTCGTGCCGGGAGACCTGGCCGATCTGATTTCGGATCGTCCCGAAGGCCGCTTGCAGCAGCTTTCCAAGCTGACCGGAAAGAACATCTATTTCGCGGTAGGCGACGCGGCTATCGAGGGGACACGAGAGTAAGGCAGTAAGTGAGTAGGACAGTAAGGCAGTATGTTTAACTTAAGCATTAACATATTGCCTTTCTGCCCTATTGCCCTAATCCCCTAATTCAACCGCCCTGATCCGCCGGTTCTCAAACTTGATGCCGATCTTGCCATCAATGAGATCGAGGGCTTTCTGACCGAAAACCTCACGACGCCAGCCATGCAGGGCAGGGACATTGGCCATGTCGCCTTCCGAGGCGATCTTGTCGATGTCGTCGGAGCTGGCCACGATCTTTGCCGCGACGCCGTGCTCTTCCGTCACAAGCTTGAGCAGAACCTTGAGGATATCCGCAGCGGCGGCGCTGCCTTCCGGCGAATGCGACGGCTTCGGCAATTTCGGTAAATCTTCCTTCGGGATTTCAAGCGCGGACTGGATTGCGGCGACAAGCCCTGCAGCCTGTGCCGAACGCTCCCAACCCTTCGGGATCGAGCGGAGACGGCCCAATGCTTCCGCGTCACGTGGTTGCTGCTGCGCGATTTCGGCTATGGTGTCGTCCTTGATGATACGCCCACGCGGCACATTGCGCTCGCGCGCTTCGCGTTCACGCCAGGCGGCGACTGCCTGCACAATTGCCAGTTCGAGCGGCTTGCGAACACGTGCTTTCACGCGCCGCCACGCATCGTCCGGATGCAGGTCGTAGGTTTCGCGGGAGGTCAGCACGGCCATTTCCTCGTTCACCCACTCGCTGCGACCTTCTTTCTCAAGTTCTACCTTCAGATAGAGGTAGATGTCGCGCAGATATGTAACGTCAGCCAGCGCATAGTCGAGTTGCTTGTCTGAAAGCGGGCGGCGACGCCAGTCGGTGAACCGGGACGATTTGTCGATGTGCTTGCCCGTGACTTTCTGGACAAGCTGGTCATAGGAAATGGAATCGCCAAACCCGCACACCATTGCCGCTACCTGACTGTCGAAGACAGGGGACGGTATGAGATCGCCGAGGTGGAAGACAATTTCGATGTCCTGTCGTGCGGCGTGGAAAACCTTGACGATCTTCTCGTCGGCCATCAGGCGGAAGAACGGCGCGAGGTCGAGCCCGGGCGCAAGCGCGTCCACAAGCGCCGTATGGTCAGGCGAGGCCATCTGGATAAGGCACAATTCCGGCCAGAACGTCGTTTCACGGATGAACTCCGTGTCAACGGTAACGAAATCGGATTTGGCGAGGGTGGATACGGCCTCTTCGAGAGCCTGTGTTGTCGTGATCAGATGCATGTCTACCTTTTAGAGCATTTCCAGCAAAAGTGCGAAGCGGTCTTGCGTCGAATAACGCGACAAAACAAAGAGACAGAGCTTTGCCGCTTGTCGCGAAATAATCAGGAACTGGCGCTCCACTTAATACGCGCATAGTGTTTTTTGTCGACACGTTACGTCAAGGTGGTTTAACACCAAAACCCGCAGGGAATGCAGACTTGACAAAACCCGGTCAAAATGCGCTTTTCCGCGAGAATTTAAAGCGTTTCCGTCAGCAATGACTGACTTATTATTCCAAAGGCAGAAATCATGCACCGTTACCGCAGCCATACCTGCGCAGCCCTTCGCAAGACGGACGTTGGTTCGAACGTTCGCCTTTCCGGATGGGTTCACCGCGTCCGTGACCATGGCGGCATTCTCTTCATCGATCTTCGCGATCATTATGGCATTACCCAGATTGTGGCCGATCCCGATTCGCCCGCCTTCAAGGTTGCTGAAACTGTTCGCGGCGAGTGGGTTATCCGTGTCGATGGTGAAGTGAAGGCCCGCGCAGGCGATGCGGTCAATGCGAATCTGCCGACCGGTGAAGTCGAAATCTTCGCAACCGAAATCGAAGTGCTGGCGGCTGCCAAGGAACTGCCGCTGCC
Organism: Brucella cytisi; assembly: GCF_038433355.1. Classification (NCBI taxonomy): domain Bacteria; kingdom Pseudomonadati; phylum Pseudomonadota; class Alphaproteobacteria; order Hyphomicrobiales; family Brucellaceae; genus Brucella; species Brucella cytisi. The sequence goes on from NZ_JBCAUP010000008.1 coordinate 110,838, forward strand.
GGTATTCGGCGAGCCGGACTATCCGGAAGATATCCGCCTGAAGTACCGTTTCCTCGACCTTCGCCGTGAAACGCTGCACAAGAACATCATGAGCCGCACCAAGATCATTGCTGCGATGCGTCGCCGCATGACAGAAATCGGTTTCAATGAGTTCACCACGCCGATCCTGACGGCCTCCTCGCCGGAAGGTGCACGTGACTTCCTCGTGCCGAGCCGTATTCATGAAGGCAAGTTCTACGCGCTGCCGCAGGCACCGCAACAGTACAAACAGCTTCTGATGGTTGCTGGTTTCGACCGCTACTTCCAGATCGCGCCTTGCTTTCGCGACGAAGACCCGCGTGCGGACCGTTTGCCGGGCGAGTTCTATCAGCTCGACCTTGAAATGAGCTTCGTGACCCAGGAAGAAGTCTGGGAAACGATGGAACCTGTCATGCGCGGCATCTTCGAAGAGTTTGCTGAAGGCAAGCCGGTGACGCAGCAGTTCCGTCGCATTGCCTATGACGATGCGATCCGCACCTATGGTTCGGACAAGCCGGATCTGCGCAACCCGATCGAAATGCAGGCTGTGACTGATCATTTCGCCGGTTCGGGCTTCAAGGTCTTCGCAAATATGATCGCCAACGATCCCAAGGTCGAAGTTTGGGCAATTCCGGCCAAGACCGGCGGCAGCCGAGCATTCTGCGACCGCATGAACTCCTGGGCGCAGAGCGAAGGCCAGCCAGGTCTCGGCTATATCTTCTGGCGCAAGGAAGGCGACAAGCTTGAAGGCGCTGGTCCGATTGCCAAGAACATCGGTGAAGAGCGCACCGAAGCGATCCGCACGCAGATGGGTCTTGAAGACGGCGATGCCTGCTTCTTTGTTGCCGGTCTGCCGTCCAAGTTCTACAAGTTCGCAGGCGATGCCCGCACGCGCGCTGGTGAGGAACTGAACCTCGTCGATCGTGACCGTTTCGAACTGGCTTGGATTATCGACTTCCCGTTCTACGAATGGGACGAAGACAACAAGAAGCTCGACTTCGCACACAATCCGTTCTCCATGCCGCAGGGCGGAATGGACGCGCTGGAAAACCAGGATCCGCTTGCGATCAAGGCTTATCAGTATGATCTCGTCTGCAACGGCTTTGAAATTGCTTCGGGTTCGATCCGTAATCAGCTGCCGGACGTCATGGTCAAGGCATTTGAAAAGGTCGGACTGAGCCAGCAGGACGTGGAAGAGCGTTTCGGCGGTCTTTATCGTGCGTTCCAGTACGGCGCACCTCCGCATGGCGGCATGGCTGCCGGTATCGACCGCGTCATCATGCTTCTGGTCGGTGCAAAGAACCTGCGCGAAATCTCGCTGTTCCCGATGAACCAGCAGGCGCTCGATCTTCTTATGAACGCGCCTTCGGATGTGTCGCCCGCGCAGCTGCGCGACCTGCATATTCGTCTGGCTCCGGTACAGAAGAACTAAAAGCAGACTGTGGAATGAAAAAACCCGGCCTTGAGCCGGGTTTTTTGTTGAAGAATTTCTAGCAAAAGTGCGAAGCGGTTTTGCGTCGGATAATGCGCTAAAACAAAGAGATAGAGCGGTTCCAGCGACTCCATTCTAACTGGAGCCGCTCGAGATGACGAAAAGCTTGGTGAGTCTTCTCACCGGGCTTGTTTGTATTAATTATTGGCGTCGACGCTGACTTTGAGAAGCTGGATGATCTTCGTCGGGTCCAGCGATGCGGTGGCAACGATGGACGCGAAGGTCACCGGCTGGTCCGGCGATGCGCTGATGGTCAGCGACTTTGGATCATCGAAGAACTTGTCGGATGCGGCCTTGAGCTGCTGGGCAAAATCCGGGTTCTTGAGCTGTGTCGCCATCAGCGGAACCATCATCTTCATCTGCTCGCCGAGCTGCTTGCCATCGGCGCCCTGCTGCTTGCCGTAATAGTCGAGAAGCTTCTGGGTCAGGGTTTCGTTGTCGAAGCGGATCGCCAGGTTCTTGAGGTTCAGCTGTTCTGCCAGACCAAGAATGGCTAGACCGGCAGCATCCTTGTCTGCATCGGCCTTGCTCATGTTTTCCTGTGTCTTCTGGACGGCTTCGAGGAAAGCCAGATCATAGCCACCGAGGCTGCCGGTGATGTTGATCTTGCCGAGTTCCTCGGCCTGAAGTTCCAACTGGTCCAGCGATGTGTCGCCCGACGTTGGCGACCAGGTGCCCTTGGAGTTCAGCGAGCCGTTGAACGTGTTCATGTCGAGCGGTGCAAGCGGGTTCTTGCCGCCCTTTTCAAAGGTCGCGTCGATATTGGCGATGGTCCAGACATAGCCAATCTTCTCGGCCTTGTTGGAGGTGTCGAGCGACAGGTCGAAACCCTTTACCGTGGCGCCATCCGTGCCGGGTGTGCCGAACTGGATTTCGTCGATCTTCAGCTTGTCGTACATGACCATGCTGTCGAGCGGGCCCTTGGCGGTTTCCGACGGAATATGCACGTTCTCCATGGCAAGGCCCTTGATCTCGGCCTTGTCGTTCTTGTCTTCCTCGCCAGCAAAGGCAAGATCGGGCACGGTGACCTGTTCGATGCTGTAGCCGCCGTCCGGCGAATCCTGAACGTTCTGGAGCGTCACGTCGCCGAGGGCAGTCTCTTTTTCGCCCACCGTCGGCAGCTTGATCTTGGTGCCCTGGAGCACGATGTCGGAGCCGTTCGCCTGAACATTGGCGAAGCTCAGTTCGCCGCCCTGTTTCGCATAAAGTGCCTTGATACGCTCGGCGACTGCATTGGCGTCAGCTGCCATGGCTGCGCTGCCGAAAATCAGCGAAAGCGCTGTACCTGCAGCCAAAACACGTACCGCTGGCTTGATATTGACGAATACCTGCATTCGAAGCTCCTGCCTAATCTCTATTATAGCGCGGCATTCATAGGCGGAAATCACTCGCAATAACAACATGATTTCCTCAGCCTGCGATTGCAGCCGGGGAAACTTGCCCCCAATAGCTCTATAGGACACAAATGGCGGCAGGATTGCGACTATTACACACTAATGTACTGGATTGGTTCTCCTGAAGTCTTGCTGGCGAATCGCGCAGTTGGTACTGAGAGACATGGGAAAAAGTCTGATTCCGCCGAATGACGGCGAAGAACACATCGAACGGGTCGATCTCAAATCGGCTCTCGAGGAACGTTACCTCGCTTATGCGCTGTCGACGATCATGCATCGTGCGCTGCCCGACGTGCGCGACGGCTTGAAGCCGGTGCATCGTCGCATCGTGCACGCCATGCGTCTGCTGCGTCTCAATCCCGATCAGGCCTATGCGAAATGCGCGCGTATCGTCGGCGACGTGATGGGTAAGTTCCATCCGCATGGGGATGCCTCGATCTACGATGCGCTGGTGCGTCTGGCGCAGGATTTCGCGGTGCGTTATCCGCTCGTGGATGGACAGGGCAACTTCGGCAATATCGATGGCGATAACGCCGCTGCCATGCGTTATACCGAAGCGCGCATGACGGAAGTGGCGACGCTGCTGCTGGAGGGCATCAACGAAAATGCCATCGATTTCCGTCCGACCTACAATGAAGAGGACGAAGAGCCGATCGTTCTGCCGGGCGCTTTCCCGAACCTGCTTGCAAATGGTTCGGCGGGTATCGCGGTCGGCATGGCGACGAATATACCGCCGCATAATGTTGCAGAGCTTTGCTCGTCGGCGCTCTATCTGATCAATCATCCCGACGCGCCGGTAGAGGAACTCGTCACCTCGCCGGAACAATGGGAAGAATTGAAGCGCGAAGCCGATACCGACCCGGCTGCACTGTTGAAGTGCAAGGTGCGTGGCCCGGATTTCCCGACCGGCGGAATCCTTGTCGAAGAACATGGCAATATCCTAGAAGCCTATCGCACGGGTCGCGGCGCATTTCGTGTGCGCGCCCGCTGGGAGAAGGAAGAGGGCAATCGCGGCACCTGGGTGATCGTCGTCACCGAAATTCCCTATCAGGTTCAGAAATCGCGCCTGATCGAAAAGATTGCCGAGCTGCTGCTGGCAAAGAAGCTGCCATTGCTCGACGACATTCGTGACGAGTCGGCGGAAGACATCCGTATCGTTCTGGAGCCGAAGAACAGGACTGTTGATCCTGAACTGCTGATGGAATCGCTGTTCAAGCTGACCGAGCTGGAAAGCCGCGTTTCACTGAACATGAACGTGCTGTCGCACGGCAAGGTACCGAACGTCCTTTCGTTAGGCAGTGTTCTGCGCGAGTGGCTCGACCACCGCAAGGAAGTACTCGTCCGCCGTTCGCAATTTCGTCTGGCGGAAATCGAAAGACGCCTGGAAATCCTTGGCGGTTTCCTGATCGCTTATCTCAATCTGGATGAGGTGATCCGCATCATCCGCGAGGAGGATGAGCCGAAACAGGACCTGATGCGCACGTTCGAGCTGACCGACGTTCAGGCTGAGTCGATCCTCAATATGCGCCTGCGTTCGTTGCGCAAGCTTGAGGAATTCGAGATCCGGAAAGAGTTCGATGATCTTACCGTCGAGAAGACGGATCTCGAAGGTCTGCTTGCTTCAGGCACACGCCAGTGGAAGAAGATCAGCGCCGAAATCAAGTCGGTGCGTGAAAAATTCGGTCCGAAAACCAAGCTCGGCGCGCGTCGTACGACCTTTGCCGATGCGCCGACCCATGATCTGGAAGACATTCATCAGGCGATGATCGAGCGTGAGCCGGTCACTATCGTGGTTTCGGAAAAGGGATGGCTGCGCGCGATGAAGGGGCATCTGGCCGATTTCTCGACGCTCGCCTTCAAGGAAGGCGACAAGCTCAAGCTCGCTTTCCATGCGGAGACGACGGACAAGCTTCTGTTCTTCACGACGGGAGGCAAGTTCTTCACCATCGGCGCGAACACGCTTCCGGGTGGTCGCGGCCATGGCGAGCCGATCCGCATCCTCGTCGACATGGAAAACGATCAGGATATTCTGACCGCCTTCGTGCACGATCCATCTGCAAAACTGCTGCTCGTCAGCCACGAAGGTAACGGTTTCATTGTTCCGGAAAACGAGGCGGTCGCCAACACCCGTAAGGGCAAGCAGGTGATGAACGTCAAAGCGCCAGACGAGGCAAAGCTTTGCCAGCGCGTTTCCGGTGATCATATCGCTGTCGTGGGCGAGAATCGCAAGATGGTTGTCTTCCCGCTTTCCGACATTCCGGAAATGACCCGCGGCAAGGGAGTGCGCTTGCAAAAATACAAGGATGGCGGTGTATCCGACGTCCGCACCTTTGCAATTGCCGAAGGGCTTTCCTGGCAGGATTCGGCAGAGCGCACCTTCAATCGCAACAAGGAAGAGCTTGTTGAATGGATCGGCGCGCGCGCATCTGCGGGTCGTCTGGTGCCGAAGGGCTTTCCGCGTTCGGGCAAGTTCTAGGCTGATGGATTTATAACGAAAAGGCGGCTTCTGCCGCCTTTTTCTATTTCTAGCCTTCAAACCGTTGCCAGCCGCGAGGACCTAGATGTTCCTGAGGGGTGAAGCGGATTTTATATTGCATTTTGCGTGATCCCTCGACCCAATAGCCGAGATAGACATGCGGCAGACCTGCAGCATGTGCGCGCTGGATATGATCGAGGATCATGTAAGTGCCGAGTGATCGGTTATGCATATGCGGTGAGAAGAACGAATAAACCATCGAGAGGCCGTCGGCCATCACGTCGGTGAGTGCGACGGCGATCAGTTCGCCGTCGCCTTTGGCGCTTATGAAGCTTTCCGGGCCGCGTTTGCGATATTCGATGATCTGCGTGTTTACATGCGTATCCTCGATCATCATCGCATAATCGAGGACGGTCATGTCTGACATGCCGCCCGAACGATGGCGCGCATCGAGATAATCGCGGAAAAGCGCATACTGTTCGGTGCTGGGCTGGGCCTTGTGCACGCGCCCGATCAGATCATTGTTCTGCGTCCAGACGCGGCGCATGTTGCGCGTCATCTTGAACTCTCCGGCAAGGATGCGAACGGATATACAGGCTCTGCACAATTCGCAGGCCGGGCGATAGGCGATGTTCTGGGAACGGCGGAAACCGCCTTGGGTCAGAAGATCGTTGATCTCGTTCGCTTTGTCGCCGACCAGATGCGTAAAGACTTTTCGCTCCATCTGACCCTCAAGATAAGGACAAGGCGACGGAGCTGTCAGAAAAAACTGCGGAGACTGTTGCGGTTGATGGGTCATTCAATATCCACGAAATGGCAATACCGAAACCATCACGATACTGTCTCTAAGGATTGAGCCGGTGGCACAAAACGTCAATAGGCATTTTGCGCAACCGGCTCTGAATTTTTTTGATCTGAAAATTGGAATCGATTTTCGGTAAGCAGATGCGTCGATTCAATTCTATACGTTTATCGATCCGAACGGATCACAGCCGTGCCGAGCAGAAGGTCGTGCACCGTGCGCTTGCGGTCGAGAACCAGCGAAGCAAGGAGGATTAGTGGTGTCAAAACCACATTGAGACCCCAGAACAGGACCGTGTGAACGATGGCGAGCATCGAATCGACCGTGCCGCCTTCAAGTCGCACCAGCTTGATGTTCATCATCTGCATGCCTTTGGTGGCCTGCTGCGGTCCGCCCAATGTGCGGGCTATATAAAACAGCGCCACCATTGGAAACATGATGCCGTAGAGCATCCAGCCGAGGCTGAGCGTGATGATGCCAAGGATTGCAATGACGATTGCTGCCGGGATGCAGAGCAGAAAGACAATCAGGTAATCGATAAGAAAAGCCATGATGCGGCGCGTTCGCACGCCTTCAAAGAATGCGCGGCTTTCATAACGCGGGCCCATGATTTCGCCGTGCAGAATATGGTCGGACATTTTTCCTTCCAGTCGTTTCAAGGAAGCGTCCGGGGAATGAGACAACCGGCGCTGTCCCGCTATCTCAGCGGAACAGTCATCAACATGGGAACCAAAACCGGCGGTTTCAAGGAAATTTGAAGATTTCCTGCGGAAAGGACTTGCCGTTTAACCCTGTTGCTTAAGCTTTTCAGCCACTTCAATTGCGAAGTAAGTAAGAATTCCGTCACAGCCGGCGCGCTTGAACGCCATAAGGCTCTCCATCATCACCTTTTCTTCGTCAATCCAGCCATTGATCCCGGCGGCCTTGATCATCGCGTATTCGCCCGACACCTGATAGGCATAGGTGGGAAGGCGGAATTCGCTTTTCAGGCGATGGATGATGTCGAGATAAGGCAGTCCAGGCTTGACCATCAGCATATCTGCGCCTTCGGCAATATCCTGCTCGGCTTCGCGCACGGCTTCTTCCGGATTGGCTGGATTGAGATAATAGGTCTTCTTGTCGCCTTTGAGCAGTCCCTGCGTGCCGATGGCATCGCGATATGGACCATAAAAGGCCGAAGCGAATTTGGTGGCATAGGACATGATCGGCAGATGGCAGAACCCATGCTCGTCCAACGCCTGACGCACAGCACCAACGCGACCGTCCATCATATCGGAAGGTGCAATGATATCCGCACCGGCTTCAGCTTGCGAAAGCGCACCGCGAACCACCATGGCGACCGATTCGTCGTTGACGATCTCGCCGTTCCGCAAAATGCCGTCATGGCCGTGTGTGGTGAAGGGATCGAGCGCCGCATCGGTTATGATGCCGATTTCCGGCACTTCCTTCTTGATTGCGCGCACGGCGCGATTGATCAGATTGTCCGGGCTTGCGACAAAAGCACCGTCTTCGGTTTTCACTTCCAGCTTTTCACGCGGGAAGGGGGCAATGGCGGGAATGCCGAGCCTGGCGGCTTTTTCCGCCATGCGAACGGCCATGTCGACCGAATAGCGTTCGACGCCGGGCATTGCTTCCACGGGTTCTGCTACACCGGTTCCATAAGTCAGGAAGAACGGCAGGATGAGATCATCAACCGTCAGCCTGGTTTCCTGCACCAGCCTACGCGACCAGTCGGCCTTACGCATACGGCGCAGACGTCTGCTGCCGGTGACGTCATCGACATGCTGGCTGATATTGGCGGGCAGATATTTGGACTGGCGGTCGGTCATGAATTTATTCCCGAGAATTGATGCCTTGGAATATGAAGTCTCAAGGCTGGTATCGGATGCGCACCGTTTATCATGGGAAAAGTGATGAAACCAAGAACATTGACCTGTGCAGGATTGACGCGGGGCATCTCACTTTCTACCCATTTGATGGAACGGGAGATACGACATGCAGATTGACTTCGGCGGTGGCAGCGAAATCAGCTTTGAACGCAAGGGAAAAGCGGGGCTTGTGAAGCTTACGCGGACCGAGGCCCTCAATGCGCTCACGCATAATATGATTCTGGCGCTGGATCGCGCATTGCAGGCCTGGGAAGATGATCCTGAAGTGGCCTGTGTGATTCTCGAAGGTGAAGGGCGCGCATTTTGCGCGGGCGGGGACGTGGTTGCCGCCTACAAGGCCGGTCGGGCCGGAACACCTGCCTACGAATTCTTCCGCGACGAATACCGCCTCAATGCGCGCATTGGCCGTTTTCCAAAACCCTATATCTCGCTGATCAACGGGATCGTCATGGGCGGTGGTGCGGGCATTTCCGTTCACGGTTCGCACCGCATCGTGACGGAAAACACCATGTTCGCCATGCCGGAAACGGGCATCGGCTTTTTCCCGGACGTTGGCGGCAGCGCTTTCCTGCCGCACCTTCACGACAATTTCGGATATTATCTGGCGCTGACCGGCAACCGAATCCGCTGGGGCGACTGTCTGCAGAGCGGGATTGCGACACATGCCGTCGCCGCAAGTGATCTGCAGGATGTGCGGGATGACATCATCGCAACCGCCGACATTGATGCAGCTCTGACACGCAGCCAGTATCCCGATTTTGAAACCGCAGTTGAAACGCGCCAGATCATTGCGGAATGCTTTTCCGGCGCAACGCTTGCAGACTGCATGGGTGCCCTGGAAAAAGAAGCCGAAGCAGGCACCAAGGCTGCAATGGACATCGTGAAGGTGATCGCCACGCGTTCACCAACCAGTGTCGCGGTGACTTTCCGCCAGATTGCCGATGGCCGTCCGCTCGATCTCGATGATTGCATGCGGATGGAATACCGCATTGCCAACCGGATGCTGGAGGCGCACGACTTCTATGAAGGCGTTCGTGCATTGCTCATAGACAAGGACGGTGCGCCGAACTGGAAACCTGCAACGCTCGATGAAGTGAAGGCTGAACAGGTGGATGTCTATTTTGCTAATCTGGGTGACAAGGAACTGACCTTGTGGTGAGGATCGGCTGATGCATATGAACGAACTGCGCCAGCATACCCAGCCGAGCGGAACCGAATGGGCCTTCACATGGTTCGTTCGGATACTCGCCCTTGTGGCGCTGGCAAGTGGTGTTTTCTACTGGATCAGGCTGATCGGTATTCAACCGGGACTTCTATGGCGTTTCGATCTGATGCCGTGGCCTTGGCAGACTGCGGTTGTGGCTCTGGCCGTTCTGATGCCTGTTGCCGCGACAGGTCTGTGGATGCGCGCACCGTGGGGGCCTGTGCTCTGGTTCGTCGCGGCCCTCGGCGAAATTGCCATTTATTCCGTTTTTTCGCGGCATTTCGAATACAAGCCGCTAACGGTTGGGTTCAACGCAGCCTGCATCGTCATTTTCATTGCTTTTCGTATTTTACTCTTCATCGAAAAGAGACGTCAGGCTCGTGCGAGCCTGCCGATTTAGATTTTAAAGCGTTTGCGTACCCTGGTAGCGGGCGAAGGGCTTCGTTATCTGGCCTTCGAAAAGCAGGACATCATAGGTATCGGCTTTGCTACCCGGCATTTCCATGCCCGGCGATCCAATCGGCATGCCGGGTGCAGTCAGCCCCGTTGCCTGCGGACGTTCGGCGAGCAGTCGCTTGACCGCACCGGCTGGAACATGCCCCTCGATGACATATCCATCCACTACCGCTGTGTGGCAAGAGGCAAGACTGGCGCCAACGCCATACTTTGCCTTTACGGTGTCCATCGCTTCCTCGACTTTAACCGTCACATTGAAGCCAGCAGCTTTCATGTGTTCAGCCCAGCCCTCGCAACAGCCGCAGTAAGGATCTTTATACATGGTCATTTGCGGAGCGGCGGTAACCGGTTCAGCGTGAGCGAAACTTACAAAGCCGGTAAAGCTTAACATCCCGCCGACCACAAAATACCGTGCAAGACGAAGCGCCATGGTCCCTCCAATGGATTGTTGATGGCTAGTATTTAGCCGCTATCCAGACACTTCTCAAATGACGAAAGTTTAATGTAGCTGGCCTTTCGAACGCCCGGAAAACCGGGATTCTTGCGTTGTAACAATGTATCCGGGCGCGGTCCCGTGAATGACGCGGAGTAAGCAAACATTAAGCCTGAATGGTCAATCTCTCCGGTAAGTTACTGTTAAGGCTGACTTTTAAGTCGAATTTTATGCATCTCCCCTAAATTCCTCTCAAGACACGGTGAGAAACAATACACCGCATAAAACAGGACAGAGAGCTGCATCATGGTTTCATGGAATGCGGCTCCGACAGAGAGGCAAAAGAAATGATCAACGCACAGCGCAAGACGGACCTATCCGCTCCGCTCATGACACCGGAAACTGCACTTCGTTCACTCTATCTGGAAGCACTCCAGCTGGTAGAACGCTTGCATCGTCGCCTGCTTGACGTCGTCAAGGACGAGTTCGACCGCAATGGCCAGAGCGATATCAATGCGACGCAGGCGCTTCTGCTCTTCAACATCGGCAATTCTGAACTTACCGCCGGTGAACTACGCTCGCGCGGTTACTATCTTGGTTCGAACGTTTCGTACAATCTGAAGAAGCTTGTCGAAATGGGCTTCATTCATCATCAGCGCTCGCGCGTCGACCGTCGTTCGGTACGCGTCAGCCTGACGGACAAGGGCAATGCGATCGCTGATCAGGTGGCTTCGCTCTACGAACGCCATATCTCCTCGATCGAACAGGTTGGCGGCATTCAGGTTGAAGAATTCACGGCGATGAACAAGTCGCTGCAACGTCTCGACCGCTTCTGGAACGACAGCATCGCCTATCGGCTCTAAATAAACCGAAGGCTGTTGACTGACTGCTTTGTTGCAGAACTGTCACAACGGGCTGCCATTGAGAAGAATAAGGCGCTGTGAAGCTCTCAATCGTAAGGCGCATGGCTTGAAATTCCGGCCATGCGACATGATTAAGCCATAAAAAACTACATAAGCGTTGTAGAACGGGCACGGGCAAGATTGTGCCACCTTCAGTCAGGAATGGGCTCGCAATCGAACTTCGGATGAGCGAGCAGCTTTGCATCGCCTGCAGTCCGGATATCGCTTTGTTGAGCTATTGCTGATATTCTCTGGGAAGATCCCGCGCGAGCGGTTAGCCATTTGGGACTAAACAAAATGACCAAGACCGCCAGACCAGCCGATACTTTAAGAGTAGACCGCCGCGGTTTCCTGCGCGGCGCGGCAGCCGCCGGCCTTTCCGTGGCAGCCTCCGCCATGGGTTCCGCGGCTTACGCTCAGCAAGCTTTGACCGACGTTATAGCAGCGCCACGCCGCGGCAACTGGGCTGACCAGTTCGACGCCCGCGCAACGGGTGGCCAGCGTGTTGCAACCAATCAGCCGGTTTTGAGCCCGCAGACGGTTGGCAATCTCCAGACGGCTATCGCCCAATATACCGACATTGCCGGTCGCGGTGGCTGGCCAAGCGTTCCGGGTAATACAAAACTCCAGATTGGTGTTACTGATCCGTCCGTGCAGGCACTGCGCAAGCGCCTTATGATTTCTGGCGACCTGCCGCAAGAAGCCGGGCTTTCCAGTTCTTTTGACACCTATGTCGATGCTGCCGTGAAGCGCTTCCAGTCCCGTCATGGTCTGCCGGCCGACGGTGTCATGGGGCAGTTCACCTATGCGGCCATGAACGTGGATGCGAATACGCGTCTTGGCCAGCTCCAGACCAATCTGCAGCGTCTCTCGCCTCTCGCCAATCAGGGTCTGCAGGAACAGCGTTTCGTGATGGTCAACATCCCGGCTGCGCGTATCGAGGCCGTCGAAGGCGGCAGCGTCATGCAGCGCCATACGGCAGTTGTCGGCAAGATCGACCGCCAGACGCCGATCCTCAATTCGAAGATTCACGAAGTCATTCTCAATCCTTACTGGACGGCGCCAAAGTCGATCATCCAGAAGGATATCATTCCGCTGATGCGGAAGGACCCGCAATATCTGGCGAAGAACAAGATCCGTCTCTACGACCAGTCCGGTCAGGAAGTGGTGCCGGAAAGCATCGACTGGAATACGGACGATGCGGTGAAGCTGATGTTCCGTCAGGATCCGGGCAAGATCAACGCCATGTCCTCGACCAAGATCAACTTCCACAATCAGCACGCCGTTTACATGCACGACACGCCGCAAAAGAGCTATTTCAACAAGCTCATGCGTTTCGACTCGTCGGGCTGTGTCCGCGTCCAGAACGTTCGCGATCTCGATGTGTGGCTGTTGAAGAACACCGCAGGCTGGGATCGTCAGAACATAGAAAGCACGATCAAGTCGGGCACGAACACGCCGATCCAGCTCGCTGATCCGGTTCCGCTACACTTTGTCTACATTACTGCGTGGTCTACCGGCGACGGCGTGGTGCAGTTCCGCGACGACATCTACAAGATGGATGGCGCAACTGAACTCGCTCTTGGCACCGACACCTGATTCTCATCTTGAGGCTGAGTTTCCAAAGCCGTCCGGACCCGTTCCGGGCGGCTTTTCAGTTGTAAGGCATTTATCAAATCGGTTTGCCGCATTTTGGAATAAGCTTTTCGCTTTGCGGCCATTGGCCTTGTGCGTTCAAGTGTGATAATGCGCCTCATCCATATAGCTTTTACCGGCTAACCCGGAGGGTGTGAAACATGTCTCAAGCCAACGCCGCCGCCAAGAACGCGTCTTCCGACGTTTTCTTCAATGCAAGCCTCGAGGACATCGATTCCGAGATTTTCGGAGCAATCCGCAATGAACTTGGTCGTCAGCGCCATGAAATCGAGCTGATTGCCTCGGAAAACATCGTTTCGCGCGCTGTTCTCGAAGCGCAGGGTTCCATCCTCACCAACAAATATGCGGAAGGCTATCCGGGCAAGCGCTATTATGGCGGCTGCCAGTATGTCGACGTTGTTGAAGAGCTGGCCATCGAACGCGCCAAGAAGCTCTTCGGAGCCGAATTTGCCAACGTTCAGCCGAACTCGGGCAGCCAGATGAACCAGGCCGTGTTCCTTGCACTGCTTCAGCCGGGCGACACGTTCATGGGCCTCGACCTCAATTCAGGCGGCCACCTGACGCACGGTTCGCCGGTCAACATGTCCGGCAAGTGGTTCAATGTCGTGTCCTATGGCGTCCGCAAGGACGACCATCTGCTCGATATGGATGAAGTTGCCCGCCTCGCACGCGAGAACAAGCCGAAACTCATTCTCGCAGGCGGTACCGCTTACTCGCGCGTCTGGGACTGGAAGCGCTTCCGCGAGATCGCCGACGAAGTCGGTGCGTATCTCATGGTCGACATGGCGCATATTGCCGGTCTCGTTGCCGGCGGTGTTCATCCTTCGCCGGTTCCGCATGCGCATGTCTGCACCACGACGACGCACAAGTCGCTTCGCGGTCCACGCGGCGGCATGATCCTCACCAATGACGCCGACATTGCCAAGAAGATTAATTCGGCTGTGTTCCCGGGTCTTCAGGGCGGTCCGCTGATGCATGTCATCGCCGGTAAGGCTGTTGCTTTTGCCGAAGCGCTGAAGCCGGAGTTCAAGCTTTATGCCAAGAACGTCATTGATAATGCACGCGCGCTGGCCGAAGAACTGAAGTCCAATGGCCTCGACATCGTCTCGGGCGGCACTGATAACCATCTGATGCTGGTTGATCTGCGTCCGAAGAACGCAACCGGCAAGCGTGCAGAGGCTGCTCTCGGTCGCGCCAATATCACCTGCAACAAGAACGGTATTCCGTTTGACCCTGAAAAGCCGTTTGTTACATCCGGCGTCCGCCTCGGCACGCCTGCTGGTACGACCCGAGGTTTCGGCGTTACGGAATTCAAGGAAATCGGTTCGCTGATTGCAGAAGTTCTTGATGGTCTCAAGGTTGCCAATTCTGACGAAGGCAATGCCGCTGTCGAACGGGCCGTGAAGGAAAAGGTCATGGCCTTGACCGACCGTTTCCCGATGTATGGCTACCAGGGCTAAGCCTGCCTCCATGATTGAGATGAAGCCCCGTTCAACTCTGTTGAGCGGGGCTTTTTCATTGTCGCATCTGGTAGGTAGCTTATCGCTTATGGGCTATGATCGCCGGGAATCGGTTGACGATGACAAAGCTCTTGAGTTTTCGGCGGGGGTGTCCCCACATATGAGCTGTTCGTCGCCAGTGCAAAATTGCAAGTATTGAAGCTGCCGATATTGAAATTGAAAGTGTTCCATGCGTTGTCCCTATTGCCAGTCTGAAGATACGCAAGTGAAGGATTCCCGTCCGGCGGAAGATGGTGCCGTCATTCGTCGGCGTCGTGTCTGTTCGGTGTGCGGAGGTCGTTTCACGACCTTTGAGCGCGTACAGTTGCGTGACCTGATGGTCGTGAAGAAAAGCGGGCGTCGGGTTCCTTTCGATCGCGACAAGCTCACGCGATCCATCGAAGTCGCGCTGCGCAAGCGCGATGTCGATAATGACCGGGTTGAGCGCGCGATTTCCGGCATTGTCCGCCAGCTTGAAAGTTCGGGCGAGGCGGAGGTGACATCCGACGAAATCGGGCGGCTGGCCATGGATGCGCTGAAAGGCATCGACGACATTGCTTATATCCGCTTCGCATCGGTCTATCGCAATTTCAGCAAGGCCGTCGATTTCCACAATGTCATCGACGAACTGACGGTTGCTGAAACTGAGGAAGATCTGGACTCTTAGACATGAGTGGCAGCAAGTTTCCGCCTTCGAATGCAACTGCGGATGACGTCCGCTTCATGGAAGCGACGATACGTTATGCACGGCGTCACAAGGGGCTGACGGGAACCAATCCGTCCGTCGGCACGATCATCGTCAAGGATGGCGTCATCGTCGGACGTGGCGTGACTGCAATTGGCGGCAGGCCCCATGCCGAGCCGCAGGCGCTTGCAGACGCGGGAGAAGCGGCGCGTGGCGCGACGGCTTATGTGACGCTGGAACCTTGCGCGCATCACGGACGCACGCCGCCTTGCGCGGAAGCGCTGGTGCGGGCGGGGGTGGCGCGCGTCGTGGTTGCCGCGACCGATCCGGACGAACGGGTCAGCGGAAAAGGATTTGCCATCCTGCGCGAGGCAGGGATTGAGGTTGTGCCAGGCATTCTCGCCAAACGTGCTGCTGATGATCTTGCGGGCTATCTGAATCGATCCGCGAAGAAGCGCCCGGAAGTGATTCTGAAACTTGCACTTTCCGCCGATGGCATGATCGGTCGTCGGGGCGAGGGACAGGTTGCAATAACGGGGGCGATTGCGCGTGCTCAGTCGCATATCCTGCGGGCCCAGACGGATATTATCCTGATCGGCATCGAAACCGCACTGGTCGACGATCCGGTGTTGAACTGCCGCCTGCCGGGGCTGGAACAGCGTTCGCCTGTTCGAGTGGTGCTAGACAGCGGATTGCGCTTGCAGCTTTCCTCGAAGCTTGTGCGGACCGCTGATGCCCAACCCTTGTGGATCGCCTGTGGTGAAGAAGCGCCGCTGGAGCGGCGCTACGAGTTGCAGGCAGCCGGTTGCCGGATTCTCGCGACCGAAGCTTATGATTGCCGCATCGCTCTGCCCGAACTGATGGACGATCTCGCTGCGCAGGGCATTTCCTCGGTTCTCGTTGAAGGCGGAGCAGGTGTTGCGAAGAGCTTTCTGGACGAGGGGCTGGTGGACCGGCTTGCCATCTTCCGTTCGCCGGTCGAAATCGGCTCAGAACTTGGGGTTGCCGTGGACGGACTCGAAACCCATATCGCAGACAAGTTCAAAATCATGAGGCGTGCTCGCTATGGCGACGATGCCTATGCGGAATATGTAAGTGCTGAATGTAAAAGCGTCAGGTCGTAGCAAAAATGGTGGTTTTCGAGTGCCGGAGCGCAGTGTACTTAAATACATGATCACCAGAAGCGCAGGAAACCGCTATTTGTGAGCCAAGACATGGCGACTATTGATCAGGCACGAAGGAGACTTGATGTTTACAGGTATTATTACCGATATCGGCAAGGTTGACCGGATCAAGCCGCTGAATGAAGGCGTTCTTCTGCGTATCGAAACCGCTTATGATCCTGAGACGATCGAGCTTGGTGCGTCGATTGCCTGTTCAGGCGTGTGCCTGACGGTGGTGGCGCTGCCAGAAAAAGGCACGAATGCCCGCTGGTTCGAGGTGGAGGCATGGGAAGAAGCGCTGCGCCTGACTACAATCTCCAAATGGCAGAGCGGGCGGAACATCAATCTGGAGCGTTCGCTGAAACTTGGCGACGAAATGGGCGGTCATCTCGTTTCCGGCCATGTAGATGGACAGGCTGAAATCGTCGAGCGCAGGGAGGAAGGCGATGCAGTGCGCTTCACCCTGCGTGCGCCGGAAGAACTCACACCGTTTATCGCCCAGAAGGGTTCGGTCGCTCTCGATGGAACTTCGCTAACGGTAAATGGCGTCAATAGTAACGAGTTCGATGTGCTCCTGATCCGCCACTCGCTTGAAGTCACGACCTGGGGCGACCGGAAACCAGGCGACAAGGTAAATATCGAGATCGACCAGCTGGCACGTTACGCAGCAAGGCTTGCGCAATATCAGAAATAGGCTTACAGCCTAAATTCCCAGGCTGTAAAAGCATATCCCGATTTTAAGCGTTGACCGCAATTGTTGCGGTCCGCAAAATTTGTCATGGAGTCTCTCATGTCCAAGCACGAGGCGCATGCGCCGCATTTGCTTATTGTCGAAGCGCGTTTCTACGATGATCTCGCCGACGCGCTTCTGGATGGCGCAAAGGCAGCCTTGGATGAGGCAGGGGCATCCTATGACGTGGTTACGGTGCCTGGCGCGCTGGAAGTTCCGGCGGTCATTTCTTTCGCGCTCGATGGCGAAGACAATGGCGGCAAGGAATATGATGGCTTCGTCGCGCTTGGCACAGTTATCCGTGGCGAAACCTATCATTTCGATATCGTGTCCAATGAATCCTGCCGCGCGCTTACCGATCTTGCCGTCGAGGAAAGCATTGCTATCGGCAATGGCATTTTGACGGTCGAGAATGAAGAGCAGGCATGGGTACGCGCCCGCCGTGAAGACAAGGACAAGGGCGGTTTTGCCGCCCGTGCCGCGCTGACCATGATCGACCTGCGCAAGAAGTTCGGAGTCTGATCATTATGAATTCTTCTACCGAAGGCCGCCCAACCCCCAATCTCCCACGCACGGCGAACAAGCGCGGCGTTGCCCGTCTTGCTGCAGTCCAGGCGCTTTATCAGATGGATGTTGCCGGGACAGGTGTTCTGGAAGTGGTGGCTGAGTACGAAGCTTTCCGTCTCGGCAAGGAAGTGGATGGCACGCAGTATCTCGATGCCGATCCGCAATGGTTCCGCGCAATCGTGGCCGGTGTCGTCGATGAACAGCTGAAACTCGATCCGATGATCCATCAGGCGTTGACGGAAGACTGGCCGCTGTCGCGTCTCGATTCGACGTTGCGCGCCATTCTCCGCGCTGGCGCCTGGGAATTGCAGACGCGCAAAGACGTGCCGACAGCTGTCATCGTGTCAGAGTATGTTGATATCGCCAAGGCTTTCTACACGGAAGAAGAGCCGAAACTGGTCAATGCCGTGCTTGATCGCTTGGCATTTGTCATTCGTGGCGAGAGCCGCGGTGTGAAGCCGCGCTGATCCGGCTTCCCTGACAATAATGATGAAAGAAGGGTTGTGAGAAATCGCAGCCCTTCTTTCATTGTGCGCTGACAAAGAACGACTTGACGTTTGTTAAACCGTTTCGCATGTTGGGTATGCGGCATTGAGAATGCTGAAATGCAAGGAATCGCGCCAATGGGTTGATTCCAAGGCGTAAGTTCCAGACGTGAATATACCGAAGAAGCCAGGTATCTTGTATTGGCTTCAGGCACTTCCATGCCGCTCAATCGGGTCCGGGGAGGGGTTTTCGGGCCTATCCTGCGCATGTGCCTGCCGACAATCGCGGTTCGCGGTCTGACGGTAGCCGGCGCGAGCTTAATGGGAGTTGGCCTTTATGCAAATGGGAGTGGCAGTCTTAGTTCTCGTCATTGCCTGCGGTTTGGTTTCCGTTCTTTTCGCCATTTGGGCGATCCGTTCGGTTCTTGCAGCCGATCAGGGGACGCAGCGCATGCAGGAAATTGCTGAAGCCATCCGCGAGGGTGCTTCAGCCTATCTCACAAGACAATATTCGACGATTGCCATCGTTGGCGTCGTGGTCTTTCTGGCAGCCTGGTATCTGTTGTCGCTCAGTGCAGCAATCGGCTTTCTGATTGGTGCAGTTCTTTCAGGTGTCACCGGCTTTATCGGAATGCACGTTTCTGTTCGCGCTAATGTGCGCACCGCTCAGGCAGCTTCGCTTAGCCTGGCAGGAGGGCTTGAACTAGCATTCAAGTCAGGAGCCATTACCGGACTTCTGGTAGCAGGGCTCGCGCTGCTCGGCGTGTCTGTCTATTATTTCGTTCTCACTGTCTGGCTTGGTTATTCACCTTCCGACCGCACGGTTATCGATGCGCTGGTATCGCTCGGCTTCGGCGCTTCGCTGATCTCGATCTTCGCGCGTCTTGGCGGTGGCATTTTTACCAAGGGTGCAGATGTCGGCGGCGATCTCGTCGGCAAGGTCGAGGCAGGTATTCCAGAGGATGATCCGCGCAACCCTGCGACCATTGCGGATAATGTCGGTGACAATGTTGGCGATTGTGCAGGCATGGCTGCCGACCTTTTCGAAACCTATGCGGTGACAGTTGTTGCCACCATGGTTCTCGGTGCGATCTTTTTCAATGGGTCGGACGTTCTATCCAGCGTCATGCTTTATCCGTTGATGATCTGTGGCGCCTGCGTCATCACGTCAATCGTGGGCACTTTTTTCGTCAAGCTCGGTGTCAATGGCTCCATAATGGGCGCGCTTTACAAGGGGCTGATCGCCACAGGACTGCTTTCCATTGTCGGTCTTGCGGTCGCCAATACACTCACTATTGGCTGGGGCGAGATCGGAACAGTCGCCGGAAAAAGCATTACCGGCACCAATCTCTTCATTTGCGGACTGATCGGTCTGATCGTTACTGGTCTGATCGTTGTGATCACAGAATACTATACCGGCACCAACAAGCGTCCGGTTAATTCCATTGCGCAAGCTTCGGTCACAGGGCATGGCACAAACGTCATTCAGGGGTTGGCGGTTTCTCTGGAATCGACAGCATTGCCGGCAATCGTGATTGTTGGCGGCATTATTTCGACCTACCAGCTCGCCGGTCTGTTCGGTACGGCAATCGCTGTCACTGCCATGCTCGGTATTGCAGGGATGATCGTGGCGCTCGATGCCTTCGGTCCGGTTACGGATAATGCGGGTGGCATTGCGGAAATGGCAGGTCTCGACCCCGAGGTCCGCAAAGCCACTGATGCGCTCGATGCCGTTGGCAATACGACCAAGGCTGTTACCAAGGGCTATGCCATCGGTTCGGCAGGCCTTGGCGCGCTGGTTCTGTTCGCGGCCTATTCCAACGATCTGGCCTACTTTGCCGCTAACGGACAGACCTATCCTTACTTCGCCGATATGGGGCCGGTTTCATTTGATCTCTCCAACCCTTATGTGGTTGCGGGGCTGATCTTTGGTGGCCTGATCCCGTATCTGTTCGGTGGCATGGCGATGACTGCCGTGGGCCGGGCCGGGGGCGCGGTCGTGCAGGAAGTGCGCCGCCAGTTCCGCGAAAAGCCGGGCATCATGACCGGTAAGGAACGCCCGGATTATGCCCGCGCGGTCGATCTTCTGACCAGGGCGGCCATTCGCGAAATGATCATCCCGTCGCTCCTGCCTGTGCTGGCGCCGATTGTGGTCTATTTCGGCGTGCTGCTTATCTCAGGGTCGAAGGCTGCAGCCTTCGCAGCGCTCGGCGCATCGCTTCTCGGCGTTATCGTCAACGGCCTCTTCGTGGCAATTTCCATGACGTCCGGTGGTGGCGCATGGGACAATGCCAAGAAGAGCTTTGAGGATGGGTTTACCGATGCCGATGGCGTGAAGCACCTTAAAGGGTCGGAAGCGCATAAAGCATCGGTGACTGGCGATACGGTTGGTGATCCCTATAAGGATACAGCCGGTCCAGCTGTCAATCCGGCGATCAAGATCACCAACATCGTGGCCCTGCTGCTCCTGGCTGTGCTGGCGCATATGTCTTGACGTAATGAACGGAGGAAAAAGAAAACCCGCCGTTAAGGCGGGTTTTCTTTTTGTCGGTATCTGACAGGATCAGTTGTTGGCGCCGCCTGCAGCGCCCGGCAACGAGGTCGGGGCCTTGGAAACGCCCTGAATGATCTGACCGAGGAAGGTCTGATCCTTGCCGCCTGTCGGCGTGGTGCGCGACACGAAGTCGAACAGCTTGCCGTCCTTCAGGCCGTAATTGGCGATATGCTCGACCTTGCCGTCCTTGTCGAAATAGATGGCAAGGATCTGCCGTTCGATGATCTTCGGCTTCATGAACTGCGCGGCGCGATAACGCTTCTGCGAAATGTAATAGAACACTTCATTGTCGAAGGTCGCGGTGGTGGACGGCGTACCGAGCGCCAGAAGCACCTGCTCGCGGCTGGAGCCGACAGGAACCGAATCAAGTGCATCCTGATCGAGCACGTAACCCTCAGTCAGCGTTTCTGACGGATTGAGCGTGGACGCAGTGTTACATCCGGCAAGAGCCACTGAGACGAGAATTGCCGTGCCTGCGAGAAGAGCACGCTGCTGGCGTACGCTTGGAAAAATTCGCTGCAACAAAGACCTCTCCATACATTCTAAATCAGCGCGGCACTTTCGCCGTCGGGAGAACTTCGGTAAACCACCTTGCTTATTTATGCAACTGGAACGGTCGTACGGACATGATTCTCCAACTATTCCGCCGCAAATCCAAAGCGAACGAGGCAATTATGCTTCGCGTTTACGAGGTGATCGTGGCGGCGGCGCGGCAAAAACGGTTTTATGCACAATTTCTAGTGCCTGATACGCCGCTTGGCCGCTATGAAATGCTTTCGCTGCATATTTTCCTCGCCCTGCATCGGATGAGGGGAGAACATAAGGCGCTTGCTGATCTGGCGCAGGAAATTGCGGACGAGTTTTTCAAGGACGTCGACCATTCGCTGCGCGAACTCGGCATTGGAGATCAGGGCGTGCCTAAGCGAATGAAGAAGCTTGCACGCATGTTCTACGGTCGCGTTGCAGCTTATGGCGAGGCTCTGGACGCAAATGATACGGACGCCTTGGCTGCCGCGCTGACGCGAAATATCCGCCCGGACCTCGAATTCTGGCCGCATGCCCACCATTTAAGTGAATATGTTCTGGGATGCCGCAACCGACTGCAAAAAATTGCAGACGATACTTTGGCGGCTGGCGACATTTCCTATATGGATGCAGATCAAATGGACTTTGCGCCAAAAAACAATACTGAAAAGGCCAATGAGAATGACTGATAAACCGGCGCTCACCTATCCTGTTCCGGTTCTTCACCTGCCACAAAAGGGCGTAACGGTGAAAATCGGCACGGATGAGAAAGAGCGTGCAGCGCTCGCGGCAGACCATGGACTTGAGGCCGTGAACGCCTTTGCTGCGGAGTTTTTGATTACACCTTGGAAAAAGGACGGTATTCGGGTGCGCGGTCGCATTGATGCGGAAATCGTTCAGTCCTGCGTCGTGACGCTGGAGCCAATGGCCAATAGCATCTCCGAAGAGGTCGACACCATCTTTGTGCCGGAAAATTCGCGGCTTGCAAGGATTCAGCTTGATGAAAGCGGAGAAATGCTGCTCGATGCCGAAGGTGCGGACATTCCGGAAGTTTTTGCTGGTGACAAGATAGATATTGGCGCGATTGCGGAGGAATTCTTCGATCTTGCTATCGATCCTTATCCCCGCAAGCCGGGCCTTCCGGACGAGAGTGAGCCGAAGGTTTTCGGGGACGACGACGGCCATGAGAAGCCCGTTTCGCCGTTTGCGAAGCTTTCTGAATGGCAAAAGAAGCCGTAATTCACAGTGGGTTTGATAGAATTTGGTTGTGCGGAAACGCAAAAACACTATTTTCGCCGAAAACCTGTCTGCTGCAAAAGCAGGTCAGGGACAGGGATCGCACAGGAATAATCAAGAGTGATCAAAATTTCGATTGACGCGATGGGCGGTGATTTTGGCCCTGAAGTGGTCATCCCCGGCGCAGCGAAAGCACTTGAGCGCCATCCTGATATCCGCTTCATATTCTTCGGTCTCCCTGCACAGGTGGAGCCGGTGCTGGCACGTTATCCGAAGCTGCAAGCCGCATCCGAGTTCCGCGCGAGCGAGGTTGCCATCAGCATGGATGACAAGCCGAGCCAGGCGCTGCGCGCTGGTCGTGGTAAATCGTCCATGTGGCAGGCTATCGAGGCGGTGAAGACCGGCGACGCTCAGGCATGTATTTCCGCCGGTAATACCGGCGCATTGATGGCCATGTCCAAATTTTGCCTGCGCATGATGTCGGACGTCGAGCGCCCGGCGATTGCGGGCATCTGGCCGACACTGCGTGGTGAAAGTATCGTGCTTGACGTTGGAGCCACTATTGGCGCCGATGCGCGTCAGCTCGTCGATTACGCCGTTATGGGGGCTGGTATGGCGCGGGCCCTGTTCGAGGTGCGCAAACCGACCGTCGGGCTCCTGAATGTCGGCACGGAAGAGGTAAAGGGTCTCGACGAGATCAAGGAAGCGGGCCAGATTTTGCGCGACACACCGCTCGACGGACTTGCCTATTCCGGTTTTGTTGAAGGCAACGATATCGGCAAGGGTACGGTAGACGTCGTCGTGACAGAAGGTTTTACCGGCAATATCGCGCTCAAGGCTGCGGAAGGTACAGCCCGCCAGATGGGTGAACTGCTACGTCAGGCTATGCGCCGCACGCTGCTTGCCAAGATCGGTTATGTTTTCGCCAAGGGTGCGTTCGACCGTCTGCGCGAAAAGATGGATCCAAATAAGGTCAATGGCGGCGTCTTCCTCGGTCTCAGTGGAATCGTCATCAAAAGCCATGGTAGCGCAAATGCAGAAGGCTTCTGCTCGGCAGTGGAAGTCGGCTATGACATGGTGAGAAATCGCCTTCTGGAAAAGATCGAGGCCGATCTGGCGCATTTCCACCACAGTCATCCGCATGTATCGAATGATGGTGGCGAGGCTGCGAAGGCATAATTCCGACGAAGTCGTCCGGAAGACCGAATTGGATAAAATTTGCAGTTTGCCGATTTTTTCGGCGCCGAAGTGGTGAAGTAACTTTTACCGGTTATGTGTAGGGCCAGAATTCTCGACTGCGCGCGCGAATGTTCGTTGTGCCGGTCGCATGTGAGGACAGGAAATAAGAGATGATAAGATCTGTCGTGCGGGGTATCGGTTCGGCATTGCCGAAGCGGGTTATGAAGAATACCGATTTCGAAGGTATTATCGAAACCTCGGACGAGTGGATCGTGCAGCGCACGGGTATCCGTGAGCGCCACATTGCAGGTGATGACGAAACCACGGTTTCGCTCGGCACGGCTGCGGCCCGCGCCGCAATCGAGAACGCCGGCTTGCAGCCGACCGATATCGATCTCGTTCTGCTGGCAACCTCGACGCCCAACCATACTTTTCCGGCAAGCGCCGTGGAAATTCAGCGCGAACTGGGAATCACCAAGGGCTTTGCCTTCGATATGCAGGCCGTGTGCAGCGGCTTTATCTATGCCATCACGACAGCTGATCTCTATATCCGCGGCGGTATGGCGAAGCGGGTTCTCGTCATCGGCGCGGAAACTTTCTCGCGCATCCTCGACTGGAATGACCGTACGACTTGCGTTTTGTTTGGCGATGGTGCCGGCGCATTGGTCCTCGAAGCTGCAGAAGGCAACGGGCTGACCTCGGATCGTGGCGTTCTCGCCGCCAATCTGCGCTCGGACGGCAATCACAAGGAAAAACTTTTTGTGGATGGCGGCCCGTCAACGACCCAGACAGTCGGCCACTTGCGCATGGAAGGCCGTGAGGTCTTCAAACACGCAGTCGGCATGATAACGGACGTTATCGAGGCTTCTTTCGAGGAAACCGGCCTCACTGCCGAGGATATCGACTGGTTCGTCCCGCATCAGGCAAACAAGCGCATTATCGATGCTTCCGCCAAGAAGCTGAATATCGCTGAAGGCAAGGTCGTCATCACAGTGGATCGCCACGGCAACACCTCTGCCGCGTCGGTTCCGCTGGCTCTTGCGACCGCTGTTGCAGATGGCCGCATCAAGAAGGGCGACCTCGTTCTTCTGGAAGCAATGGGCGGCGGATTCACGTGGGGCGCGGTTCTGTTGCGCTGGTAAGCAACAAATTTGATCTGCCGTGAGGGAACTCGCGGCTTGACCGTTGCGCTTTTATTTGTGTAACGTCCTGTCACGTAAGGATATTATCTGTTCAAACGCTAACCAGGCAGGTTCGGTCATGGGAGGTAAGACGGTCACGCGAGCTGATCTGGCAGAGGCTGTTTACCGTAAGGTAGGCCTTTCCAGAACGGAGTCGGCGGCTCTTGTCGAGATGATTCTCGATGAAGTCTGTGACGCTATCGTCAACGGTGAAACCGTGAAGTTGTCGTCTTTCGCGACATTTCAGGTTCGCGACAAGAACGAGCGCATTGGCCGTAATCCGAAAACAGGCGAGGAGGTTCCAATTCTTCCCCGTCGTGTGATGACGTTCAAAGCTTCCAACGTTCTTAAGCAGCGTATTCTGCAAGAACATCAGAAGCGTGAAACCAAAAGCCAAAAGTAATCGTTAGAATGCTGCCCATCGGGCAGCATTTTGTTTTTGGCGCCATCTTTGTAGAACTGACATCGCTTCTGCGCCTGATATATGGTCGCGCGCAGGACGGTTTTTTGTGTTGGTTGTGGCTGCAGCCCTCATAATCGCCCTTTGTCACGAATTGGCCACGCTCCCTTCGGCCTTGCGTGAAGGGATGCTTATAAAGCTCTGATATTATATAATGGTTCTAGCGGAGCGAATCGCTTTGCTGATATCGAGATCTGGAAGGCGGCTGGCTTTTCAGAGAGATTTCGTGTTGCACACCGTTCGGTTTTGAATGACGTTTGCGCCGTGTCTTTCCACACGCTGGAGTTTGTTAACTCCCGTCTTCTAAAATCCAATGGTTACAAGTGCATTTCGTGTTACCGACGTGTTCGCGTTGGCAGCGAGTTGAACTATCTGGATCGGCGAGGTTGCGCCGCAACGGCGAAACCTGAACCACTGGAAAGGGCAAGTGGAATGGACAAGAGCCCTGATGCATTCAGGACGATCAGCGAAGTAGCGGATGATCTTGATCTTCCGCAGCATGTGCTGCGTTTCTGGGAAACGCGCTTTACCCAGATCAAGCCTATGAAGCGGGGTGGCGGTCGCAGATATTACCGGCCGCTCGATGTCGAATTGCTCAAGGGCATTCGTCATCTGCTCTACGATCAGGGCTATACGATCAAGGGCGTGCAGCGTCTGCTTCGCGAAAACAATGCGCAGTTCATCATTGCACTCGGCAATGGCGACGTTCAGGCGATTGAGGGGATTACGCGCCAGAAGCAGGCTGCTGCCGATAAGCGCGCTGCCGAAGAGGCGGCTGATAATGAAATGGCTCTGCCGAGCGGCATCAAGGCACCGCAACCGGCGCGCAAGCTCTTTGGTCTCTTGAAGGGCGAGGAAGACGGCCCCATCGGAGCCGATGGAAAGCGGCCTTCAAAGGATAACCGCTCGCTCCTGCAGGAGGCGTTGTTTGATCTCCTCGAATGCAAGCGTCTTCTCGATCAGGTGCGCTGATCGACTTTGGATCGCATGAAAAAGGGAGGCTTTCGCCTCCCTTTGCTTTGTTAGACGGGCTGAATCATGTGGATGAGAGTTTCAATCCGATGATACCGGCGAGGATCAGTGTCACGCTCGCAATGCGGAAGAAGGTTGCAGCTTCGCCGAGAATGAATATGCCCACCAGAAACGCACCTACTGCGCCGATGCCGGTCCAGATCGCATAGGCCGTTCCGAGCGGTAGGCTGCGCATGGCGATGGAAAGCAGAATGAAACTGCCGATCATCGTCACGATGGTGATGGCGCTCGGTGTTAGGAGGGAAAACCCTTCCGACTTTTTCATGAAATAGGCCCAGACGACCTCAAGAATTCCGGCCAGTCCCAGATAAATCCATGCCATTCTAATGCTCCCTCACGAGGGTTCTGAACGGGCCGTCCCGTTCGTTGAAGAAGCGGGAAGGCCGTCCTTCCCGTGAAGTCACTACGCACGGCGCTCCTATCAGTGCGACGGATGCAGTGCATCGTTGAGATACATGCAGGTCAACATAGTAAATACGTAAGCCTGAATAACCGCCATCAGCAATTCGAGCGCGGTCAGCGCGACAGTCATTGCAAGCGGCAGCACAGCAGTCAGTATGCCGAGCGTTCCGAGGCTGCCCAGCCCGATGACGAAACCAGCAAAAACCTTCAGCGTAATGTGGCCTGCAAGCATGACGGCGAACAGACGAACTGAATGACTGACTGGACGCGAGATATAAGACATGATCTCGATCGGCACGATGATCGGCGCCAGTAGCGCCGGCACGCCTGCGGGCATGAACAGTCGAAAGAACCTGTACCCATGCCGAACGAGACCGTAGATCGTGACCGTCAGAAAGACGAGCATGGCCAGCGCAAAGGTTACGATAATGTGGCTCGTTACCGTGAAGGCATAGGGAAACATGCCAATCAGATTGGCAAACAGGATGAACAGAAACAGCGAGAAGACAAGGGGGAAGAAGGTCATGCCTTTTTCACCGGCGTTCTCGCGCAATGTCTTAGACACGAATTCGTAGAGGATTTCGGCCGAGGCTTGCCAGCGTCCCGGCACGACGGTGCTTCTGCGGGACGACAGGAACATGAACGCTCCCGCACTCAGCACAGTCAACACCATGAATAGTGCCGAATTGGTGAAGGCAACCGGCTGACCACCGATTTCGCCAAGTTCAACGATAGGCTTGATTGCGAATTGTTCGATCGGCCCAGCCATAGGACACCCTCCTATGGGGCCGTCCCCGATGCGAACACTGGCACGGGTCGTCCCGCGCGGCCCTGTAAATAGTGATTCTTGAACGGAGAGGCAAGAGGGACGTTGCCGTTATCGTGCCAACAGAAACTTGATCGCGTATCCCATGGATCAGGGAGCGTTTTCAGGTATCCTGTCATTCTTATCTATAGATTATGCCGGGAGATCGATCGATGACCATCTCAAGACGTAATTTCATTGTTACAGCATCTGCTGCCGGGGCCGGATTGGCTTTATCGCCTTTGGAGCTCACCAGGGCGGCAGCCGAAACAGGCAGTCCCAAAGTGCAAACCCCTTCACAGCTAGAAAATCCGGGCTTCCATCGCTTTCAGTTTGGTGATTTCGAGATCACCACGCTTTCCGATGGGCGCAGAGCAGGTGAAGCGCCCGAAAAGACATATGCGGTCGATCAGGACCCGAAAGTGGTCGCCGCACTTCTTGAGGAAAATCTTCTGCCTGCCGACCGCTTCGTCAACAGCTTCACGCCAGTGCTGATCAATACAGGAAAGGAGCTTGTCCTGTTTGACACCGGCATGGGGGCAGGTGCCCGCGAAGCAGGATTGGGCAAACTGGCCAGCGCGCTTGAGGCCTCGGGCTACAAGACGGACGATGTGTCGCTCGTGGTGCTAAGCCATTTCCATCCCGATCACATCGGCGGATTGATGGAAGACGGCAAGCCAGTCTTCGCCAATGCGCGCTACGCCACCGGGCAAAAGGAATTCGACTTCTGGACCGATCCCGCGCGGCTCGACAGTCCCGCCAAGACCGTTGCTGAAATGGTGACCAAAAACGTCAAGCCTCTCGCGGAGAAGATGGCTTTCCTGGGCGATGATAGCGAGGTCGTTTCCGGAATTCATTCGGTGGCCGCTTATGGCCACACGCCGGGCCATCTGGCTTTCCGCGTTGAAACGACTAGCAAGTCGCTGATGCTGGTCTCGGATACGGCGAACCATTTCGTGATTACGTTGCAGCGACCCGAATGGCACGTTTCCTTCGATATCGACAAGGATGCTGCCGCCCAGACCCGCAAACGCATGTTCGACATGATCGCGACCGACAGGCTATCGTTCATCGGCTATCATATGCCGTTTCCGGCGCTGGCCTATCTCAAGCGGGAAGGCGAGGGCTATCGCTACGTCGCGGAAACATATCAGTTGCGCGAGAAATAGAACCAGAGTCTGCTCTATCGCCCACCGGCAACGTCGATGAAAGTTCCGGTCACATAGGCGGGGGCGTCGTTGAGCAACCAGAAAATGGCTTCCGCGACTTCCTCTGCCTTGCCGGCGCGTCCGACAGGTGTACCGGCGCCCAACCTCGCCGCGCGATCAGGATTGCCGCCACTGGCATGGATTTCGGTATCGATCAGGCCTGGACGCACGGCATTGACGCGAATGCCTTTCGGTGCGAGCTCTTTTGAGAGACCGGTGGTCAGCGTATCGAGTGCACCTTTCGCTCCGGCATAATCCACATATTCAAACGGCGACCCAAGTCGCGATGCCATTGATGAGACGATGATGATGGCGCTGTCCGGCTCTAAGCGGCGTGCAGCTTCGCGCGCGCATAGATAGGTACCGTAAACATTCACGTCGAACATCATTTTCAGACGATCAGCGCTCATGTCTGCAAGCGGCATGGTCTGAGCAACGATACCGGCGTTCAAGACGACGCCTTTCAGCGGACCCAGATCAGCCTCCGCCTTGTCGAACATGGCGATCACGTCCTTTTCGCTGGATATGTCGCCCCGGATTGCCAGCGCCTGCGCGCCAAGCTTCGCTGCTTCGGTCACAGTTTGCTGAGCTGCTTGTTCGTTCCCCGCATAGTTCAAGGCCACAGACCAGCCTTGCGCCGCGCTGTGCAGAACGATGGCGCGACCGATGCCACGACTGCCACCGGTGATCAGGGCGTTCTTCATGCTCTCCTCCATGCGATTCATGGGGAAGCTAATCCGATTTGCACGTTCTGCGCAAAGGAAAGATCGTATGAAAATAAAGGTTTGGGGAAGAAAAATGGTCGGAGCGGCGGGATTCGAACCCACGACCCCTTGACCCCCAGTCAAGTGCGCTACCGGGCTGCGCTACGCTCCGAGCCGGGGACAGCCGTAGATTATAACGACTTGGCACGCAAGGGATAATTTCTTGAAACTGGCAAATTGCACATAACATTCTTGCATCGCTTCGGGGCTCAGGATCGCGGCGCGAAAAGGATGATACATGTACCGGCGAAAGCGATGCATGCGCCGACCACATCCCAGCGATCGGGGCGTGCTCCTTCGGCAAACCAGATCCACAAAATTGATGCGGTGATGTAGATGCCACCATAAGCAGCATAAGCGCGACCGGCAACATTGCTTTCAATCAGGGTGAGCAGATAAGCGAACAATGCAAGGCTCACCATGCCCGGTGCCAGCCAAAGGGCCGATTTGTCGAGCTTCAACCATGCCCAGAAGGCGAAGCATCCGGCAATTTCAAAGAGGGCTGCTGCGGCGTATATCGCGAATTGCAAGATTCTGCTCTCCTGAGCGTTCTCTGAGTTTGAGCGAAAGCTGATACTTGTATTCCAGCCCTGCACAACCCCAGATGATTCCGAATAGCAGATAAAAGTGGCGCCAGTGATCGGTATCGATGACATTGCCGATCAGGACATGCCCGAGATAGGTTGCATAGGCGACCAGAAGATAAGGCTGCCAGGGGCGATTGCGAAACAGAAGCTTGCAACCGATCCCGAGCGTCAGGAATGTCAGCATCAGAAAGGCTATGAAGCCGATCCAACCATAGTCGAGTACGGCTTTGAGCCAGATATTATGCGTATCCTCGCCGAACATCGGACCAAATTCGAGCGGACCGATGCCAAGCGGATGCTGTGTAGCGAGGATCATTCCAAGCCAGTGCCGCGCAAAGCGCCCCAGTCTTGCGCTGTCATAGCTTTGTTCGAGGCGCGCACGCTCACGGACAAAATCGCCGACGCCGGGGATTTGCAGAATAATGAGGATCGCGAGAATAATTGTTACTACTGCAAGTAGACCAATTACCATCAAGCGTAGCCGAAAACGATTGCTGTGACTTTGCAGAAAAAGGACGCCGAACAGAATGGCGAAGGAGAGAGGAACCATCGCCCAGGCTGCGCGTGAGAAGGACAGCAGAACGCCGAGCATCAGCAGGCAGCAGAAAGGCAGATAGACGGCCATATCGCGAATGCCCCCGCGCATGATGCGATAGAGCGTCCAGGTCAGTGGCAGTATCAGGAAAGGTCCGTAGACATTGGGGTCCTGAAATGCACCCTGCGCCCGCCCATAGCGCGTGAAGATTTCAGCGCCCGGGAATAGGCCAAGATAACCTGCAATGCCAAGGACGGAAGAAGGCACACTGACAAGAAGATAGGCATTGAAGATGGTCTTCAGACGCCGGTGGTCACCTTCGATGACGGCGGCGAAGAATACCGATGTGAAAGCCAGAAACAGCGAGACGGCGATATAAAGCGGGGCTTTCTTGACGTCAGCCATCTGCATGACTGAAATCATACCACCGAAATTGAACACGGTGAACAGGGCCAGCAGCACTAGACTTGTGCTTGTCAGCCGCAATCCGAACAATAGTGCCAGAGCAATCAGGGCGACCATATAGAGCTCATAAGGCGCAGGCTCGCTCATCACGAAGCCGAGTAGAAAGACGCCGAAGCCGATTGCGATATTGGCGATGAGGCGGTTGAGCGCGCGTTTGCACGCCATATCTGCCGGCAGCATCAGGGCTGGACGCGGATTGCCGTCAAACCGTTGCGTCACGCCGGTCAATAGGCATTTTCCGTATTGAGAAGCCGTATCGGTGTCAGGAACAGGATTCTGAGATCGAGCCAGAGTGACCAGTTTTCGATATAATACAGATCGAACTCTGTACGCATGCGGATCTTGTTTTCATTGTCGATTTCGCCGCGCCAGCCATTGATCTGCGCCCAGCCGGTGACGCCTGGCTTGACGCGGTGACGCGCGAAATAGCCATCGACCACCTCATTATAGAGCACGTTGTGCGAATGGGCGGCGACCGCATGCGGGCGCGGGCCTACGAGCGACAGGGACCCGGCGAGAACATTGAAGAACTGGGGCAACTCATCGATCGAGGCTTTACGAATGAAGCGTCCGACGCGGGTGACGCGAGGGTCATCCTTGGTAACGGCCTGCTTGGCGGTAGGGTCGCACATCTCGGTGTACATGGACCGGAATTTCCAGACATTGATGACTTCGTTATTGAAGCCATGCCGCTTCTGCTTGAAAATTACGGGACCCTTGCTGTCCAGCTTGATGGCAATCGCCGTGCCGATCATGATCGGCGACAGAAGAACGATGCCAACAATGCTGAAGGCAACATCGAAGATGCGTTTGGCAACAGAATCCCAATCGTTGATGGGCTTGTCGAAAATATCCAGCATCGGCACCGTGCCGACATAGGAGTAGGAGCGTGGGCGGAAGCGCAGGTGGTTGTTGAGCGCTGACAGCCGGATATCGACCGGGAGAACCCAGAGCTTCTTCAACAGAGCCAGCACGCGTGCCTCAGCGGTGATGGGCAGCGACACGATCAGCATGTCGATGTGAGCGATACGGGCAAATTCGATCAGTTCGTTGATATTGCCAAGCTTGGGATAGCCAGCAACGATGGGGGGAGAGCGCTTGTCGTCGCGGTCATCGAAGATGCCGCAGATACGGATATCGTTGTCGGGCTGTTGCTCGAGCGAACGGATAAGCGCTTCCGCATTGGGGCCGCCGCCGACGATGACGGCGCGGCGTTCCATCGTGCCGTTGCGTGCCCAGCGCTTGATTTTCCATGCAACGAAGATGCGGGCAATTAAAAGCAGCACACAGGCACTGAGCGCCCAATAAAGAAACCAGCCGCGAGAAAAATCGGATGAAGCTTTCAGCAGAAAACCGGTAATGGCAAGGGTGCCAAGCACAGCTGCCCAACTTATGAAAAGCCGCCGCAGATAGCGACCGGGACTACGCAGTATATTGATCTGGTAACCGTCGTTGATTTCCATCAGCAGGACAAAAAGCGCGCCGCCGACCACCATGATGAGGGGGTAATAGAAGACCAGGTGCGTGCGGATACCGACGTAAAGCAGAAAGCTCAGAATGCCTGAGAAAAAGACAAGTCCGAACTCCACCATGCGCATGACGCCGCTCAACATCAGCGGCGAAAACGTATCGTGCTGATATTGTTCGGCCATCTGTCGCGCCAGTGGGCTAAGCTTCACCTGACCTTTTAGATTGGAATCTTGTCCGGACTCCTGCTTGCTGCTGGCTTCGATGGCTTTGCGGCCAAAAGGAGAAAGCGCATCATTATCTCGCACAACATTGCCCCTGATCGTAAAATGTTAGCGTAGTAATTAGACCGAGAATCCTAAGCAGAATATAAATGCCGCGTGACAAGCTTTTGACTTAGGTAAACACTCAATTAAATACTCGTTGAAAGCTGTTACTGTTAGTAACGGCTAAAATAACATGATTTCTGTTCGCACTGCTACAGCATTGGCCGCCGGAGCCAATACACGCCCGTTGTCGCCAGTCAAGGCTTGCCTTGTCTTATTATATTGCCTAGGACGGTGATATGAAACCGTTGGAAGATAAAGCTGCAAGCGGCATTTTGCCATCGAACTGTTCGGCAAATGTTGCCGCCAACAGACCAGCTCTGTTTCCACTCCTGATCGGCACCAGATCAGACGATGTCGTGGGGTTGCTGCGCGCCTGACCGCACAGCGACCCAAAAAAATTCCTGATGAGAGCAATTCACGCGGCGATCTTTCGAGATCGTATTAACTGTTTGTTTTAATGCGCTTTTATCCGATCCGCTTTTGAGCGTTTCGGAGGGTGCTCTAGGGTTGATCATGACTATCTGGGCCGAACTGGCTAGAGCGGGCAATCGTGCCGGCGATGAAATTTTTTTGCGAAAACGCGATCACATCTACGAAATCCGCTACAATGGCCAGGAGTTGATGTCGAACGTCAATTTCCAATCCGAGACCGTGCTGGCTGAACGGTCGCTTCGCCTGCACGGGCTGCAGGTATCGCATATGCTTATCGGCGGGCTCGGTATGGGCTTCACGCTTCGGGCAGCACTTGATCTGCTCTGCCCCGATGCCAGGGTGACGGTGTGTGAGCTCGTTCCGGAGATCGTGGAGTGGAACCGGACCCATATCGGTCATCTGGCCGACCATCCGTTGAACGATCCGCGTGTCGATGTTCGGGTCGCTGACGTGATGGATGTTCTTCGTGCCGAACCGGGTCGCTACGATGCCATATTGATGGATACGGATAATGGGCCGGACTTTACAGTTCGCGCGGCCAACGGAGCTATCTATGAAGACGATGGTCTGAAACAAGTGAAACGGGCGCTGAAGCCAAATGGCATCGCCGCGTTCTGGTCGGCAACCATATCAGAGCCGTTCGAAGACAAGCTCGACATGCTGCCTTGGGAATGGCAACGTGAAGACATCTCACTCATCGGCGGGCGTGCCGATGCGTTCCATTATATCTATTTTGCGGCGCGGGGTGGGTTTCGGTCACAGTTCGAGCTGTCGGTATCGGCGTCCGAACCCTTCGCTGCTATGGTGGGCTGAGGGGGAGTATCCGTCAGTCTTCCGGGACGGCCGGATCCGGGTGTGCTTCGTAATAGATCGTCTCGATCGAGTGTGCCATGGATTGCTGGCTGAAACGCTCATGCAGCCGTTTCGCATCTGGCATAGCGGTGCGAAACGTTGTGAGATCGTCTGCAGCGTCCAGCATCCTGTTCGCAAGTTTCTCCTCCTCGGGTTCCACCAGCGCCGAGGAGCGAGGTCCAAACACTTCGG
Organism: Brucella cytisi; assembly: GCF_038433355.1. NCBI lineage: Bacteria > Pseudomonadati > Pseudomonadota > Alphaproteobacteria > Hyphomicrobiales > Brucellaceae > Brucella > Brucella cytisi. The sequence goes on from NZ_JBCAUP010000008.1 coordinate 144,894, forward strand.
GAATGCCGCCGACATTACAGGCGATGACGGGTTTGCCGGCGGCGAGCGCTTCCAACACAATATAGGGAAATGCTTCGGCGCGCGATGGAACTACCATTATCTGCCCCAAAGCAAAGGCTTCTCGGGCACCCATTCCGGGCAGGAAGCGGATTTGTGCGGAAACTCCGAGTTCCTCTGCTAGGGCTATAAAGCCGGGCTTTTCTGCACCGTCTCCCACCATCGTTGCGGTGAAAATGTGGTTGTGCCGTTCGCGCAAACGGACCAAGGCGCGGATCAGGAGGTCCGGACCCTTCAATTCACGCATCGTGCCAACGAAAAGAAAATCGCTCGCATTGGCTGCGTCGGCAACGGGTATGAACTCGTCTTCGGCCAAGCCGTTATAAACGACGGCATGAAGGCCATAGGGCCGCCCTACCTTTTCTTCGTAGATACGCTTTTCGAAGTTGGAAACGAACATCACTGCATCGGTCATCGGAGCCAGCATTCTCTCGACCAGAAAGACGGCGCCGCCGCGGCGCGTCTTCCGGTCGAAATGCAGGCTACCGCCATGCGGTGAATAGATACGGGCTACGCGAGACCTAAAAACCCGTAAGACTGAGCCGAACAAACGTGCATAGACGCCGCCTTTGGCGCCATGTCCGTGCAATATGTCCGGTCGCAATTTCTTGATGATGCGATATGCTTTGTAGGCTGCTGCTGCGTCGCCAAGTCCGATGTGGCGCTGCATGGCAATGCGATGAAGGCCGAGCGCGAGCTTGGGCCGTAATTCTTCCAGAAGCGCGTCTTCGCGCGGGCCACCGGTGGTTGCATCGCAGACGATGCCGACTGCGTGACCCTTTTTTGCCTGCAGGCCCACGAGATCGCGAACATGGCGGAAGAGGCCGCCGGTTGGTTCGCGGAAACAGTGGACGATACGCAGTGGGGAGGCATTGGTGTCATCAGCCATCAATCGCCATCAGAACAGACGTTCGCGTACGTAGATCGTGTCGCCCGGAAGGATAGGATCGGAAATCAGCACGCGGCCAGTCAGAACCTTTCCGTTGAACTGGCGCGTGATGTCGACATTCTCCTGATTGGCACGTGGGCTGAAACCGCCTGCAGCGGCGATTGCCTTTTGCGCGGTCATGCCCGGAACGTAGGAATACTGGCCAGCGGCGCCGACTTCACCCATCACAAAGATCGGGCGATAGCGGTCGATTTCCGCACTCACGTCAGGATCACGCAAATAGCCGCCGCGTAATTTGGATGCGATGATGCCTTCAAGCTGCTTGGACGTCTTGCCGCGTGCCGGAATGCTGCCGACGAGCGGGAAAGCGATATAGCCAGCCTGATCGACGCTATAGGTGTTTGTAAGGCTCGGCTGCTCGAAAACCGTGATGCGCACGCGATCACCTGCATCCAGCATATAAGGCTGGTTCAGCGCTTCGTGGAAAGCAGGCGGGGCAGGGCGATAGCTGGAGCAGGCGGAAAGCGTCATGGCGGCAAGGCCCAGCGCCACGAGCATAGCGTGGCCTTTGCGCTTGTTATGAATTGTCTTCGCCGTCATCTTCCGCCTCGGTTCTTCCGAAAAGCAATATTTCTTACGAACGCAATCGACGCGGTACTGACAGCGCGATTACGAATATCGGTTGCAAGCGTTATCGATTGATTAGGGTTAATGGCTGGTAAAGAAGACAGGGTTCGGCGCAAAATCTTTGTGGCTCGTCCACTGTTCGGAACTTATCCTGCTTAACCCTCTGGTTACCTTGTTCCTTTACCTTCCGGCCAGATTCGGGGGTGCATTACCCCACGCGGGCGAGAGCGATCACGCGCGCAAGCGCACTCGCGAAGTCCATGGAGAATGGGGAATGGCAGAAGTCGATCCGTTATCAAGGGACGCAGATATTGATATCGGCGCGCTGTTCTCCAGCTTGCGCCGCCACGGGCTGTTCATTGTCGTTGGCGCGCTTCTCATGGCGGCAGCCGCATGGGCCATCTGCCTTCTTCTGACACCGGATTATCGCGCTGAAGCGCGCATCATGATCGAGGCCCGCGAATCCATCTATACCCGCCCTAATGGCGAGACAGCGGCCGAGAGACCTGTCTTCGACGCCGAAGGTGTGAAGAGCCAGGTCGAGGTGTTCTCCTCCGGCGATCTTCTCAAGAAAGTTTCTGACGAACTCAAGCTGACCAGTAACGAAGCCTTCACGACGACGGAAGTGAAGCCGTGGACCCGCGTTCTCATCCTGCTCGGCATGCGCACCGATCCCGCGCGGCTGACGCCGGAAGAGCGCGTTCTACAGAAGCTTCGCAAGAACATGCAGGTTTTTGCCGTAAGCGCTTCGCGCGTCATCGCGGTGCAATATAATTCGGCAAGTCCTGAGACGGCCAAGAACGTCGCCAATGCACTGGCCAATCAATACATCATGTTTCAGCAGGCCGCGAAGCTGGAGTCGAATGACGACGCCACCGGCTGGCTCGCACCCGAAATTGACGACCTGCGCAACCGCGTTCGCGATGCGGAAAAGAAGGTTGCGGATTACCGCGCTTCGCGTGGGCTACTGATCGGGCAGAGCAACAGCACCATTGCAACACAACAGCTCTCGGAAGTATCGACCGAACTCACACGGGTTCGCACCAGCCGCGCTTCAGCAGAAGCCAAGGCGGAAAGCATTCGTAAGTCGCTGGCTTCCGGCGCGCCCATCGATACGCTGCCGGACGTTGTCGCTTCCGGCATGATGCAGCGCCTTGCCGAAAGACGCATTCAGGTCAACGCCCAGATCGCCGATCTTTCTACGACACTTCTCGAAGGCCATCCCCGCATCAAGGCACTACGCTCGCAGCTCGCCGATCTCGACCAGCAGATCAGGATTGAAGGCCGCAAGCTCGTAGCAAGCCTTGATAATGAAGTTTCAGCGGCAAAGCTTCGCGAGGACGAACTCAATCGTGAACTTAACCGCGTGAAGGCACAGGCGGCGCAAGCAGGCGATCAGGAAGTTGAATTGCGCGCATTGGAGCGCGAAGCAACGGCGCAACGCCAGCTGCTGGAAACCTATCTGACGCGCTATCGCGAAGCCGCGTCGCGTACCGACCGGAATTATGTGCCGGTTGATGCCCGAGTTTTTTCATCCGCCGAAGCACCCGCAGTGCCCTACTATCCGATGATATTACCGATTGTCGGTTCAACTTTTGCGGCTGGCCTGCTCTTGCTGTCGATTTTTGTTCTCCTGCGTGAATTGTTCAGTGGGCGTGCATTCGTGACGGCGGATGGCCAAAGGGTTGCAGCGGTCGAAGAAATTGAAATGCCGGTTATTGCTGCCGCCGCGAAAGCCGCTGCCGTGCCGCCGTCGAGATCCGAACGTCTTGATAACGTTTCCGAGGAAACAATCGCGGCGCCACACCGTTCATGGACTATGCCGTTTGCGGCGAAGCCGCAGGTTTCCGAAACAAGGAAATCCGTGGAGGAGTTTCCGATGTCCAAACAGCGTGAGACGACACCGCGCAATCCCAACGGTGTAGAGGCGGTTGCCGATCTGCTAGTTAGCGGAAAGCTGAAACGTATTGTGGTCGTTTCTCCCGAGGGAGATAAAGCGTCAGCGGGAACAGTGCGTCTGCTGCGTGAATTCGCCGACCGTGGCAAACGCGCGATTCTCGTGGACATGACCGCGCAGGGAACCGTTGGGCTTGCCATGCTGGACGGTACGCATCTGCCCGGCATTACTGAGCTTTTGACCGGTGAGCGTCGCTTCAACGAGGTCATCCACAGTGACCGGTTCTCGCAGGCGCATGTAGTCCCGCTGGGCGAGGCAGATCCCGAAATTGCCATGCGTTCGGCCGACCGGTTGCCGCTCATTCTGGATGCGCTGGAAACGGTCTATGATTTCGTTGTGGTGGAATGCGGTCCGTCATCTTCGGAACAGATTCGACGCATCGCCGATGGACCTGCTTCCGTGGTGATGAGCATTGTTGACCCAGACGATAAGGGCGTTGCGCTTGCTGCTCTCGATCTCGATCAGGGTGGTTATGAAGACGTCGTCATTCTGATGGACGAAACTGCCTGATTGTTGAATCTGATTCTGTAACAGTGCTTTAGGTGGCGTTCCTGAATCAGATTGCTAACACTCTCTACCTTTTTGCGAACCTGCTGCGCAGCGTCTTGGTCAGGCTCCAAAGACGCGGGTTGCGCTTGAGACTTCCGGCAATCGCATCGCGGGCTGATTGCAGCGTCGTAAAAAGTTTGCCCCTGGCAGACAGTGGTACCAGCGTGTCATAGATCGTGCGTTCGATGTCGCACCATTCGCGCTTGTACGGCTCATCACCAATACCGAAACTGTAGATTGAGCGACCTTCGTCGCAACTGCGGCTGATATCCTCGAAGAAGAGAAATTCACCCGGACTAGCCGTCGTCAACTCGTCTTCTGCGATTGCGGCGAATTCCACGGTCGAGCCCGTATCGCCAAACTGCTTTCCGATGATCGAGCGCACGGTCCCACCAACTTCGAGAAAGCGCAGTTCGTTCAGTTCCTGACTTTTTGCCAATTCTTCGCCGAATAGAGTTTTGAAGAAATTACGCACATTCTCATCGGCGAAAGGATCACGGATTCCCATCTTCCGGAAGCGCTGTGCCTTCATCGCAAAATAGAGATCGAGAATATTGTCTGCCTCCGTGCGATTCTGAGGCCCGGCAATTCTCCAGCCACCGCTTTCCTCGTAGCGACGACTGTGCTGGCGATGCTTTTTTAGTTTTCGCTTGCGATTGGCGTAATCAAGCACCGCATCGAAGCCGCCATCAAGCGAGGCGGCGAGAACCGGATTTGGGTTGGGCTCCATTCCGAGAGTAAGCAGCGGATTGGCCGTGCCTTGGAGTTCCGAAAGCTGGCGTGTCAGTGACAGCGCATCGATATCGGATCGTGCTTTGCGGATCGTCTCTATCAATTGCCGGACCGCCTCGCGTCCGACGACGCCACAATATTCCTTTCGCAGCCAGGGGAAATTGCAATTGGCGTGGTTTCCACCGGGATAACGCACAATTTTCGCGCCGCTCTGGCTTACGACTTCCAGCGGCACAAGCAGGATAGGACCATTGCCGTCAAAAAGTCCGACGACGAAACTGTCGGCATTGACGATTGCGCGCCAACTATCGATCCACAAGAACGATTGTGGCGCACCATGAATGGCAGCAGCATCGTTCCAGAATTGGCCAATCTCTTTGAAATCCGTCAGAATGCGTGCTGCAACGTCCCCCGCCATAATCTGCAGCATCCTCAAATGGGATTAATGTTGTTTTTTTCGCGGTGGCTGCGCCATCCACCAGATGATGCCCATAGCTGGCAGAACCCACAGAATACCGGTCACGAAGAAATAGACGAGATGCACCCAGGCGCTCGATTCAGCGAGATGCGCCACGGCGATAATGGTCGCGAACACCGCATAGATGATGACCAGCGAAACTAGCAAAAAAGTACCGATCAGTTTCTTCAGCCGAACGGGCATGGCGCAGTTCTCCTTTTCCCGGCACATCACTAGCGCGTGAGAAGGGGTAGTGAAAGGGCAAAAACGCGGCGGCATGTCGCGTGGTGGCAACTTGTAACGCGTTCGCCTATGCGGCATGTATCCCTTCGTGTCTGTTCCAAAATTCGCCATGCCGGTCTGCAAATGGCAATTTTCTGCGTTCCGGTGCTCACGTACTTTGAGTACGCTCCGCTCCGGTACTTGAAAATCACCATTTTCGCCACAGCCTGACGCTTTTTGGTCCAGACACCTCGGCTCAATATCGAAGGGTGAATGGCATGACGGCAGCAACGGCGCAGCGTGTAGGGCAGGGGTTCAGGTCATCGAAAGAGGACCGCGACCGCCGCCTTGTGCGTTACTGGCTTTATGCGGTGTTCGTCGTGCTGATTGCCATCGTCATGGTCGGTGGGGCGACCCGCATGACAGGATCGGGTCTGTCGATCACCGAATGGAAGCCCATTCATGGTGTCATCCCGCCGCTTAACCACGCCGAATGGCTGGAGGAGTTCGACAAGTACCGTCAGATTCCGCAATACCAGCAGATTAACAAGGGAATGTCCCTTGAAGCGTTTCAGTCGATCTTCTGGTGGGAATGGGCGCACCGTATGCTGGCCCGCTTTGTCGGTTTTCTGGTTGCTGTTCCGTTGGCCTTTTTCTGGGTGACAGGGCGTCTCAAGGGCGGCCTCAAATATCGCATGTTGGGCCTGCTCGCGCTCGGCAGTTTGCAGGGCGCGATTGGCTGGTGGATGGTCGCTTCAGGCCTGAGTGAACTGACAAGCGTCAGCCAGTACCGCCTCGCAATCCATCTGACGACAGCCTGTGTTATCATAACGGCAGTTTTCTATATCGCGCGAGGGCTCGTTACCTATAGCGAGCGACCGGCGGAACGATCAATCCAGCGCTTTGCCGGATGGATCGTATTCGCTGTACTTGTGCAGATATATCTGGGTGGTCTCGTGGCGGGGCTTCATGCCGGTCTGACCTATAATACATGGCCGCTGATGGATGGCGCCGTCATCCCGTCCGACCTGTTCATCCAGTCGCCATGGTGGCGCAACCTGTTCGAAAATCCGAAGACAGTGCAGTTCGTACACCGCATGTTCGCCTATACGATTCTGGTTCTGGCCGTCCTGCATTCCCTGCAGGTCTGGAAGCAGGCATCCGGCACCACCCATGCGCGCCGCACGATTGTGCTTCTCGGGCTGATTTTGGTGCAAGCAGCGATTGGCATCGCCACGCTTCTGATGAGCGTTCCATTGCATCTGGGCCTGACACACCAGTTCTTCGCGTTGATCGTGCTGGCTTTTGCAGTTGCGCACTGGCGCGCAACCAAAGGTGCTTACGAGGGATAAGTTCTTTGGCGCAAATGCTTGAGCGCGGAGGCGATCTTCAGTTCCCGCGCTTCGTCCGCGTCGTTACCGTCTTCACGATGCCATGCGGCTGAGAGACAGCCATAGGCAAAGGCATAATCCAGAATATAGGCCGGTTCGCGCCCGATGATCGGCGCGAAATGTTCAGCCATGAGCCGGGCGCGCTCAAGGTCGAGGCAGAGATCATCCCGGTCGAGCGGATTGTAGAAGATATTGGCTGCATCGAACGCTGCGTCGCCAACAAGCCCGTGTGGATCGATGGCGAGCCAGCCACGCGGTCCCTTGATGATGTTTTCATGGTGAATGTCACCATGCAGTGGAATGGCCTCGTGCGGCGTTGCCAGTAGACGCTTTGCGATTGTCGTGCCTTCCGCATAGACCGTGCTTTCATTTGTCACAGCGAAGAGACCGGAAAAATGCCTGTCCAGTGGCTGCAAGTCAGCCGGTATCGGGGCAGGAGAGGGTGTATGCAGAGCGTTGAGAATTTCGCCGAATATCTGCAGACATTCGGTATCCTTCTCACGTTTCAGGTGTTCATCGAGATGATAGTCGCCCGCATATTCGAGCAACATCGATGTACCCTTGAGGCCGTATAATCGTGCCGCGCCATGACCGTCCTGCCAGTCCAGATAATGCGCACCGCGCAGCTCTTCCATTCCGGCTGGTTTCAATTGCTTGATGACAAAAACCTCATCTGGATGGTCGATGCGTTTGACCTTCCAGACGAGGCTTGAATGCGTATCTGCCAGAGGCTCATAGGAGCCGATACTCCATTCGTTGGGAAATACCGGCTTCTTCGTCATCAGGCTTTACCAAGCATGAGGTTCATGTTCTGGACGGCTGCGCCCGATGCACCTTTGCCAAGATTGTCGAGCAGCGCCACCAGATTGACCTTTCCATCGCCTTCAGTACCGAAGACGAAAAGCCTCATGCCGTCCTGGCCGGCAAGTTCTTCCGCATCGACGCGCGCCAGTCCGGCGCTTTCTTCAAGCGGCACGACTTCTACGATGTCCTGACCGGCATAGTGATCGGTCAGCGCGGAATGAATCTTTGCAAGCGATGGCGTTCCCTCAAGTTCGGTTAGGAATAGGGGAGCCTGTACGATCATGCCCTGCGGGAAACGCCCGACACTTGGGCTGAAGATCGGGCAGCGATCCAGACGGCCATGTAACTGCAGTTCCGGCACGTGCTTGTGTTTGAGCGACAGGCCATAGAGGAAGTTGTTTGCGGCAAGATGCTCCGGATGGTTCTTGTCTTCCATCTGCGCAATCATCTGCTTGCCGCCGCCCGTATAGCCGGAGACGGCATTGACGCTGACCGGATAGTCGGCAGGCAGCAAGCCCGCATCGCGCAGCGGACGGACAAGTGCAATCGCACCTGTCGGATAGCAGCCTGGATTGGCGACGAGGCGCGCCTCGGCGATACGTTCACGCTGACCCTTGGCCAATTCGGCGAAACCATAGGCCCAGTCCGGATGCACGCGATGGGCGGTCGACGTATCGATGATGCGGGTCGAGTTATGGCCTTCGAGCAAGGAAACAGCTTCCTTGGAAGCATCGTCTGGCAGGCACAGAATGGCAATATCGGCAGCGCGCAGATAGTCAGCGCGCAAGTCCTTGTTGCGCCGCTCGGCTTCCGGAATGGAGATCACTTCAAGATCGTCGCGCTCGGCCAGGCGGGTACGGATTTGCAAGCCGGTGGTGCCGTGTTCGCCATCAATGAAGATTTTCGGTTTCATGCGTTTTGCCTTTGAATTCAGAAAGTTACGACAATATTTGGAATTTGCTTTCGAGCTGCTTGAATCAATCTATGAACAAGCGGCTCATCGTCGGTCTTTCTTCTCGGCCAGAAGGCCCAGATAGTACATTGCGATCGTCGCTCCCGCGATTGCTGTTATATCGGCATGGTCATAGGCCGGTGCAACCTCGACCACATCCGCGCCCACAAAGTCAAGAGCCGTCAGCTTGCGCAGGATGGACAGCATCTTTGCAGACGACGGTCCACCTGCGACCGGTGTGCCGGTTCCCGGTGCAAAGGCCGGATCGAGGCAGTCGATATCGAATGTCAGATAGGTCTTCCTGCCATCGGTGCGTTTCAGAATTTCATCGGCAATCGCCACCGCCGACATGTCCTCAACCTCATGGCCATAAATGATCTTAATGCCGCAATCTTCCGGCGCGTGCGTACGGATACCAATCTGAATCGAGTGAGCGGGATCGATAATGCCGTCGCGCACCGCACGGGCCACGAAAGAGCCGTGATCGATGCGCTTGCCGTCGTCAAACCACGTATCCTGATGCGCATCGAACTGAACGAGTGCCAGCGGACCATATTTCGAGGCATGGGCCTTGAGCAGCGGCAATGTGATGAAATGGTCGCCACCAAGTGTCAGCAAGAACGCATTCGATTTCAGGATTTTCCTCGCTTCGCGCTCGACAGTGGCAGGCGTCTTGGTGTGGTTGCCATAGTCTAGCAGGCAGTCGCCATAGTCGATCACGGCGAGGTTCTCGAAAAGATCGCGTTGAAACGGATATTGCGGATCATTGTCGAAGATCGCTGATGCCCGGCGAATTGCCTGCGGACCGAAACGCGCGCCGGGCCTATTGGATACGGCTGCATCGAACGGAATGCCCCAGACAACGGCGTCTGCGCCCTTCAGCGACTTCGTGTACATACGCCGCATGAACGACAACACACCGGCGTGGGTCGGGTCCGTTGCTACGCTTGTCAGGCTGCGGGCAGTGATCGCGTGGTCGATGGTCTTTGAAGGCATGGCTATTACCTGGATAGTGTCAGATTTCTATAGCGGTTTCATTCGCTTTTGGCATCAAATCCATAAGCCCGATCCACGCGACCGATACGCACGCGATAGGTTTCATACCACTTCTGACGCCCGAGCTTCTGGGCCACCAAATGGTCCACGTCGCGCTTCCATGCATGGATACTGTCTTCGTCTGCCCAGAAAGAATTGGTGATGCCGAAGCCTTCCGCATCTCGTGCGCTTTCAATGCCTAGATAGCCCGGCTGTTTCGCTGCAAGTTCACCCATCTGCAGCGCCATGTCGCCATAGCCGTTGTCGTTGTCAACGACACGCTGCGAAGCAAAGGTGACAATCAAATAAGGAGGCTCTGGTGTGACCGCAAAACGGGTCGATGCTGCAGACGAGGACATGGTCTTATCCGTTCGTGAAAGTGGTCGGAGATGCTTCAGCTTTTCCTACTCATGACGGCTATCGAACCCGCTTGCAACTGTGATGAAGCCGCACTGCCGCCCACATTGTTGAGGTCACATATCGGCGATTGAGGTACGGGAATTCATTGGCGCTAATAGCCCTCTTACAATTTCGGTCATTGCTGCTTGTTCTGCTTCCCTTGCGGGTTGCGCAACAGATCAGCGTACGGCCAAATTTCAACTGGAGCAGCAGTCAGGCGAGTATGATGCGCTGGCATATCAGGCGTTTAACGGCGCGCGTCAGGCTTTTGATGCAGCAAGACTGGCAAAGGGAAGGCGGAAGGTCGTGATCGTCGATCTTGTTGAGAGATGATCGATAATACCGCCTATGCCGCATGGCGTGTCAAACAAAGCGTGCCCTACACAGAGAAAACATGGGCACGCTGGATGGCTGCCGAACAGGCGTGTCCAGTTGCCGGTGCCGTGGAGTTTGCGAGGCATGTGAATGCGAATGGCTGCACGATGTTCTATATCACGAACCACGATGCGAAATCATTTGAGCCAACGGCAGCAAATATAAGGAAACTGAGTTTTTCCAGCGTGTCAGCGAAAACGCTTTTGTTGAATAGCGGTCAGTCCAACAAGCAAGGTCGTTTCGATGCTGTCAAAGCATATGGCTTTGATGTTGTTGTCTACGTTGGTGACAATCTCAACAATTTAGGAGCTGCGACTTATGACAAGAACAACCAGCAGCGACGCACATTCGTTGAAGCCTTCGGGACGAAGTTCTTCATGCGCCTAATCCGAGTTATGGCGAGTGGGTTTCCGCGATGGTACCCGATTATTACAAGCAATCGCCTGAAAAACAGCTTGAGATCAACCGAAAGCCCATCCGTAGTTGGGGTGGGTGAAATCTGGTTTTGAACGAAAACAAAAAAGCGGACCCGAAGGTCCGCTTTTCCGTAAGCTCTGAAGCGATAAATATTAGCGCTTGGAGAACTGGAACGAACGGCGAGCCTTGGCCTTACCGTACTTCTTACGTTCGACAACGCGGCTATCGCGGGTCAGGAAGCCACCCTTCTTGAGAACCGTGCGCAGGCCCGGTTCGTAGTAGGTGAGGGCCTTGGAGATGCCGTGACGAACAGCACCGGCCTGACCGGAGAGACCACCACCGGCAACGGTGGCAACGATGTCGAACTGCCCGGCGCGATTCGAAGCAACGATCGGCTGCTGCAGGATCATCTGCAGGACCGGACGTGCGAAATACTTTTCGAATTCCTTGTCGTTGACGGTGATCTTGCCGGTGCCCGGCTTGACCCATACGCGTGCAACGGCGTCCTTACGCTTGCCGGTGGCATAAGCGCGGCCCTGTGCGTCCAGCTTCTGGACGTGAACCGGAGCGGCAGCTTCGGTCGTGGCAACAGTGCCGAGTTCTTCGAGCGAGTTGAGCTGCTCAGCCATGATTATGCATTCCCTTTGTTCTTGCGGTTCAGCGCGGCGACGTCGAGGACTTCCGGCTGCTGAGCTTCCTGCTGATGGTTCGGGCCTGCATAGACGCGCAGGTTCTTCATCTGACGACGACCGAGCGGACCGCGCGGGATCATACGCTCAATGGCCTTTTCAATGACGCGTTCCGGGAAACGGCCTTCGAGAATCTGGCGAGCAGTGCGCTCTTTGATGCCGCCCGGATGACCGGTGTGCCAGTAATAGACTTTGTCTGTGTACTTCTTGCCGGTCAGAACAACCTTGTCGGCATTGATGATTACGACATTGTCGCCATCGTCAACGTGCGGGGTGAAGGTTGCTTTGTGCTTGCCGCGCAGGCGATTGGCGACGATGGTGGCGAGACGGCCGAGCACGAGGCCTTCGGCGTCGATCAGCACCCACTTCTTCACCACTTCAGCCGGCTTCTGAGAGAAAGTTGCCATTGAAGTCTTCCTTGACTTAATCCCCGATATTAAAAATCAGGGCTTTTTTTGTTGCTTGTGTTGGATCGTGTCCAACCCGAACGAGTGGGCACAAGATTACTTCTGCTCACTGCTGGCGGGTCGATACACAATGTCTGGGTAACCGTCAAGTCCTTTATTCATGGCTTTGTTTTAAAAGTATAGTAGAATCAATAAGTTAAACGTTTGGTATTATAATACCGTATATTTTGAGTGCTTTTATCGCGGCGGGATCGAGTAAGTTGCCGTTGCATGGGCAACCAGTTCGCTGCTTGTACCATCGGTCAGGCTGATATCGAGCACAGCAAGGCGTTTGCCAAGTTTCAGAAGATGAGCGACGGCCTTGACCGTGCCGGGGGAGGGTTTACGCAGAAAGTTGATATTCAGATTCGTTGTCACAGCTAGAGCCACCGGGCCAATATGGACCAATATGGCAGCATAGGCCGTTACGTCGGCGAGTGCGAAAAGCGAAGGGCCGGAAACAGTGCCACCTGGGCGCAGATGTTGCTCATCGGCGTTAAGCTGCATGGTTGCGGAACCGTCACCAATTTCTGTGATCTCGAAAGCGTTGCCAAGTTGCGGAAACTCGCGCTTCATGAATACGCGCAGCTCTTCAATGCTCATGACAGGGCCCAACGGCCGGCTTGTAGCCTTATCGATATTCTGCTCCTCCGCGGTATTGATATTCATGCGCATCTCCCAAATTTATTTATCAATAAAGGGAGCGCCACCCTTGATGCAAGCGCTCGCTCCTGCGACCGAAGAGGATAAAATGCGAAACCCTTCCGACGATCAGATCCGCGAGATCCTCCGTTCCGTCAAAACGATTGCGCTTCTTGGCGCATCACCGAAGCCCGAGCGCCCGAGCAATGGCGTGATGGAATTCCTGCTTTCCAAGGGATACCGCGTGATTCCGGTCAATCCGGGGCAGGTGCGAAAACACATTCATGGCCAGCGTGTCGTGGCGCGTCTGGCTGATATCGAAGAGCCGGTCGATATGGTGGATGTCTTCCGTGAGCCTTATTCGCTGCCGGGTATCGTGGACGAAGTTCTTGCAATGAAGCACCGCCCGAAGATCTTTTGGACGCAGCTGGGTGTCGTGCACCAAGAGGCTGGAAATCGTGCCAGTGAAGCAGGTTTGGTCGTCGTCATGGACCGCTGTCCGGCCATCGAATATCCCCGCCTGATCGGTGAATGAGAGCTTTCGGATCTAATTTCTGCGATTCCGGCGTTTGGCGGAAAATCCTCCTTTGCTTTCCTGGCTGCAGAGCCTAGGTTCCTGACCTGTTTGGGGTTTGGGACACAGGAGGAAATGATGTCGAAACGCTCTCCCGGAATTGAAACGCTTGCCGTTCACGCAGGGGCAAAGCCCGATCCGACGACCGGTGCCCGTGCAACGCCGATCTATCAGACGACCTCGTTCGTGTTCGAGGATGCGGACCACGCCGCTTCTTTGTTTGGCCTGCAGGCGTTCGGCAATATCTATACGCGCATCACAAACCCGACGACCGCAGTTCTGGAAGAGCGCATTGCCGCACTCGAAGGCGGTACGGCGGCTGTAGCGACTGCATCCGGTCACTCAGCGCAGTTGCTCGTTTTCCATACTCTGCTTCAACCGGGTGACAATTTCGTCGCCGCGCGCCAGCTTTATGGTGGATCGATCAACCAGTTCGGTCAGTCGTTCAAGTCCTTCGGCTGGCAGGTCCGCTGGGCCGATGCCGCCAACCCGACCGATTTTGCAAAGCAGATCGACAGCAAGACGCGCGCCATCTTCATCGAAAGCTTTGCCAATCCGGGCGGTATCGTGGTGGATATTGAGGCTATCGCCGAGATTGCACACCGGAACGGCCTGCCGCTGATCGTGGACAACACGCTTGCCTCACCTTATCTGGTGCGCCCGATCGAGCATGGCGCGGATATCGTCGTGCACTCTCTGACAAAGTTCATTGGCGGCCATGGTAATTCCATGGGCGGCATTCTGGTCGATGGCGGTACGTTCGACTGGGCGAAGTCCGGCAACTATCCACTTTTGACCGAACCGCGCCCTGATTATGCCGGTCTGGAACTGCATAAGACTTTTGGCAATATTTCCTTTGCAATCGCCGCCCGCGTTCTGGGGCTGCGCGATTTCGGCCCCGCAATTTCGCCGTTCAACGCGTTCCAGATTCTGACTGGCGCGGAAACCCTGCCGTTGCGCATGCAGCGCCATAGCGACAACGCTCTGAAGGTTGCCACCTGGCTGCATAGTCATGACAAAGTGTCCTGGGTGAACTATGCCGGTCTGCCACACGACAAATTTCATGCGCTCCAGCAGAAATATGCGCCGAAGGGTGCCGGTTCTGTTTTCACCTTCGGTCTCAAGGGCGGCTACGATGCGGGCGTTAAATTCGTTGACAGCCTCGACCTGTTCTCGTTGCTCGCCAATATTGGCGACACACGCTCGCTGGTCATCCATCCGGCATCCACCACCCACCGCCAGCTAAGCGACGAGCAAAAGGTGGCGGCTGGCGCTGGCCCGGACGTGGTGCGCCTGTCTATCGGTATCGAGGACGCGGACGACATCATCGCCGATATCGAGCAGGCGCTGGCAAAGGTCTGATCCGTGAGCCGGTTTCTCGATTTTGACCTGACCGGTATCGAACCGGAGGAAGGCGCGCCGCTGCCGGAGCGCATTCTTTCCGATAGCCCCCGATTCCGCACGTGGAATCTGGAGGAGAATGCCGAGGGTACACTCTTTGCAGGCATATGGGAGAGCACGCCTGGAAAGTGGCGCATCGAATATGACGAATGGGAATTCTGTCACATTCTGTCCGGTCGGTCGGTCATCAGCGAAGAAGGCGGTCCAAGCCGAGAAGTCGGGGTCGGAGACAGTTTTGTAATCCGACCGGGTTTCAAGGGAAGCTGGGAAGTCATCGAGACCACCCGCAAGGAATATGTCATCAAGCTTTGACGTTAGTTCCTTCTATGCAGAACACCCGCCGAATTTCGGCGGGTGTTTTTGTTTCAGTTATGGGGGCCACGCCTGATTGGCTGGATAACTGGCAGATTGCCCGGATTAGGACGACCTGCACCATCGTTACCTGATGGTGGACGATCTGGCCGGGGCGGCCGCGGGCGATCCGGCCTGTTAGTGTCTGGACGTCGCGGACGGTCCCGGTCCCGATAACGGTAGTAATCACGGTCACGATAGTAGCGTGAATCTCTATAGTAGCGCGGATAGCGTGGATAGTTCCGATAATAGCCGCCACTATTGTAAACGACACCCGTGCCGACATAACCGCCGCGAACATAATACGGGTCAGAATAGCCAGAACCGTAATAGCCCTCGGAGACACAACCGCTGAGCGTCAAACCAGCAGCACCGATGCCGAGCGCCAGTAAAATGGATTTCAATGACATGTTCGCTACTCCCGAAAGGCCGGGGTCAGCGCTTGAACACGCAATAACCACGCGGCGAACCACTATTTAGAAGGATTATGCGCGTTTCTATCTGAAGCCCATAATCAATAAAGATTGCAGAGCGTTAGCTTGGTTAGCTGCGGTCAAACCTCCGCGTCAGGCTGTGAAATAAGCTCTACGCGTGTTTAATAAACGCGTCAGGGTTTCAAAAGTTGCTGCTGAGGAGGCAGAAGGTCACTGCAAAAAGCAAAACCGCCCCGAAGGGCGGTCACATTTTTCATCCCGCGCTGTGGACTGAACGGATTATTCGCCACCGCCTGCGCCGCTGATAGCTTCAGCAACTTCGGTGAACTTGGCGCTGATGTTTGTTCCCAGTGTCGTCGTTGCGCCGATGATGACGACAGCGATCAAAGCCGCAATGAGGCCGTATTCGATAGCGGTTGCGCCGGATTCGTCCTTACGGAAACGTGCGAAAAACTTGGTCATGTGTTGCTCCTGAGATCATTCTTGCTTGTTTAGTGGTCTCTGTGACCTGGGAGCAAACTACCCGGCAAATATGTGCACCCTCTTAAGTTGCATGGTAAACGGAAGATGAGTATCGCATATGCTTAATAAACTACTGAATTTAAAACGAAAACTGCAATGGCGCCGTACGTTGTATTTAAGCGATATCGAATACAAGTCTTCAGGCAAGGAAAAGCCCCGCTGGCGCGAGGCTCTTTTTTTGGGAACGGCTGTGATCCGCCTTACTGTGGCAGCTGGGCGCCGGCCTGCTTAACAGCATCAGCCATGGTCTGGCAGAGCTTCTCCTCAGAGACATTCTGTGCTTTTGCGCTGGTGGCAATATCCTGCTCCATGCCCATCGCAGAAACCTTGCCTTGCTTGCCTGTTGCTTCAGCAGCGTCGGCCTTGGTGGTGTCGGATGGGGCGGGGATGAGCGCAATCATTTTTGTCTGAATTTCGATGGCGCCCCCATCAGTATAACCCTTTTCCTGGCAGTACTGGAGTACGCCAAGCTGGTTGCGGGCTGCATTATAGGCCATTTCCATCTGTTCAGGCGTTGCTGCTTGTGCGAAAGCCATCGTAAGATTTGCACTGAGAAAAAGACCGGTTAAAGAAACACGTGCCAGATTGCGCATGATAATTCATCTCCATGATTCAAATACACGCTGAGATAGAGCGAATTTTCCGGCGAAGGAAACTCAAGAAAAATTAATTAGTGAAATGAAATATAAAGGAAATAGTTTCTGTTTGGAGTGGCGTGAACGTCATAAATATTTCAACAAAGCGACATGCGCGAAATTATCTCACAGGTTGTACCAAGTTGGCGATGAGCCGGAATGCACCGGGAATGAGCTTGTCGAGCTGATGATGCAGGACGAGGCTCGTATGGGTATGACGGCCTTTACCAACGCTGGCTGAAACAAGCGCGCCGAAGAGAGGTTGTTCTCCGTCATCATGCATGGAAAGAAGCGGTTGGTAGGCGTCGTCCCATATGGAAGCGAAATAAAGTCCGCGCTCCTTGTGCCAGCCTTCCCAATCATACTTGTTTAGAATGTTGGGACCGACGAGCAGGGAATGTTCAGGCTCAAGTACTGTAACCGTCGCATGTGGGTTTGTAACACGCCAGCGCAACGACGGGGAACCGATGGCCAATCTTCTTGGCGGTGTCCGATCTGGATGCCAGCCATCGGACGGGCGATGATAGAGTGTAACCAGATGTCCGCCATCCTCGACGAATCCATGCAGATTGTCCGTCGCCGCGGCGAGATCATCGCGTAGACCGAAGGCGAATATGCCGATCACAATAGTGGTGAATTGCGAAAGATCTCCGGCAAGGTGATGCGCTTCGATATCGGTGACCTCAAACCCCATGCGTTTCAGCCAAAGGCCGACACTGTCGGCACCGCCGCCGATATAGCCTATCCGCGCATCGGGTAACTTCACGTCGAGCACAAGCACCGGCAGTACGGCTGACTCGCGCCAGACGGTTTTGCCTATATGTGGATAGCTGGCGACGTCTGTCTGCCACGCCGGAGTTCCGTTAACCAATGCCTGCAGACAGGTCAGGCCAGGTGCTGGATCGGAAGATCCATGCAAGACGGCGTTCTGCCCGTTCAAGCTGACATTCCAGCCCTTTTGCGCAGCGAAAGCGACTTGATCGGCATTGCCATCGGCCAGAATCCGGATCGGCAATGGTTCCTGTTGGCCTGTTATGATGACTGCTGGCGGATCGACCCTCACAGAAACAGGTGGAACAATGGCAAGCGGTTCTTCGAGATCGAAGGTGCACTCCGCCAGATGGCCATCAAACTGCGCCTTTAGCCGGATACAGGCTTGCCCGTTTCCGCCGAGCGATCGCCATGTAGATTCGAAAAGCGGGGAGAGGGCTGCATCTTTCACTAGCGAAACAGTCAGAACTTCTCGCTCGAAATTCCGGTGCTCGAGGCTGAACGAGCAGTTTTCGGGCAATACGGGTTCCGCCGTTACCGCAATTGCCGTCGCGCCGGGGCCGTATTCGACAACAAGGCGGGTTTCTCCGCCTGTCGGCAATATGGCTTCTTCCAGATAAGCCCGCTCGAACAAAGACGCTGCTTCGATCAAGGCGGCGTCGATTTCCTGCAGCTTGCGTTTCAGCCTGTGCCCGTGCTCCACGAGGAAATCTTGCGGTGCGCTAGTCAGTACAGTTTTCAGGCTTTTTGCAGCACCAACAAGATTTTTGACAATGGTTTCGCGCTCAGGAAAAGCCGCAATCGTCCGCTCGATAGACAAATGAGCATCAAGAAGCTGCTTTTGGCTTTCAAATGTCAGTCCATCGACCTCAGCAAGTGCGGCCAAAGTTTCCGGAATCCCTTCGAGGATTGTCGTTTCCGAGTGGCTTTCTGGCAACTTCAGATGCAAGGGCCACTCGGTCGTCGGCGCTTCCGGCCAGCGACCCATGCCCTGTGTGGCATGACAGGCACGTGACCATTCACCAATACGGTCGTAATCGGCGCCGGTTGCTGGATCACGATCAACCGCATGAATCGTCAATGTCCCATCGGGTGGCGGAAGCTCGTCGTCATAAGTGTCGCCACCGCCTGACCAGGCAGGGAGGTAGAATTTAGCCACCTGCCACGGCATCAGCCCCTCGGCAAAATGTTCGGGAAAGGCATCGGGATCGGCGGCGAGCCGTATGGCCGTTTCCGCAGCCCGTGTCATGGCGCGGTGGTGGCCGTGCTGGCCGGGAACATCGAGAAAGGTCGGCAGCACGATATCCGGGCGCTCGGCGCGATAGGCGCGCACCAGTCGTTCGACGGTTTTGTCCTCACCCCAATGAGCGAAGGTACCGTCACCATCCTTGGAGAAACCGAAATCATGAACGGAATCATCTGGGCCATGGCCGAGCCAATGTACGTCACAATCGAGAATGCGTGCTGCTTCTTCCATTTCGCGACTGCGGATCAAGCCAAGCGCGCCACCACGTTCGGGTCCGAGTGCATTTTGTCCGCCTTCGCCGCGTGTCGAGCAGGCGATTACCACCCGCATGCCAAGCCCGAACCGCAAGTAGGCCATCAGGCCGCTTTGCTCGTCGTCGGGATGCGCGCCCGTATGCATCAGCGTCGCTGTCGAGCGAAGCCTGCTCAATGCCCGCTGCAGGCGGACAAGGGCAGGGGACGACTTCTGGCGTTCGAGGCGCTGGTGGGCGGTGAGCATGGTCAGATTTCCGAATTGGTATCAAGCTTCGGCGTCATGGCCTCGAACATTGGCAGCGATGCAGCACCCAAGGCGGCAGTGAACTGTCCCGTCTGCCCGCGTATGACGCGTGGCAAGGCGCGGGCACGGCGGCTTGCAACCGAAATCGGCAGGCCGCCCATATGCCAGATAAGGTCGTCGATGATCGCATCGGGCAACATACCGCCCAGAATAATTGTCTCGGGATCGAGAATGTTTTCGATCATGGCAATCATTGGCGCCAGATGATCGGCTGCTTCCTGTACCCAGCCCATCAGAACTGGGTTGCGGTCTTCATGCAGCTTTTCCAACGCGTCGAAATCGGTGTCCTCAATCCCTGCTGCGTGAAGCTTCTCGCGCAAGGTATGAAGGGAAGCATAGGTTTCGAGGCAGCCCTTCTGGCCGCAGGCGCAGCCGCGCCCATTGGGTGTGATGACGATATGACCGATTTCACCGGCATTGCCGAAAGCCCCGCGAAACGGCGCACCGTCCTGAATCATGCCAAGCCCGATACCCGCACCGAAATAAATCATGGCGAAATTGGAAATCGCATGTCCAGCGCCAAACAGGCGTTCGCCGACGGCGGCGGCATTGGCGTCGTTTTCGACCAGAACGGATTCGCCGCAAGCTTCGCTCAGAACGGCTGCTGCATCGATCCCGGACCAGCCGGGCAGAGTGGTCGGACCGACCGAGCTCATGCCTTCGATATCGAACGGACCTGGCATCACGACACCTATGCCGAGCAGGCGCGCGGGAAACGAAGCCTTCACTGCATCGACTTCTTTTCGCAATTGTGCGGAAAGCCTGTCGGGGCTGATATCTTGAATGGGACGCACATGTTGCGTGCGTGGCTTGCCGGAAAGGTCGAGCACTGTTGTCACCATGTGTGTCGAACCCATTTCGACACCGATGGTCATCGCACCTCCGGGATTGACGGCAAACTGGATTGGTGGCTGGCCACGTCCCGTTTTCAGACGCCCGAGCCGCATAAGCAGATTCTCTGAAACCAGTTCATCGACGATATTGGCAATGGCCTGCGCGGTCAGATGGGTAAGGCGGGCGATATGCATCCGTCCAAGAGGACCGTGGCGTCGCACGACATCAAGCACTACACGCCGGTTATGGTCGCGAATTCGCTCGGGATTCTTTCCGAGAGTGACCGCAAGCGACCCGCCTTGTACGGCGGCAGGCGTAATGGCCCGCTCGTCGTCGGATTGCCCATCTGATTTCGATGTCATGGTCCCTCCTGTCTCCCGTCAAAGAGATAACGCGAGCCGCTTTTAACAGCAATATATTAATTCAACTAAATTATCTTATTGACAAAACGCTCGCAACATTGAACCGTAAAGACAGGGTGGTGAAGAACCGCCTTGGCTCATGCGGGGGAAGTGGGTTCCTGCATGGGGAAATGGGCGTTGCGCATCATCTGCGCGGCATGTGGTGGAATATGCGAACGGTGCCAGGCGCCGCCGCAGCCATGCCTGGCGACCGCATTCGAGCCGGTGGGCGGGGCATTAGGGAGGTTTAAATGCGTAAGCTGTTATTGGCAGGTTTGGTTGCAGGGCTCAGCACCTTTGCGATCAATGCCGCTCAGGCTGTCGAAATCGAATATTGGCAGTATGTCTTCGAGACACGCGTCAAGGCGATGGACAAGCTGATCGAGAATTTCGAGAAGGCCAATCCGGATATCAAGGTCAAGCAGGTCACGTTCCCATACGACGACTATCAGACGCGCGTGATTGCAGCCAAGATGGCGGGTAAGAGCCCGGATGTGATGCAGCTTTTCTACGGCTGGCTGGACAAGTTCGTGGCTGGCGGTATTCTGCAGCCGCTACCGCAGGATGCGTTCCCGCATGACAAGATCGAGAGCGAATTCTTCCCGATTGTTTCGGCGATGAAGCGCGGCGATGAATATTACGGTCTGCCGACCGCTGTGCGCTCGCTGGCCCTGTTCTATAACAAGAAGCTCTTCACCGACGCTGGCCTCGATCCGAACAACCCGCCCAAGACGCTGAATGAAATGGTCGAAGCTGCCAAGAAGACGACGAAGCGCGATGCTTCCGGCAATCTGCTGGCCGAAGGCATCACGCTCGATATGCCGGGACAAGACCAGCATTGGTGGCGTGAGGTTCTGGTGCGCCAGTTCGGCGGTCAGCCTTATACCGACAACGACCGCAAGGTTGCCTATAACGACGCTGCCGGTGAAAAGGCGCTTGCCTTCTATACCGGCCTCCAGACTGAACATAAGGTCGGTGAAGTCAAGTTCATGGATGAAGGGCAGGCTGCCTTCCGTGCTGGCATGGCGGCCATGACCATCGACGGCACCTTCCGTCTTGGTTCGTTCCGCACCATCAAGGACTTCGAATGGGGCGTGACCGAGCTTCCGGCCAATGCCGAAGGTGTGCGTTCCAACTATGCGAGCTACTTCGCCAACGGCATCAGTGCCAAGGCAAGCGGCGAGAAACTCGAAGCTGCCAAGAAGTTCCTGAACTACATCTCCTCGCCGGAAGCCATGGAAATCTGGTTGAAGGATGTGGGTGAACTACCTGCTCGCCGTTCGGCAGCCCTGACGGAAGCCAACCTTGCCGATCCGGTCTACGGCCCGTTCCTCAAAGGCCTGGAATATGCGCACACGACCATGTTCGTGGACGAGTTGAAGCAGCGCCAGATCGCCGTCGATATGGCCAATCGCGTCATTCTCGAAAAGCAGCCGATCAAGGAATCCCTCGACCAGGCGGCCAAGGCAGAGCAGGATGTGCTCGACGCGGCCAAGTAAGGCAATCGCGAAAGGTAAAGCGGCTAGATGAAGCGGCCAGAGCCGCTTCATCTTCTCCTGCCCGTTGACGGCACGGCTAATTCGTAGCCGAAGGATACTAAAACATGACAATCACTGTAGAAGCCGGGACGGCTGAAACAGGCGGCACGGGGAAGGAGCCTTCGGGCAACCGCCTGACTGATCGCCTTTCCATGCGCACAAGACGGTTGATTTGGGTATGGAGCTTTCTGGCTCTCCCGATCCTGTTCTATTCGGTCATCCGCTTTTACCCGACGATAGAGGCTTTCTGGCTCTCTCTCACGGACTGGGACCTGATGAACCCACCGAAGTTCATCGGCTTCGCAAATTACCAGAAGCTCTTTGCCGATCCGGAATTCTGGAAAGTGTTCAAGAACACTTTCACCTATCTGCTGGTCGGTACGCCGATAAGTCTCGTGGTGGCGTTTACAATCGCCTATTTTCTGGATCGCGTGCGCATCATGCACGGCTTTATCCGCGCGCTCTATTTTCTGCCCTACCTCACCACGGCTGCCGCTATGGCATGGGTCTGGCGCTGGTTCTATCAACCTGCTCCCATCGGCTTCATCAACAATATTCTGAGCGCCGTCGGGCTTCCACAGCAAGGCTTCCTGCGCTCGGTGGATCAGGGTCTCTATGCGATCATGGCGACGTCCATCTGGGCCGGTCTTGGCTTCCAGATCATTATTTTCATGGCGGGCCTGCGGGCTGTTCCCAACACCTTCTATGAAGCCGCACGCATCGACGGCCTCGGCGAATGGGCGATCCTGCGCAGGATCACGATCCCGCTCCTGAAACCCACCACGGTGTTCCTCGTCGTCTTTTCGTCCATCGGTTTCCTGCGCATCTTCGATCAGGTCTACAACATGACCACGAATGATCCCGGCGGACCGCTCGGCTCCACCAAGCCGCTGGTGCTGATGATCTATCAGACGGCCTTCTCCTCCTATGCGATGGGTTATGCGGCTGCGCAAACCGTCGTTCTGTTCACCATCCTGCTTTGCGTCTCGCTGTTGCAGCTCTGGATCCTGAGGGAAAAGAAATGACAGCGTCCGTTCAAAACAAACCGCTCCCTTTCCAGAACCTGCGGCCCGGTCGCATCCTGACATGGACATTGCTGCTCATCGGTGGTCTCATCATGGTCACGCCGCTTGCCTTCATGTTCTCCACCTCGCTCAAGACGGCGAGCCAGGTCTACGATCTGCGCCTGATCCCGGCTGAACCGACATTTCAGAACTATGTCACCATTCTTGCCGACGGTCGTTTTGTGCGCTGGTTCCTGAATTCCATGATCGTCGCGGTTGTGGTCACGCTGTCGAACGTCTTCTTCGACAGCCTCGTGGGCTACACGCTGGCGAAATTCCAGTTCCGCGGGCGCTATTTCATCTTCCTCGCCATTTTGTCCACGCTGATGATCCCCACCGAAATGTTGGTGATTCCGTGGTATCTGATGTCGAGCAAGCTCGGCTGGCTGGACAGCTATTGGGGTATCATGTTCCCCGGCATGATGACGGCCTTCGGCACATTCCTCATGAAGCAGTTCTTCGAAGGCGTTCCCAACGACTTTCTGGAGGCTGCCCGCGTCGATGGTCTCAACGAATTCCAGATCTGGTGGAAAGTTGCCATGCCGTTGGTGACGCCTGCGCTCTCGGCGCTTGCAATCTTTACCTTCCTCGGCAACTGGACGGCATTCTTCTGGCCGCTGATCGTCGCGACCAGCCCGGAGCTTTACACGCTGCCGGTCGGGCTATCTAGCTTCGCCGTCGAGCAGTCCATCCAGTGGGAAATGATCATGACCGGCGCGGCAATCGCCACGCTTCCCACGCTCGTCGTCTTTCTTCTTCTCCAGCGTTACATCGTGCGCGGTGTCATGCTTGCTGGCCTCAAGGGTTGAACCATGTCCGATCTCGATCCACGGCTGTCCGATAAAAGCGTCTTCCCCGATCCGGTTTACAAGGAAACCGTGCTTCGACCGCTTTTTGATGGTGCCAAGACCCATCACGTCGACGGCTTCTGCCGCATTGACCGCGCGCATCTCGTCATGCTGACCGAAACTGCCATTCTCGACCATGCCCAGGCTGCAGCCATTGCGGGTGCGCTGGAAGCCATCGACAAGGAAATCGATCCTTCGAAACTCACCTATACGGGTGAAGTGGAGGACTTCTTTTTCCTCATCGAGAAGGAGCTGAAAGCCCGTATCGGGGCCGATACTGCCGGTCGTCTTCACACGGCACGCTCGCGCAACGATATTGACCACACGCTGTTCAAGCTTGGTCTCAAGGACCGTATCGATACGCTGATGACGCAGGCGCGCAATGTGCTTGATGCGATGATTGCTGCTGCCGAGCGCGAAAAGGAGACACTGATCGTCGCGTATACACATGGTCAGCCTGCGCAGCCATCAACCTTCGGTCACTATCTTTCGGCGGCAGTCGAGGTTCTTATCCGGGATATGGAACGGATGGAAGCTGCGCGCGCCATCGTCAATCTGTCACCCATGGGGGCGGCGGCCATCACCACCTCAGGCTTCCCGATCGATCGCGCACGAGTGGCGAGCTTGTTGGGCTTTGCTGCCCCCTTATCCAATTCCTATAGTTGCATTGCGGCAGTGGACTACATCACCTCGACCTATTCGGCTCTGGAACTGATGTTCGTGCATCTGGGACGCCTTATCCAGGACTTCCAGTTTTGGACCAGTTTCGAGGTCGGCCAGATTTACGTGCCGAATGCCTTCGTGCAGATTTCATCAATCATGCCGCAGAAGCGCAATCCGGTTCCGATCGAACATATGCGCCATCTGGCAAGCCAGACCATGGGTCGGGCCCGCACAGTTCTGGACGTGATGCACAATACGCCTTTCACTGACATGAATGACAGTGAGGGCGAAACACAACAGATGGGTTATGAGGCATTCGCTTCCGCTGGTCGCGTGCTCGATCTTCTGGCCGCATTCATCGGCGCGATCCGTATCGATCCGGTGCGTGTGGTAGAAAATATCCGCCGCTCCTGTATCACGATCACTGAGTTGGCGGATTCGCTGGTGCGCATCGAAGGCCTTTCGTTTCGGCAGGCGCATGAAATCGCGGCCAAGGTTGCGCGCGCTGTCGTCGCCATGGGCGGTGGTCTGGAGAACGACGGTTTTGAACCTTTCCTTGACGCTTTCCGCGAGTCCGCCGGGCGCGAGCCATCCTTCGGGCGCGAAAAATTTGAGGAACTGGTCTCCCCGCAACATTTCGTGGCCGTGCGTGACCGTCTCGGCGGTCCGGCACCGACAGCGATGAATGCAGCACTTGCACGGCATAAGGCGGAAGCTGATCGCTTCAAGGCAGTCGCTTTCGACCATGCAGCCGCTGAAGCAAAGGCTGCCCGCGAACTCAATGAAAAATTCAGTGCACTTGTGGAGGCACGCTGATGGCAACCATCGAACTTGAAAAGCTGGTCAAGCGTTATGGCAAGGTCGAGGCGGTCCGGGCAATCGATCTCCAGATCAAGGACGGCGAGTTCGTCGTTTTTGTCGGTCCTTCTGGCTGCGGGAAATCCACGACTTTGCGCATGATCGCGGGGCTTGAGGATATTTCCGGCGGTCATCTGAAGATCGGCGGCGAGGTCGTCAACGAACGTGATCCGAAGCAGCGCAACATCGCCATGGTGTTCCAGAACTATGCGATTTATCCGCATATGACGGTGCGCCAGAACATCGGTTTTGGGCTTTACACGTCGAAACTGTCCAAGGCCGAGAAGGACAAGCGCATCGAGGAAACCGGCAAGGCGCTTGGGCTGGAACCCTATCTCGACCGTCGACCGGCAGCATTGTCCGGTGGCCAGCGCCAGCGCGTCGCTATCGGTCGCGCCATGGTGCGCAATCCGTCTGCTTTTCTTTTCGATGAGCCGCTGTCGAACCTCGACGCCCAGCTTCGCGCGCAGATGCGTATTGAAATCAAGCGCTTGCATCAGCGTCTCAAGACGACGACCGTTTACGTGACACATGACCAGGTTGAAGCCATGACCATGGCCGACCGTATCGTTGTCATGCGTGACGGTCGCATTCTCCAGACCGGAACGCCGACCGAGCTTTATGAAAATCCGACCGATGTTTTTACGGCGCGCTTCATCGGCAGCCCGTCGATGAACCTGATTGCGGGTCGCCGCAATGGATCAGGCGTGGAACTTGCACCTGATGGCGACATTCTGGTTGGCGTCCGCCCGCATGATCTGAAAGTTGAGGAAGGCACACCCGATGGCCTTTCGCTCACGGGCACTGTGACGGCCGTTGAGCCGCTCGGCGCCGAAACGCTGGTTCATTTGGACGTTAACGGCGTCTCGGTGATTGCAACTGCTCCGGGCAAGATCATTCCCGCAACGGGCGGTACGCTTTCCGTGTCCGCGCCTGCCGGAAGCCTGTATCTCTTCGATGCCAAGACCGAGAAAAGTCTGGGCCGCCTGTGATGCTGCAACAATTCAAACGGCATTTCAAGTCTCCGGCTGTCCTCAGTATCGGGCGGATTTACTGCGACCTTATCTTCACGGGGCTGCAATCACTGCCGCAGCCCGGACGAGAGGTTTTTGCCGAAAACATGAAGATGGCGGCAGGTGGAGGGGCCTTCATTTCGGCTGCCCATCTTGCCCATGCGGGTAGGGCGGTGGCGCTGGTCGCACGTCTCGGCTTTGACGGCCTGTCGCGCGGGCTTGAACCGGACCTGAAGATCGACGGTGTCGATCTGCGCTTTCTGGAACGGGCCGACGATGCCGGGCCGCAGGTGACGGTGGCAAGCGTGATCGGTAACGATCGCGCATTCCTCTCACGCCGTGCCGGTTCGGCGCTGCCTTCGACGCTCCAAGCCGCCTTGCAATGGAAGGATGCGAGGCATCTGCACATTGCTGAATTCGCAACGCTGCACGAAATCCCTGAGCTCGTGCAGCAGGCAAAGGCGGCAGGCCTTTCAGTCTCGCTCGACCCCAGCTGGGATGAAATGCTGATTTACGATCCGGGTTTGCTCGCGGCCTGTAAGGGCGTCGATATATTCCTTCCCAATCGCGAGGAGGCGCAGGCCATCACTGGCCACGACGATCCGGCAAAGGCGCTCGATGCGCTTGCGAAGCACTTTCCAATCGTGGCTCTCAAGGGCGGTGGAGAAGGGGCGTGGCTGCGCACTGCCGATGCGGAGCTTCATATGGCGGCAAAGGACGTGCCGGTTATCGATACGACCGGGGCAGGCGATGCTTTTAATGCCGGCTTCATCGATGCGTGGCTCGAAGGGCATGATTCTCACCGAGCACTTGCTGCCGGTATCGAATACGGAAGCCTTGCCGTGCAGGCAGCAGGTGGTGCATCCATTCTGCGCTCGCCCGAACGACTGACTGGATAACATCCAAGGCGGCGGCTGAATGTTCGCCGCTCCCACAACTTGCTTCTCCGGCAAATGTCGGCGTCAGACTTGTACGCTTTGCCGATATTGTAGCGCCTTTCGGGTGGCCGAGCTTCACTTTGGCTTCTCTATTGAGGGAAGCATGGAAGGGACAATAGAAAAACACAAGAAAGACGTCGAAGGCTGATTTTTGCACTTGCGCTTGTCGCGCGAATTGCCTAAACGGCTTTCACAGCGACTGGCCAGACACTTGGCGAAACAGTCGGGCGATTAGCTCAGTTGGTAGAGCGCTTCGTTTACACCGAAGATGTCGGGAGTTCGAGTCTCTCATCGCCCACCATTTATCCACCTGAAATTGCTTGTAAATTTTGACCGAATAGATAGCGCGGTTGTTTGCATTTTTTGCCTAGCAACTGTATTGCTGTAGCTACCCTCTTGCGCGACGACGTGAGCTTTCTTCCTCTAAACTCCCTAAAGTTCCTGCGGCATCATTCAATTAAATTTGGAATGATATCGGATATGCGCTCGGATTTTGACACATGACGTTCTGGAAAATCCCGGTTCGCCCTTAGTTGTTTACGAATCAATCGATGAAGCGCGTTGGAGAACCGAGCCTACGTTCGGGTGAGGATCTAGATGAGAAACGCCAAGTCGGGTTTCGAGCGCTGAAAAGACCCGAGACCCGTCGATTGACGAACGGCACAGTGATGAGTTCGTGATTTTCACTCGAAGTGGATATCCGCTGCGATTGTGCTACTGTCCTCGTTGGTGTCAACGCGCTGAAGTAAGCCTGATCCGGCATCTGCCGGTAAAGTGATGAATGTGGATGTCGGCAGTTATAAAAGGTCAGATATCGGCCAATGCCGGCACAAGCTTCAGAAACGGTCTCGTAGACATGAAGACAAACCTCCTTGTATTTGATCGCCAGCCGCCACGACAGAACCGTGCGGCTGATCCAATCAACGACGGCGTGGAGATAGACGAAGCTTCACGTCATTGGAATATACGTCAGATTCATCGCCAGACTTGATTGAGGCCGGCGACTGCCAGCCTACGCAAAAGGTCGGGATGGATTTAATGCCTGGGCATGGGCTTCGAGGTGTTTGGGCGACTGTAGACTGCCTCAATCCCCATCTTCTCGTACACCGTTCTTCAAAAAACCTTTGCTACATCCAACTTTCTGCAAACGGATACTCAAGATGCAATCCGTTGATCCGACGCATCAATGCCAGATCGCCGTCAGTTGTTGAACGTGGAGAATAATAATAAAGGCGCCACGACTGAGGCCTAGAGCGTTTCCGTTTTTCTCTGAATCGAATGCGCTTCCCAAATCAGTTTTGTTCTGATTCACTGATGCTGGCTGGATGGAGGCCAGCGTTGGA
>NZ_JBCAUP010000009.1:0-1845 GCF_038433355.1 Brucella cytisi
TACCTTCACCGGTGGCAACGGCTTCTCGGCCGTCCTGTCGCTCGAAGAAGGCGGCAACAGCGACTCCGACGTTGACGTTACGCTGAGCGACTACACGCCGCACATCGTTGGCGGTCTGAAGTATGCTGGTGGCTGGGGTTCGATTGCCGGTGTTGTGGCTTACGACGCCCGTAACGAAGAGTGGGCCGGCAAAATTCGCGGCGACGTGAACCTCACCGACCGTTTCTCGCTCTGGGTACAGGGTGGCTACAAGTCCAACGACGACGAATACTTCGTTGATGGCAACGGCTACACCTACCGCGGCATCACCAGCTTCTACGGCACGTGGGGCGGCGACTGGGCTGTCTGGGGTGGCGCTGCGTTCAAGGCAACCGAAAAGGCTACCTTCAACCTGCAGCTCGCTTACGACGACACCAAGACCTTCGCAGCAACCGCAAACGTTGCTTACGAACTGGTTCCTGGCTTCACGATCACCCCGGAAGTTTCCTACACCAAGTGGGACGACGAAAACATCAGCCTCGACGGCGAAGATGCTTTCCAGGGCATGATCCGCTTCCAGCGTTCGTTCTAATCCCTCCGGGATTGTTCAAAAAGAACCCGGCAGCATCGCTGCCGGGTTTTTTGTTTGCTAACTTCTCATTTCAACACCTTATCTGCTCACTGTTGATGGGCTACAGCGGACAGACGTGATGTGACCTCCAGTCCTTTGATCTGGAACGCAAAGATAGCTGGTGGTGCTAGCCCAACTTTGCCAGGCTGTAGCCTGATAAACGCGAAGCCAGAGGCACACTGAGATGAGTTGGCCCATGGCCAGGTAGCTTTCGGCCAATTTGTCGTGGCAGGTCGCGACGCGGCGGAAGTGCTTCAGCTTGGAAAAGAACCACCCGATCAGGTCCAGCTCGCGAAAGAGCCATGTGCTGAAGTACGGTTTCGGCCGCCGGTTGGCCCTGAACGGGATACTGGCGAGCGCTCCGTTCTCGCGGAGAGACTTCCGGATTCGATCGTCGTCATATGCCTTGTCCGCCAGCACGATTGCTCCGGCATCGACATGGCAAAGCAGACCGTCATGACCTTGCCGGGCGGTCAGGCTCAGGTGGACCAGGGGGCCTTGCCCGTAGACAACCACGTGGATTTTGGTCGTGGGTCCGCCTCGGGAACGACCAGGATAATGATCCTGATTCCCCTTTTTGCCGTCGCGGCCTGTTGACGGGGACGAACGGAAGTGCCGTCGATCATCCGGATGTCACCATAATGCGCGGCTGTGATGGCATCCATCATCCGGTCCCTGACTCCGGTATTCCACCATCTCACGACGCGGTTGTAGCAGATGGCGCGCGAACCGTAGCGCTCGGGAAGATCGCGCCACGACGCGCCAGATCGCAGCACCCGGAGCATCCCGTTCGGTACAAGCCGATCATCGACGCGAGGGACGCCTCACGGTTTGTTTTGCAGTAGCGGTTCGATCACACGCCACATGAAGTCAGTCAGGTCGCATCGGCTCATCCCGACGCTGAATCACATTCTCGTGCAATCGGGAAGCTTTTGGCTGGCAATGAACTACTTGCCAATTTTGAGGTGCCATGGGAAATCAGAGCATGATCAGGTTCGCGCCAGTATCCATAATGAAAACGCGAGTTCCGTTTATCGGATTGCTCATCTTTCTCTCATCACCAGCTTTCGCAGAGGTAGCAGACAAGGAACCCACCATCCTTCAATTATGGATGGTTCCGGGGATTATCACGGCCATTGCTGCATAGCGGCAATCTAGGTGAGATTCGTATTGCCTCATCGAAAAATGCTCCCGAACGGATAGCATATTGCCTCACCAGAATGCTCCCTAAGCCC
>NZ_JBCAUP010000010.1:0-277500 GCF_038433355.1 Brucella cytisi
GCCATGAAAATGACGACGGAAGAAGCATTTGTTAAGGTTTTGCAGATGCATGGGATAGAACATGCATTCGGGATCATCGGCTCCGCGATGATGCCGGTATCGGATTTGTTTCCGAAGGCGGGCATTACCTTCTGGGATTGCGCCCATGAGACGAATGCGGCGCTGATCTGCGACGGTTATACCCGCGTGACGGGCAAGATGGGTATGGCGATTGCTCAGAACGGGCCCGGCGTAACCGGCTTCGTGACTGCCATCAAGACTGCTTACTGGAACCACACGCCGATGCTGCTTGTCTCTCCACAGGCTGCCAACAAGACCATCGGTCAGGGCGGTTTTCAGGAAGTTGACCAGATGTCGCTGTTCGAAGAGATGGTCTGCTATCAGGAAGAAGTGCGCGATGCGACCCGCATTCCCGAAGTGCTGAACCGCGTGATCGAGAAGGCATGGCGCGGCTGTGCACCGGCACAGATCAACGTTCCCCGTGACTTCTGGACTCAGGTCATCGACGTCGACCTGCCACAGATCGTCCGGCTGGAACGCCCGAGCGGCGGACGCGATGCCATTGCCGAGGCTGCAAAGCTTCTCACCAATGCGAAATTCCCGGTCATCCTTAACGGGGCCGGTGTCGTTATCGGCGGTGCGATCCCTGAATCCATCGCGCTTGCCGAAAGGCTCGATGCGCCGGTCTGCTGCGGCTATCAGCATAATGATGCCTTTCCCGGTACCCATCCACTGTCCGCCGGTCCACTCGGCTACAATGGCTCCAAGGCCGCGATGGAGCTGATCTCCAGGGCCGATGTGGTCCTGGCGCTCGGTACCCGTCTCAATCCGTTCTCGACCCTGCCCGGCTATGGCATCGATTATTGGCCGAAGGATGCAAAGATCATTCAGGTCGACATCAATCCTGATCGTATCGGCCTCACCAAGAAGATATCGGTCGGCATTTGCGGCGATGCCAGGCAGGTTGCGCAGCAGATTCTCGACCAGATGGGAGCCAATGCGGGCAATGCCGGTCGCGACGAGCGCAAGCAGCTCATCCATCAGCGCAAATCCGCCTGGTTGCAGCAGCTTTCCTCGATGGATCATGAGGATGACGATCCGGGCACGCATTGGAATGCCGGTGCGCGCGAGCGCGAGAAGGACCGCATGTCGCCGCGGCAGGCATGGCGTGCCATACAGGCTGGAATGCCGAAGAACGCCATCATGTCCACCGACATCGGCAATAACTGCGCCATCGGGAACGCCTATCCAAGCTTCGAACACGGACGCAAATATCTGGCACCGGGCATGTTCGGCCCCTGCGGTTATGGCTTCCCGTCCATCGTCGGCGCCAAGATCGGCCAGCCTGACACGCCAGTGGTCGGCTTTGCAGGCGACGGCGCGTTCGGCATATCCATGAACGAGATGACCTCCATCGGTCGCAAGGGCTGGCCTGCGATCACCATGGTCATCTTCCGCAACTATCAGTGGGGTGCCGAAAAGCGCAACACGACACTGTGGTACGACAACAACTTCGTCGGCACCGAGCTCAATCCGAACCTGAGCTACGCCAAGGTGGCGGATGGCTGCGGCCTGAAAGGCGTGACCGTCGATAGCCAGCAGGCGCTGACCGAAGCCTTGCAGACGGCAATCGACGAGCAGGCCAAGGGGGTGACCACCTTCATCGAAGTCGTGCTCAATCAGGAACTGGGCGAACCATTCCGCCGTGATGCGATGAAGAAGCCCGTTGTCGTGGCCGGCATCGACAAGGCCGACATGTGCCAGCAAATGCCCGTCTGAACCAGTCCGTCAGTGATCAGGCCGGGAGCGCAACTCCCGGCCTTTTGAAGAGATTGCGCCATGCTGCCGTTGGAAAAGATTTTTGAGAAAGCCCGTTCGAGGCCACGTCACATCGTGCTGGCCGAGGGCGAAGATCCGCGTATCATCGATGCGGCGCTGCGTGCCGAACGTGAAGCCATTGCCCGCATTACGCTTCTGGGCTCCGAAAGCGTCATCAGCAGGCAGATTGACGGCTCAAAGATCGCGATCATAAATCCAGTAGTATCGGACAAAAGCGCGGATTATGCGCAAAAACTCTATCGGCTGCGTCAGGCCAAAGGCATGACGGAAGAGCAGGCTGAGGCAATCGTGAAGACGCCACTCGGCTTCGCCGCCATGATGGTACGCGAAGGCGATTCGGACGGGACGGTGGCTGGCGCAGTTGCAACGACTGCCGATGTGGTGCGTCATGCCCTGCAGATCATTGGTAAGGCCGAAGGCGCATCACTCGTCTCAAGCTTCTTCCTGATGCTGCTGTGCCAGTCTCATCATCAGAAGAAAGGCGCTTTCGTCTTTGCCGATTGCGGCCTCGTGGTGGAACCGGATTCCGCGCAACTTGCCGATATCGCCATACAGTCGGCCGATTCATATCGCCAGCTCACGGAAAAAGATGCGGCCGTTGCCATGTTGTCCTTCTCCACCGGCGGCAGTGCTGCGCATGAGCGCGTATCAAAGGTCGTTCAGGCAACCCGGACGGTGCGGGAGCGCAAGCCTGCTCTGTGCATCGATGGAGAATTACAGTTCGACACGGCATTCGTCGAGGCAATCAGCCATGCCAAATCGCCGGATTCACCGCTCAAGGGCAATGCCAACGTCTTTGTGTTCCCCAATCTCGAAGCCGCCAATATCGGCTACAAGATCGCCCAGCGTATTGGTGGGGCGCAGGCCATAGGCCCTGTGCTTCAGGGCCTCGCCAAACCCGCTAATGACCTCTCACGCGGGTGCAGCGCTGACGATGTCCTCCACATGATCGCTATAACCGTTAATCAGGCAAAGTGAAGGACATCGCGCCGCTATTCGCGAACCGCTAAGACTTCAGGAAGCGCGTAGCGATGCCGTTGAGAAACTGTGGCAGTACCGTGAAGGCATAGGGCGCGTAGACCCGCTCCAACCGCTGATGATACTCGCGGCCCCACGGGCCGATATTCACCACCGGATAGGAAAGTGCTTTCGGATTGGCGCGATCGATAAATTGAGCCGCTGGTGTGTTGGCCGCGATGACTTCACTATCCGTCGCGTCAGGAATATGACCGAAGAAGCTCATATCTGAAATACCGGCGAAGATTTCGCGATACCGGATCGTCGTTTCGAACTGGCGCTCCGCATCCAGGCGTGCGGTTTCCAGAGCTTCTGTAAAACGCTGTTCTTCGGCCGTTTCGACACCCATGCGAACGTGAGGATAGACGAGACTTCCGAAGCCGACAATGACCGTTGGGCCTGTAATGCGTGCCTCGGCAACCATGGCGTTGACGAGTTCCCGCGTGATAAGAAGCGGGTTATCGCTTCTTGAAATTTCAGCTTCCAGTGCCGCTATCCGTTCCAGTGCCGCATCACCACCAATACGCCGGACTTCGTCGCGCAACTCGGCCGTGGTCAGAATTCTGCCCTTGTGATTGGCATCTGCATCGCTGCCAACCAGCTTTGTAAAGCGCTCCGCCTCCACATTGAAGTGCGTGATTGCCCGATCCAGCGCCTCACCGACAATTGCCTTGAACCGCTGGAACAAAGCATCTGGCGAGACGGAATGGGTCAGCCAGTTGAAAGCAATCCACGTCCGTTCCGGCGTGGTCACTTCATAACCGCCGCGAAAATCCCGCGCTTCAAGGCAGATTGGAGGTGGCGAAACTTCGCCATCCGCCGTGTCGCAAAGGGCTGCATTGGCTTCCACCGCCCGCATGATTTCCGATGCAATGAGATGCGCGCTGACACCTTCAAACGGATAGCTCGCATGAGACGGCTGTCCGACCACAAAAGCAAAGGGAAGCTGCTTGCCGATTGTGCCCCGATAGATGGCTCGGCCTTCCGCACCGTCACCCTGATCGCTCGTTGCGTCAAGATTGATACCGGCAACGATATCGAGGCCCCAGCGTTCGGCAAGTTCCGGCAACGCATCGCGCAGGCTGCGCATTCCTCGCGAACCACGCTCTTCGTCAGGTGTCGCAAACAAAATCAGATTGCCTTCGCGATCTACCCGCTGCGAGAAATGTTCCAACGTTGCGATACCGGCTGCAACACCGCTTTTCATGTCGAGCATGCCCCGACCGGGAATGTAATTTCCGCTCTGGAAGTCGGCGAGCGCCTTTTCCTCGTTCGGTGCAAGCGGACGGCTGGTAAGATCGGCCAGAAGAGCTTCCAGCAAAGCATCCGGCTCGAAAGCAAGATGTTTCAGATCGCGATAATTTGCAGTTTCCACCACATCGAAGTGCCCCGCCAGAGCCAGGGTTCGTCGCCCGGCGCCGCGCACTACGGCGATAACATTCTTGGTCATCGGCGAGCCGTGACTGTCGATGACGGCAATATCGTCAGGGTTCTTTTGGAAATAGGGGATCTCGCGCAAAAGCTCAGCCAGCTTCAGCCCGAACGATGCCTCGTCAGGTGTTCCCGTTTCGCTCGGCCATCTCACCATGCGATAGGAGAGTTCTCGCACCCGTTCTGTCGGGTTCCATTCATTTGGGGATGCCACGGTTTTTCCTCGCTCAATAGTTCCCCGTCTCCGTGCCTTGGGGAAGGCACAGGCGGGTTTTCAAATCTGGTTTAAACGTCGACTTACTGGTTGAGATGCTTTCGCAGGAACGCTCTCGTTCTTTCATTTTCCGGATTGGTGAAGATCACGTCCGGCTTGCCTTCTTCGACCACGACGCCCTTGTCCATGAACAGAACCTTGTCTGAAACTTCGGCGGCAAAACGCATTTCGTGGGTCACGATCAGCATGGTCATGTGTTCCTGCGCGAGCTGTTTCATGACCTGATTGACTTCCTCGACCAGTTCCGGATCGAGCGCAGAAGTCGCCTCGTCGAACAGCATGACTTTCGGCTGCATCGCCAGTGCACGGGCAATAGCCACGCGCTGTTTCTGCCCGCCCGACAGACGCGACGGATACATTGACGCCTTATCGACAAGACCGACCTTCTTCAAAAGAGAAACGGCCAGCTCCTGCGCTTCCTGCTTGCTCTTGCCCTTCAACTTGATGGGTCCGAGTGTGATGTTTTCCATGACATTGAGATGCGGAAACAGATTGAAGTGCTGGAAAACCATGCCCATCTGCTGTCGCACGGCATTGATATGCCGCTCGAAAGAACGTCCGCTCAGCGACTGATTTACCTGCACGCCGTCCAGCAATATCTGGCCTGAGTTGACCGTTTCCAGATGGTTGATGGAGCGCAGCAAAGTACTTTTGCCGGAACCGGACGGCCCGATAATGGCGATAATCTGGCCGCGTTCAACAGACAGGTTGATGCCCTTGAGAACTTCGAGCGCGCCATAAGACTTGTGGACGTCGCGCACTTCCACCATGGGTTTGCTGTTGCTCATCGGTAAGCCTCGACTTTCTTTTCCATCCAGTGCAATCCGGCTTCCAGGATGAGATTGAGTACGTAGAAGATCACTGCGGCAGTGATGTAGAATTCAAACGGGCTGTAGGTTTCGCTGATCGCCTGCTGCGAAGCGTGAACCAACTCGGTAATACCGATTACCGACACGAGCGCCGTGTCCTTCAAAAGCGCAATCAGATTGTTGCCCACCTGTGGCAACGCATTGCGGACGGCCTGCGGCACGATGATGTAGCGCAGCGTCTGACCGCTGCCGAAACCCAGCGAACGGGCACCTTCATTCTGCCCCGGATCGACAGTCAGGATCGCGGTGCGGAAGATATCCGAATTATAGACCGCAAAATGCAGGCCAAGGCCGATGATGCCAGTCCATACGGCTGGAATGTTGATGCCGATCTGCGACAGGCCGTAATAGAGCAGGAACAGCTGCAGAAGCAGCGGCGTGCCCATGAACAGCCAGATGAAGAAACGGACAGGGTAACGCACCAGCCAGTTGCCATAGAGAACGAGCAAGGCAAAAGCGATACCGCCGAAGAAGCTGACGATGGATGAGGACACGGCGATGATGAGCGTCCACCAGATGCCGGTCATCAGAAGTTCAGTATAGGGCGGGACGATAGAGAAATCGAGTTGCATGGGATCACCGCCTATTTGAGTGCATAGCGGGCTTCGAGGAAATCGACGAAGCGTGCAACGATATAAATGAGGACCATGTAGATGGCCGCGGCGATGCCGAAGATTTCAAACGGACGATAGGTCGAGCCGATGAAACGTTGAGCCGTGTAAGTCAGTTCGACCACGGAAATCGCGGAAACGAGAGCAGACCCCTTGATCAGCATGACTGTATTGACACCGAGCGAACGGATCATGAGCCGCGCTGCCTGCGGCAACACCACAAAGCGCATCGACTGTCCGTTGCTGAAGCCAATGGAACGGGCGGCTTCGTTCTGCCCGGTATCGACCGTCAGAATGGCGCCTCGCATTGCTTCGGCGTAATATGCGCCGATATTAAGACCGAGACCGATGGCACCGGCTGCAAACGGCTCAAGATTGATGCCGATCTGTGGGCCGCCGAAATAGAGAACGAAAAGCTGCAGAAGGCATGGTGTGCCGCGAAAAACGCTGACATAGGCCGTACCGATAAAACGCAACGGCCAGAAACGCGATAGTTTTGCAGATGTGGCAAGCGCACCGACGCTCAACCCGATCAAAATGGCAAGCGCCGATATTTCGACGGTAACCAGGGCGGCCTCCAAAAAATATGGAAAGACCTCCACCATCAAAGAGAAGTTCATTATCTCCCCTTTCCTGTCTGGAAAACCAAGCCGGAAAGAAATGTTGCCGGGACAATTGCGTTAATAGTTGTCCCGGCTCGGGGTTTCATGCGGTTAGCGGATGTCGCGACCGATCCACTTGGTCGAGATTTTCTCGTAGGTGCCGTCCGCTTTCATGTCGTCGAGAGCCTTGTTGATCGCATCCTTAAGCTCAGGGTTACCCTTGCGCAGAGCGATGCCGACATTGTCGACGCCCTGAAGTTCAGGCGTATCGAGCTGACGAACCTTTTCGCCGCTTTCCTTGATGGCGATCAGGATCGGAATGTCATCCGATGCAATGGCGTCCACGCGACCTGAACGAAGCTCAAGCAGCAGTTCCGGGATGCCCTTATAGGTACGGACGGTCCAGCCGCCCTGCTCGCGCGCCCACTTGTCGCTGGTTTCGCCAAGCGTCACGGCAATGGTCTTGCCACGTTTCAGTTCGTCCATGGACTTCACCGGCGAGGCTTCCGTCACGAAAATTCCACGGCCACCGCGATAGTAAGGGCCTGCGAAATCGACAGCCTTTTCGCGTTCCGGCGTGATGCTCATGCTGCCGACGACCACATCGAACTTGCCTGCGCGCAGGCCTGCAATGATGCCGTCGAAAGCGGTGGTCACGACAACCGGCTTTACATCAAGGCGCTTGGCAATTTCGGTGCCGATATCGACGTCGAAACCGACCACCTGGTTCTGACCATCAACAAAACTGAATGGCGGGAAAACACCGCTCATGCCGATGCGCAATTCGCCGCTTTGCTTGACCTTTTCGAGGTCGTCCGCATGAGCAGGAGCGAGCATCATCAGCGCGCCGACGCCAGCGGCAATGAGCGAAGACAGAAGGGTTTTCATTTCATTTTCTCCTAAGTGATCGTGTCGCGATCATGGGCGATGCCTGTTCCGAGCGCCCGGCTGGACGCATCTTTCCAGATCGTCGACGCCCGACGGGCGACGGCAAATTTCTTGGGAAAACAGATTCGGAACAGGCAAGAACGATATGCTCTGGTTACCCAGGAGCGGGAGAAAGAAAAGCCCCATCGATCCACCTCCGAAATTCCCCTTGCCGGTTGCGTTGCTTGCTTATCCGACTTGTTTGTTTTCAAGCACGCTAACGGAGCAAAGGATCAACGAAAACGTCAATTCTGTATAGAAATGTCCAACAATCTGCGATAAACGCAATCAAACCGACGAAATCGTCAAATGGCGGTGTGGTGATGGATGATCTGGATCAACGATTAATATCTGAACTGCGCATCAATGCGCGTGCGTCCATTCCGACTCTCGCCAGCATTTTGGGTGTGGCGCGGGGCACGATCCAAAGCCGGATGGAACGCCTGATCGCATCAGGCGTCATTGCAGGCTTTACAGTCAGATTGAAGGATCATGGTGCCACCGACATGATCCGCGGCATCATGATGATCGAATTGACCGGGAGAAACATCAAAAGCGTGATAGCGACTTTACGCAAGAACCCCGGCTTTTCGGCGGTGAACACCACGAATGGTACGTGGGACCTGATCGCCGAGATCGAAGTCCCCAACATGAATGAATTTCACCGGCTGGTAACAGGTATCCGCGCCATGGACGGGATCGCGAAATCCGAGACACACATCTTTCTCGGACCCGCCTGAACCTTCGGCTGCCTATTCCGCCGCTTCAGCCACATAACCGAACTGCATGATGGCATCCGGCGCAGCAACACCCGGCAGAATACGACCGTCATCCACCGGCGCGCCCATCTGGGTGGTCATGGGAATGACGCCTGCCCAAATTGGCAGGGCATAATCGGCATCGTCATCCTTCGGCGGACCGGAACGAACCTTTGCTGACGCTTCATTCAGTTCCAGTTCCAGAAGCATGGTGGCCTTCAGCTCCTTTGCCATCATCGGCCGCAGGCCTTCCCAGCGCCCCGGAAAAAGGCCGTTTACGAAGCTGCGCAAGTGATGTTGCTTCACCGCGATGTCCGAAACTTTGCGCGCTGTCCCGAAAGCCATGACCGAACGGTAATTGCAGGAGTGATGAAACGCCGAGCGAGCGAGAACCAGCCCGTCGAGCAACGTAAAGCTTACGCACACTTCTGCTTCGTCGCAACTTTCCAGCATACGACTGGCGGATGATCCGTGCCAGTAAATGAAATCGCCTTCACGCCAGACCAGCGTAGGCGTGACATAGGGCGTTCCGTTGAACACATAGGCCACATGCGCCAGAGGCTGCGCATCGATGATTGCGTGAACCGTGGCTGCGTCATAGGCACCGCGCTCATGCAAGCGTTTTACACGGCTGCGTTCAGAAGGGGCTGTCGTCATGGGCGATTTTTCTCCTTTATATTCGGCCAAACTGCCGTCATAGTGGCTTTGAGAAAATAGCCACTTTAAGAGAATAATATAATGCCAATTTCGAATACACTTCCAGAATTCGGGATTGATCGCTCCAGCGATGTCTCGCTGACCGCCCAACTGGTTGATCAGATAAGACAAGCGGTTTTAGCCGGACGCCTGAAACCCGATTCAAGATTGCCGTCTACCCGCGCCTTATCTCTGGAACTTGGCCTGTCACGAACAACCGTTCTCGCGGCATTCGACCAGTTGATTGCCGAGGGCTATCTCGAAGGACGTCAAGGTTCCGGAACCCATGTCACCGCCGAACTTCCCGACACCAGCCTGACAGTCGACCATGCGCCCCTCGACGCGATAGTCCAGCCGCAGTTACATCACGAGGAAGCCAAACCTTTTCATCTTGGTGTATTTGATAGTGATCATTTCCCACACGACGAGTGGGGGAAGCTGCTCGGGCGCATCTGGCGCAACCCATCCCCTGAGCTGCTAAGCAGTGACGATGTGTTCGGCTTTCATCTTTTGCGATCTTCACTGGCCCGTCATTTGCACGAGTGGCGCGGGATGATTGTGTCACCAGAGCAGATTATCATTACCGGCGGCAGCGCAGACGCTCTTTCCCTCATTCGGGAGGCCCTGTTTGTACCGGGTGACAGACTGTGGATGGAGGAACCGGGCTATCCGCCCGCGCGCAAGATCCTTGGCGTCAATGGCCTCGACATCATTCCCGTCCCCATTGATGGCGGAGGCCTCGATGTTTCGACCGCGCGAGACAAGGCCAACAATGCGCGTGGAGCGTTTGTCACACCGGCACGGCACCACCCGACAGGCGTGACCATGCCATTAGGGCGCCGTCTGGAGCTGCTTGCCTGGGCAAGGGAACGCGACGCCATCATCATCGAGGACGATTATGACAGCGAGCACCGTTATGTCGGCCAGCCATTGCCATCCCTGATGTCGCTTGATCCAGATCGCATCCTTTATATCGGAAGTTTCTCCAAGGTCTTTTCGCCACTCCTGCGGCTCGGTTTTCTGATTGTACCGTCGCACATGACCACTCGATTCAGGGCGCTGCGACAAACCTTATTCCCAGCGCCATCGCCCTTGGCCCAACCGGCATTGGCCAGTTTTATCGAAACGGGAGCCTTTGCACAGCACATCAGGCGCATGCGGCGCATACATGCATCGCGGCGGCGTAAACTGATTGCAGCGCTCGCTCCCGGAGATCCGACGTTTTTTCGAATTGAAGCCCCTCCTGCCGGGCTTTCATTGCTGCTGGCTTTGCCAGACGGGAAAAGCGATACGCGCCTTGCCACTATTCTTGCAGATGCTGGTATCGAGGCTCATCCGCTATCAACGCTCTATACAAAACTGACGCCACGTCAGGGGCTTATCCTCGGATTCTCAGGATTTGATGAAACTGCATTGGAGAATTCGGCAACAGCGCTGATAAAAATTCTCGAACAATCGAATTAGAGAATGTGCATTAGCAATTTCGTAAACTTTGGATTCAGCATTTCCCGGTAAGCTTTGATTAGCAATTAGCTCGGAGGGAGCGTTGCAGCCCATTTGTTTTGCGTTACGGGTGCTCATGCGTTCTTCGGTTGTATCAGTCATTGCCCTTGCCTGCGCCGCTTTGACGGGCTGTACGTCAAGTTCGGGCATCGACAGCATTATGCTCCAGTCGAAGACATC
Source organism: Brucella cytisi (assembly GCF_038433355.1). Classification (NCBI taxonomy): domain Bacteria; kingdom Pseudomonadati; phylum Pseudomonadota; class Alphaproteobacteria; order Hyphomicrobiales; family Brucellaceae; genus Brucella; species Brucella cytisi. The sequence goes on from NZ_JBCAUP010000010.1 coordinate 10,708, forward strand.
GGCTGAGACCACAAGTTCGGTGGCTCGCCCGGTTCCGCCCGCCCCCTTGAGCGAAATGGCGAGCGCACTTCAGCCGATGCCAGCTGCTGAACAGGAAGAAGTTCTAGCTTGGGCCGGCCCCATTCCGGATGCGGGTCCGTTCAAGGCCGAGCCGCCTGCTCCCGTTACACCGCAACCGCAGTTGCAGGAACGCCCCCAGGCGCGCATCTCTGTTCCAAAGCCGGAAGTCGCAGCCTATCCGCCGGTGCGCCTCGCACCACAGGAACGATCGAAAGTCTACAGCCACCGCTTTCGTGATGCGAAACCAATCAATTTTGGACGCTCATCGCCGCGCAAGCTGGCAGTGCACGGTGTGGACGTCTCCCGCTGGCAGGGTGATATCGATTGGGTGAGACTGCGCACGCAAGGTGCAAACTTCGCCTATATCAAGGCGACCGACGGCGGCGACCACCTCGATCCCATGTTCCGCAAGAACTGGCGCGAAGCGAAAGCAGCGGGCATCAAACGCGGCGCATACCACTTTTTCTACTGGTGCCGCGTGGCAAGCCAGCAGGCCGATTGGTTCATCCGCAATGTTCCAAAGGAAGCCGATGCGCTTCCACCTGTCATCGACGTAGAATGGAACGGCGATTCCTCCTGCAAGCGTCGGCCTTCTCCGGCGCAGGTGCGGGAAAAGATGCAGGTCTTCATGGACAGGCTGGAGCAGCATTATGGCAAGCGGCCAATCATCTATACAGCTCCGGACTTCTATGACGATAACCTGAAAGGTGCCTTCACCAACTATCCATTCTGGCTGCGTGCCGTTGCCCAGCATCCGTCGAAGGTCTATCCGGGTCGCCCATGGACCTTCTGGCAGTATTCTGGGTCGGGTCTGTCGCAGGGTGTGAACGGTAAGATTGACCTGAACGTTTTCCACGGCTCAGAGGACGACTGGCACAGATGGCTGGCGCGTGCCGCCAGCTAAACAGCGAGAAACTGGCCAGAAGCCAGTTTGGATGTTATGAAGTTATATCAGGGATAACCGAAGCTTTGCCTCGAAACCCGGCATGCAATATCGCCATGCCGGGCCATTTGCTGCCCGCATGGTGTTACCATGAAAGGGAATGGCAAATATGGACATCCGGTTATTTGTGCTGGTGCTGGCTACCTTCGTTACCGGCACCGCCGAGAACATTATTGTCGGCATTCTTCCGGGCATCGCACCCGGTTTGAATGTCTCAGTCAGTGCCGCCGGGCAGCTGACATCAATCTTCTCGATTACCTTCGCTCTCACAGCACCACTGGCATTCGTTCTAACAACGCGCTTCGAACGGAAAGCCGTCCTCGTCTTCGCCTTGGGCGTTTTCATCGCAAGCAATATCATCGCGAGCATTAGCCCCAATTATGCTGTCCTGTTTATCGCGCGCATCGGCATGGCCTCCGCAAGTGCCGTCGTCTGCCTGATTGCCACCATGCTGGCGACAGAGCTGGTTAGTCCCGCAATGCGCGGACGCGCCATCGGGATCATATTCATGGGTATAAGCGGATCGATGGTGGCCGGTGTCCCCACGGGAATGATTGTCAACGATTGGCTGGGCTGGCGTGCGGTCTTCCTGTGCCTGGCACTGGCGGCAGCTTTGGTGCTGCTCCTGTCGTTGCTTTCCCTGCCTCGTGCAGGACGAAGCCTGCGTGGCTTGCCACCTTATATGCCGCACCTGAAATCCTTCCGGCTGGTATCAGCACAATTGGTTTCCATCCTGATGATCGGCGGTCATTTCGTCTTGTTCGCCTATCTGTCACCCTATCTTCTGGAGGCTGTCCACATCTCTTCACAGAAAGTCATCTGGGCGATGGTGGCGTTCGGCGTGGCCGGAATGACAGGCGGTTATCTCGGCGGACTGCTCGTCGACAAGCTTTCACCAAGGTTGGCTATCGAGCTGACGCCACTTCTCTATCTGACTGCGTTAGCAACGATACCGCTTGCAACAGGGTCCAGCACTATTTTCGGCGCGGTACTGATGATCTGGGCTTGTATAAGTTGGATGATATCTCCGGTCGTTCAGAGCTTTCTCATCACGACCGATCCCGCAACGGCAGATGCCGGTGTCGGGATCAATCTATCTGCCATGCACATAGGCGTAGCGCTTGGCACGGCCACGGGCGGACTTGCTTTACGGCACTGGAACTTGCAAGCCCTGCCGTGGATCGGATGCATTCTGGTCGCGCTTTCCTTACTGTGTGCCCTTAACGCTTCCCGATATTTTGCAGGTTGTAAGGCGTCGATTGATACATCTCGTTGATCCAGTTTCCAAACAGAAGATGTGCGTGGCTGCGCCAGCGGTTTTCCGGCTGGCGCGTCGCGTCATCTCCGGGGAAATAGTTGGCTGGAACCTTTGTTTCAGGCTGAGCCTGAATGTCGCGGAAATACTCATCGGCAAGCGACGTTGTGTCGTACTCCACGTGATTGAACATATGCAGCGCGCGATGACGTGGATCGTCCAGCAGGCAAAGGCCCGTTTCCGGACTATCGACCAAAACCTTCAGCTCACTCTCGGCTGGAATGTCGCTCTTGCGCACTTCGGTCCAACGTGAAACCGGGATTTTGAAATCATCCGAAAAGCCACGAAGGTAGGGAGACGACGGCGCAAGGTTGCGCTGGCTATAGACGCCTGACGCCTTGCCCGGCAGCTCGTACTTGCCCATGCCGTGGAAATGATGGACGGCAGCCTGTGCGGCCCAACATATATTCAGTGACCGGTGCACATGGGTCTGCGTCCAATCGAAGACACGCTGCATCTCATCCCAATAGGTGACTTCCTCGAACTCGAGGCGTTCGACCGGAGCACCGGTGATGACAAAACCGTCAAAGCGTTGGTCCCGCACCTCTTCCCACGGCTGGTAGAACGACAACATGTGATCGGCAGGCGTATGGCGCGCCACATGGTTGGTGATACGAACAAGAGTTAGCTCGACCTGCAGCGGTGTCGCGCCAAGCAGACGCGCAATTTGCGTCTCTGTCGTGACCTTGTTCGGCATCAGATTGAGAAGGCCGATCTTCAGCGGACGAATATCCTGACGAATGGCATCTGCTTCGCGCATGACCATGACGCCCTCGGCCTGGAGAACACTGGTTGCTGGCAGATCGTCAGGAATTTTAATCGGCATGTCGCGTCGGTCCCTAGTTTATGTTGGGGGAGGACGCGAGTGGCTTTATCCGTATATTTGCCGGTTTGGCCACATCCTCTCTTTACAGAGAGTACCACCTTGCCCGGAGAGGCAGGTTGGCGTTGGGCGTCTCCCCAACTCTTGATGTGATGTCACTTCTACTCAAACTCTTTCGGGGTGGCAATAGGGTTTAAGTGTCGCCTTAAAGTGTATGAGAAATTTCCATTTCTTTTGCCGATCAGTTTATGAATGTTGCACTCAGCGACTTACAAAATTTGGAATGAACGTCCTTCAAATTTTTTCTAAGGCGGCTTTCAACGCGCTTACACGCTGAGCTGATGTCCGAAATGATTGTTCTGCGGCAAAACCGAAAGCGATAGCACGAGAATCCTTCTCTTCGACCGGGACACGGCATGAAGCATGAATCTCTGTCGCGCCCGTTGCCTCCACGATCCGTCTCGCATTCTCCGCGTTGACGCCGCTGCCGGGCATGATGCGGATTCGGCCACCAGCCAACTCAGCCAGCACCCGCAGATTATCCAACCCCTTTTCCGCAGTTTGTGACAGACCAGACGTCAGAATGCGCTCGAAGTCGAGTGCAATTGCTTGCTGTACGGCAATCTCCATATTCGGAACGAGATCGAATGCGCGATGAAGCGTCGTTCCAAGGCCTTTTGCTTCTGCAACCAGTCTTTCCAACATGGCGACATCAAGAGAACCGTCGCTCAGCGAAGCTCCAATGACAACACCGGCCAAACCGGCATTTCTGGCATTACGAATATCCGACACCATGATGGCTTCATCTTCTGTCGAAAAGCAGAAATTGCCCGCGCGCGGTCTGATCATTGCGTAAACCGGGATTGGCGCTTTCGAGGCAAGCTCCATCAATCCCAGCGAAGGCGTCAAACCACCAAGCTCAAGCGCAGAACAGAGCTCGATACGATCCACACCACCTTCTATTGCCGACCGCAACCCTTCGGCGCTATCTACGCAGACTTCAAGTAACACGCTCACGTCTGATGCCCCAATATTGCGGCCCCAACCAAACCGCCATCACTGCCGAATACACCCGGAACGACCAATGGCTGGTTCATTTTCCGCAAAATTCTGGCCCTGACGGCCGTATCAAGTGCGGAGATCAATTCGGAAGCAGTAGCAAGTCCACCACCAACCGGAATAATCGACGTGCCTGTTATGTTGACGACGGCTGCAAGCGGATCGGCAACCAGCTGGAGATAAGCGGTAATCGTCCGTCTCGCCTCCGGTCTGTCTTCCAGCCATTCCTGCAGGACCGCATGGCTACTCGCATCTATACCGTTCAAAAACTGGTGCAGTTTTTCGATCCCGCGCGCGCCGCCAATCGTATCGACGCAACCGCTCTGACCGCAGCCACAATCGAAGCGAGGAACCGACACTGTTTGTCCGTCTATTTCTACACATGTGTTGAGGATCGGGCCATGCCCCCATTCGCCAGTCAAACCGGCTTTACCGCGAACCAATCGACCGTCGATAACAAGTCCGCCGCCAACACCTGTGCCCAGCACTGCGCAAAAAACTATGTCGTGCCCCTTACCAGCCCCTTCGATAGCTTCTGCAAGGGCCAGACAATCAGCATCATTGGCGGCGATTACCTGTCGCTCCAATCGCTCGCCGAGTTCAAGACTTAATCTGTGATCGGTGATGCAAGGAATGTTCGCCGAGAAAGCGGAACTTGTTACTGGATCAACCAATCCAGCGATGGAAAGTGCAAGTGGCCCCGCCTCATCCGATGCGTGGGTTCGAAGCGCAGTTTCCAATGCGCTCCCGAACCCATCCCAACTTTTTGCAGGGGTCGGCAACTTTTCAAGAAGTTCGATGTGTCCCGGACGTGCCGAGCGGGCCAGCCGAATGAAGGACCCGCCAACATCCGCGGCAAAAACAGTACCTGCCTGCCGAGACTGACGCATCCTTCTGTCGTGCATGATCGATCTTCCGCCGATACGTTTCGATGGTCCAACCAATCATCGCAAATGTATCGGCAGTCAATCACAAGACGCAATTATCCTACGGTTTTGGCTCCACGAGCGAGATGTTCACACCTTGCGGATCCTTGCATTGAACAACCCATTCGCCGTTCGGCACTTCCATCGGCTCTTGCAAAACCGCTCCGCCGAGAGACTTGACCCGGCTGGCAGCATTCTTCACGCCATCGACCATGAAGTAGAAACCCCAGCCAACCGGAGTGCCGGGAGGTGCGGTCATGATACCGCCGTGATCGGCGCCATCGACACTGAACACCTTGTAATTGCCCATAGGCCCCATGTCGAAATTGCGTGAGAGCTTCCAGCCGAAAACTTTCTCATAGAACGAAAATACCGTCTCGCAGTTTTGAGCATACAGTTCATGCCAACCCGGATGCCCCGGTTTGCGCGAACCGAAGTCAGCCGGTGGCGGCATGTCGTCTTTCGGTTCAAAAAGTGCAAAGATACCACCTTGCGGGTCCGAAACGATCGCAAACCGTCCAATGTCCGGGATATCCTGCGCTGCTCTGAGCACCTTGCCACCTTCAGCTTCAACCTTTTTGGCATATTCGTCTGCATTTGCGACACCGACATAACCGATCCAGCCGGGTTCGCCTCCGCAATCTTCCTTTGACATATCCGCCATCGACATCATGCCTGCAATCATGCATCCGGGCACTTCGAACAATGTATATTTCATGCCGGGAACCCCGGCATCTTTCGCTGTCCAGCCGACAACTTTTGTATAAAAATCCTGTGCGTTGTCAGCATCTGTTGTCATAAGTTCATACCAGACGAACGGAGAAGAGCCGTTTTTCATTGAAAGTACTCCCTTGGATTTATTTCACGGTTGAATGATCAGCCGCAGCAGCTGTGCTTGGAAGCCTGTGCTTCATACTCATCATGCCGTTTGACGAAATGCATCGTGCCATTTTCATTCCGACCCTTGGGGGCTCGGTCGAGGATCATCAAAGTGCCTATCCACTCCTCGATGCCTCGGGCATAACTGGAATAGGTGTGATAGATGGCACCGCTGTCGTCCTTGTAGAAAGCGCTCATGCCGGGCAGCTCATCAAAAGCATCTTCAGCAGCCAGCTTGTCGAAATTGTAGAAAACGCGGTTATTCTCGAGCTCATCCTTCGTAAAGGAGACGTGGTAATCGAAATTAAAATCACTGCCTTCTGACGAAATCCATGGAAAATGCCAACCCATCCGCCTTTGGTAAGCTTGCAGCTTTGCCAGCGGTCCGCGCGAAACGGCAATTAGCGTGACGTCGTGATTGTTGAGATGTGTCACGGCGCCATCAAGATTGTCAGCAAGGAACGAACATCCTGTGCAACCTTGATCCCAGTCGGGTCCGAACATGAAATGGTAGACCAGCAACTGGCTACGCCCGTCGAACAGTTCGGAAAGCGACTTCCGACCCGAAGGCGTATCGAATGCATAATCCTTATCAACCTTCACCCATGGCAGTGCCTGCCGCTCACGATTGACCTTGTCGCGCAGATGAGTGGCTTCTTTTTCACTTGCCAGAAGCGCACGGCGCGCCTCAAGCCAAACTTCTCGGGATACAACCTCATTCATGGTGCAAGCCCTCCTCCGGCTTTTGCTCCCTGTCTATGCCCAGATATCAATGTTCCCGCTTGACGATTTACATTGATATCAATATTAATAAATCATGTCAAATAGCCTCGATGTACCTTTTGAAACAACACTTCTGGTTCGTGATACCTGCCTTTGCTTGCATGTTCAGCGCGCCGCACGTGCGCTCGCCCGCCGCTTTGACGACGCTCTGCGTCCAGTTGGGCTGACCAACGGTCAATTCTCGCTGATGATGTCGCTCAATCGCCCATCACCGCCGCCAATGAAGCCGGTGGCAGAACTGTTGGCCATGGATCAGACGACTTTGACCGCAGCGTTGAAGCCATTGCAACGGCAAGGTTGGGTGGAGATCGTTATCAACCCGAAGGACAGGCGCGAGCGTTTATTGCAACTCACGCCTGAGGGAAAAGCAGCTCTTGCTGCAGCGGTGCCGATATGGAAGGCTACACATGCGGATATCGAGAAGCAGCTCATAAGCGGCAACGGTGATGACGTCCGCCGCGACTTGCTGGTTCTGTCGTCAGTTTAATGGCTGAAGGGGTGCTTTTCGCGCCCCTGCCCAACAACTTATTTGTTTTTCTTCTTTGGCTTGAATTCCTTGTTGTAAACCTCTTCCGCCATACGCCGGAGCGAACGCCCGATAGCGGCATATTCATACTCATTGAGGTTCGCCAGCGAGATACGCCCTGCAGGCTGCAAAGTACCGAAGCCAGTGCCCGGAAGCAAAACAATGCCGGTTTCATCTGCGATACGGAAAAGCAATTCTGTTGGAGAGATATTCTTCTTCACCCAGGCCGCGAAATCATCGCCATAGAGGCGGCGAACGATATCTTCCAGATCGAGCAGCGTATAATAATCGACTTCATTCTCGTCGGACTGTGGTTCCAGCCCAAGCTCGCGGTAAAGCGCCGCTTCACGGTGACGGATCAACTTCTTGAGTTCGGCCTTGTAGGAATCCTTTTCGTCCATCAGACCGAAAAGCGAGAACAGAACCATCTGCACTTGCTGCGGCGTTGATAGCCCTGCCGTGTGGTTAAGCGCGACAGTGCGGCTGTCGGCAACAAGCCTGTCAATAAACTTCAGTTTTGAGACATCCGGCGTTAGTGAGGAATAGCGCTCATTCATTTCCTTCTTCGCCGAAGACGGGAGGTTCTTGAGCTTTTCATCCAGAAGATTGTCCTTCTGCATGGCGACAACACCAAGACGCCAGCCGGTTGCTCCGAAGTACTTGGAAAAAGAATAGACGAGCATTGTATTGTAAGGGCAGATCGCAAAGAGCGACTTAAAGTCATCTGCAAAAGTGCCGTAGACGTCATCCGTCAAGATCATGAGATCGGGACGCTTTTCCTTGACGATCCGCGCGATTTGCTCAAGGCCGCGTTGATCCATCTTGACCGACGGCGGGTTGCTCGGATTGATCAGGAAGAAGACCTTGACCGACTTGTCGAGCAGCTTGTTCAGCTCCGCTTCGGGATATTGCCAGCCCTGATGCGGGTCGGCATTGATGTGCACTTCTTTCAACCGATAATTGTTCAGTTCCGGTATTTCGATGTAGGGCGTGAAAGCTGGCATACCGATGGCGACTGTATCGCCTTCATCAAGTATCTTGTTCTGTTTCAGCGTGTCGAAAATATAGGTCATGGCAGCAGTTCCGCCTTCGACCGCGAATATATCGAGTTTATCGGAACTCATGTAACCGCCGATCATCTCGCGCACGAGATAATGCTTCACGATCTCTTCGCTGATCTTCAGCATGCGCGGCGGAACCGGATAGTTACACCCAAGAATGCCTTCCACCATTTCATGCAGATATTCTGATGGGGAAAGGCCCAGCTGATCACGCACATAAGACAGTGCACGCCCGAGAAACTTCACCCCGGGTTGGTCGCCATTCTCAGAGAGAAATCTCTGGAAACGCCCTTCAATTCCCTCGACTTTCGGCAAACCGCCCACGCTTGTCGACATATAGGAATAGGAAAGTTCGGCTTCTGCGACTGCAAATAGCCCTAGTCGCAGAAAGGCACGACGCGGTAGGGTAGCCAGAAAATTCGGATTGCCGCGCCCGGCGTTCAGCATGGTCAGATCAGCTTTGCTTGAAGCCAGCTGGATCAGTGCATCCTTGAGTTCGAACGGGCTTAGCTTTGCATATTTGCTATAATCAGTCTTCGCCATGATCTACTCCTCAGGAGAAAGCGACCACCAACGGCCCGAGCAATGTCAAAAAGACATTGGCAAGCGCATAGGTGATTGCGAACGGGGTGGTAGGAATGGAATTGCCTGCCTTGTCGAGCACTTCGCCGAAGGCAGGATTTGCGCTGCGCGACCCGGAAAGAGCGCCAGCAAATATAGCCACATTGTCATATTTCAGCACGTAACGGCCAAAGAACATCGTGATGATCAGCGGCAGAATGGTTACGACCACACCGATCAGGAAAATGGTGAGACCGCTGCTGATAATTGTCTGCACGGCCTGCAGACCTGACTGGAGGCCGACAACTGCAACAAAGCCAGCGAGGCCCAAATCGCGCAGCAATGTGGAGGCACCCGTCGGCATGTTGCCGATGGTCATGTTCCGGCTGCGATACCAACCGAAGAGCAGACCTGACAGAAGCGCTCCGCCGCCGCTGCCAAGTGTCAGCGGTATCGAACCAATGCGCACGACAGCCAGACCGATCAGAAGACCGAAAGCGATACCGAGGCCATGGAACACGAAATCGGTCTTATCGCTTGGAACGATCACCGGACCGATAGACTTCGCCGCACGCTGCAAATCCTGATCGGTTCCGTAGAGTGAAACGACATCGCCAGCACTGATGACCGTATCAGGTTGCAGCGGCAAAGGCTTGTCGGCACGTTTGACGCCGATAACATAGACGCCGTGGCGCAGTTCAGAGCTTATATTCTCCTTGATCGCAGCAACGGTCTTGCCGACATAATCCGGTGAAGTGATCGTCACGTCACGGATTTGCACGACGACATCCATGCCTTCAGAAGATTGCAATTCGGTGCCGATCTTGTTGCCAGAAGCGACAACGCCTGAGCGCCTGCCGGCCACAAGAACGATGTCGTCCCTTTCCAGATGGAGATTGGGTGCGACGCCGATGATCTTGCCAGCACGTTTGACCCGTTCAATGGTTATGGCGTCTTCAACAGAGGTCATCGCCTCAATCTGGGCCACGGTCTTTCCTGATGCCTGTTCCACCTTATAGATGCGCCCCACAAGATCAGGAGCTGCTTCGCTTTCGCCCTGCCCCAAGACCCTTATGCCAGCCAACAGTTCGGCTTCCGCCTTGATGGCATCGTCGCGGATAGTGCGTCCCATGAATTTCGGCAGCAGATTGACGCAGACAATGATCGCTCCGAAGGAACCGAAAATATAGGTCACAGCATATCCAACAGCGACATTGGCCTGCAATCGCTGTACTTCGTCAGCTGCCAGACCAAGCTTGGAAATGGCCGAACTTGCCGTTCCGATGATTGCAGATTGCGTCAGCCCACCTGCTGCGATACCCGCCGCAAGACCTTTGTCCAAACCGAATATGCGCGCCATGATGACGACGGTCGCGAGACCGCTGATGGCGAGCACCGCGGCCATTGCGATCTCACGCAAGGATTGCCGCCCGAGTGATCTAAAGAATTGCGGACCACTTTCGAAACCGACCGCATAAATAAAAAGGGCGAAGAGCAGAGCCTTCACCCCATTATCGATCTGAACGCCCACCTGGCTGATTATCACCGCGACAAGCAGTGACCCGGCAACTCCTCCTAACTGGAACTTGCCGAAGTGTATCTTGCCGATCGCATACCCGCCGGCCAGGGAAAGGAACAAAGCAATTTCGGGTGCCTGCTGAAATATTGCCTGAAGCCAATGCATCCGTCCCTCCAAGCTCCGATAACAACCTAGGGTTAGCTAGAGCGGAAACACCAAAGACAAGAGGCCAAAAACACAAAATGTTAAAAGAAATGACAGCAAAGCCAAGATCGCTCAAAAAGGTGAAAGTGCTTTCTGGAATTGTTCTATTCTAGAACGGAGACAATCTCTTTACATCGTTCTGTGATGAAACCTTAAAATCGATCAATATCGGGATAAGATGTCTGGAAAAAACAGGACACAGACATAAAATATGTCTGACGACGATCCTCCTCTTGCAACGGGGTGATTGACGGGCATTTTAAGAATGAAAGCAGGCTGAAGTAATGAGTGAAAAGCGAGCCCCCCATCTCGTTGTCGTCGGCGCCGGTTTTGGCGGATTGCAACTGATCCACGACCTTAGAAACGTCGACGTGCGAATCACGCTGATCGATCAGCGTAATCATCACCTGTTCCAGCCGCTTCTCTATCAGGTTGCAACAACCATTCTCGCCACGTCCGAAATTGCCTGGCCGATCCGGCATCTGTTCAAAGATCGCAAGGAAGTGACCACGCTATTGGGCACAGTCACCGATGTTGACAGCGAGCACCGTCAGGTGCTGCTCGAAAACGGCACCGAAATTTCGTACGACATGCTCGTAATCGCCACCGGAGCACGACACGCCTATTTCGGTAACGATCAATGGGAAGCGTTGGCCCCCGGACTGAAGGCGCTTGAGGACGCAACCACCATTCGCCGTCGCCTGCTTCTCGCCTTTGAGCGTGCAGAACGTGAAAGCGATGAAGCAAAGCGGCAAGCGTTGTTGACATTTGCCATCGTCGGTGGCGGACCGACGGGCGTTGAACTAGCAGGCATTATCGCTGAGTTGGCCAAACAAACCATATGGCCGGAGTTTCGCAATATAGACACGCGGCAGACACGCGTGATGCTGCTTGAAGCCGGTCCGCGCGTTCTGGCGGCGTTTCCAGAAGACCTGTCCAATTATGCGTTGAAAGCGCTCGAAAAACTGGGGGTGGAAGTACGGCTCGGAATTCCGGTCAAGGACATCACAGCCGAGGGCGTGACTGTCGGCGAAGAGTTCATTCCATGCCGGACGGCAATCTGGGCAGCAGGCGTGGCTGCCTCTCCAGCCGCAACGTGGCTCAACGCCGAGAGTGACCGAGCAGGGCGCGTGAAGGTGTTATCCAACCTCAATGTACCTGGCCATGAGGATATCTTCGTCATTGGTGATACGGCGTGGGTCGAGGGACCGGACGGCAAGCCGGTTCCGGGTATTGCCCCTGCCGCCAAGCAGCAAGGTGCCTATGTTGCCAAGGTCATCAAAAGTCGCATTGAAGGAAAGACCCCACCGATGCCATTCCGTTATAAGCATCAGGGCAATCTTGCGACCATCGGCAGAGGCGCCGCTGTGGTTGATATGGGTCGCTTCAAGCTTAAGGGGCTAATCGCCTGGTGGTTCTGGGGCATTGCGCACATCTTCTTCCTTATTGGAACGCGAAGCCGTGCCGCTGTCGCCTGGAGCTGGCTCTGGACTTACATCTCCGGCCAGCATAGCGCCCGGTTGATAACGCAAGGCAAACCTGTAGAGCGCTAGATGGAAGACGGCCCGCCAGAAGCGGGCCGTTTCTCTTACTGTCTGATATGCCGTTATTCAGCAGGTTCCAGCTGCGGCACAAGGTCTGTGACAACGGGCGTTCCGTTCATCGCTGCGGCCAACTTGTCGGTGTCGAGTTCATTTTCCCAACGTGCCACAACGATGGTTGCGACCGCATTGCCAACGAGATTGGTCAGCGCGCGACATTCTGACATGAAGCGGTCGATACCGAGGATCAGGGCCATGCCCGCGACTGGAACGGCTGGAACAACGGACAGCGTAGCTGCTAGCGTGATGAAACCGGCACCCGTAATGCCTGCTGCACCCTTGGAGCTCAGCATTGCCACGAGTAGAAGCAGTATCTGATCACTCAGTGACAGTGGAATATCCGTTGCCTGCGCGATGAAGAGGGCTGCCAGCGTCATATAGATATTTGTGCCGTCGAGGTTGAACGAATAACCCGTCGGAATGACGAGGCCAACGACAGAGCGCTTGCAGCCAGCCTTCTCCATCTTGTCCATCAGCGCGGGAAGTGCGGCTTCAGACGAAGATGTGCCCAGAACCAGCAGCAGCTCTTCCTTGATGTAGCGAATGAGAGCGAGGATTGAGAAGCCATTGTAACGGGCGACTGCTCCCAGAACGACAAGCACGAACAGCAGGGCCGTGAGATAGAATGTGCCGATCAAAAGCGCGAGATTGGCGATCGAGCCTATGCCGTATTTGCCGATGGTGAATGCCATGGCACCGAAAGCCCCGATTGGAGCGGCCTTCATGAGGATCGAAACCAGCTTGAAAACGGGTGCTGTCAGGACATGAAGAAAATCGGTGACAGGCTTGCCCTTGTCGCCGACCAGAGCCAGCGCAATACCAAACAGAACCGAGAAGAACAGCACCTGCAGAATGTCGCCGTCTGCGAATGCTCCAACAATCGTTGTCGGGATGATGTTACTCAGAAAGCCGGTGATGGTCTGCTCATGTGCCTTGGCGGCGTAGTTGGCAACGGCCTTCGGATCAAGCGAAGCCGGGTCGATGTGCATCCCGGCGCCCGGCTGTACGACGTTGGCGACGATGAGTCCAATAATCAAGGCAAGCGTCGAGAAGGTTAGGAAGTAGATCATGGCCTTACCGGCAACGCGACCGACCTTTTTCATATCGGTCATTCCGGCGATGCCGGTTGCAACGGTCAGGAAGATGACAGGCGCGATAATCATCTTCACGAGCTTGATGAACGCATCGCCAAGCGGCTTCAACTGCGTGCCCAGCTCGGGATAAAAATGGCCAAGCAGAATACCGGCAGCAATAGCCACCAATACCTGTACATAAAGATGCTTGTAGAAGGGAATTGGGCCGCGCGGCGCAGCCGCGGCACCTGTCGGTACTGCAATCATAGTGTCCTCCGTTCGGCTCAGTCCGGAACCTGTCCAGCCTCCCAAGCCTTCAGTCTCGAATTCCAACGGTCCCAGCCGCTGCTGAACTGATTGATTGCAATGTCCGTGCCAGTTTGGAGATGACTCACTAACATGTTGTTTTCTTTAAATTTGTGAGTTTTTGCGTCGAAGTAAATCTAGCAGAAGTGTGATTATCCGCACAATTTTATTTCCAATTTGTGTGAAATATTGCACAATGAGAGCAATGAGTTCGAACCCCTCCCCAGCGGACAGCCGCACCCGACCCACAAACATCAACCGACGGATCTGGGCGTTGTTCGGATTGTTTTGGGCTGCGGTTTTCGCGCTTGCATTCTGGGTCGTCGGCGACATGGCACGAGACAAGGCCGTCCTCGCATTAAGCGAGCAGACAAGGATCGATGCCAACCTCAACACTGCACTGTTGCGCGCTGTTCTCGACAAGCAACGTGCTTTGCCTCTGGTGCTGTCAAAGGACAAGGCGCTGGAATCTGCATTACTGGACAAAACAGCCCCAACAATCGATCCCTTGAATGAGAAACTCGAAGCATTGGCGGATGGGACGCAAGCGGCCGTCATTTATCTTGTCGGCATGGACGGCATTGCCATCGCGGCAAGCAACTGGCGCGGACCAACAAGTTTTGTCGGCAACGACTACAAGTTTCGCCCCTATTTTCACAACGCTTTGAAAAACGGGGATGCAGAGTACTTTGCGCTCGGCAATGTCAGCAATCGCCCAGGTCTTTACATATCCCGTCGCATCGACGGCCCGAGCGGTCCGTTGGGGGTGATCGTTGTCAAGCTGGAGTTCGACAGGCTGGAAAGTGACTGGAACAATGCCGGACGACCGACCTTCGTGACGGATGAACGCAATATCGTTCTAATTACAAGCTTGCCGTCCTGGCGTTTCATGACCATTGGCTCGATCAATCAGGAGCAGCTTCAGTTTATCCGCGATAGCCTGCAGTTTGGTGACGCGCCACTTAAACCCTTGCCCCTGTCGATCAAGTCAATTGACGGCGAGGATGTACAGTTGATTGATGCGCTGCTGCCCGGCAATGCGCGCAATACCGACTTTCTCGCGATCCGTTCGATCGTGCCTTCCACTCCCTGGCAGATGTACAGTCTCGCGCCAATTCGCCCGCAGATACCTTCCGCCATTCGAGAAGCCCGGTTGTTCACCTTTATCATCCTTTCAGCTATCGCAACGGTTGCCGGACTTCTTCTACGTCGCAGGCAGAAAATCGCGACACGCATCGCCAATGCACAGCGTACACAGATGGAACTGGAAGAACGCGTGGAAGAGCGCACCCGCGATCTCAGTCTGGCACGCGACAGACTGCAAGCTGAGATCAGCGACCATCGTCGCACCGAAACAATGCTGCAAGGGGTGCAGCAGGACCTCGTGCACGCCAATCGCCTGGCTATCATGGGGCAAGTAGCGGCTGGCGTGGCGCATGAAATCAACCAGCCCGTCGCAACCATTCGCGCCTATGCAGACAACGCAAAAACCTTCATCGAACGGAAACGCCTTTCCGACGCAACCGAAAACCTCAGTGAAATCGCCGCATTAACAGACCGCATAGGTACAATCACGGGCGACCTTAAAGCACTTGCCCGCAAGGGACGCACTCCTTCCGAGCCGACTTCGCTCAGTCAGGTCATTTCGGGTGCGCTGGTACTGCTGCGAAGCAGGTTCTCCGGGCGCATGGATCAGCTCGATATCGCACTACCACCGCCGGAACTGCAAGTTATCGGTCATTCAATCCGGCTGGAACAGGTTTTCATCAACCTGTTCCAGAATGCACTGGAAGCCATTGATTTAAAACAGAATGATGGAAAAATTGATGTCCGTACTCATGTAGATCGTGACAAAGTCGTCATATTGGTTTCCGACAATGGACCGGGTATGCCGCAGCATATTCGCGACAATCTGTTTTCGCCTTTCAATACATCGAAGGAAAAAGGTCTCGGTCTAGGTCTTGTGATCGTCAAGGAGATCGTCACTGACTATGGCGGGGCCATCTCCGCCGACAGTAATGCCGCAGGCACATCTTTCCGCATCGAACTGAGAAAAGCATGATGGACAAGTCACCCTCCGTTATTCTTGTCGACGATGACAAGGCGCTCCGCCGCGCCACTCGTCAAACGCTTGAGCTTGCCGGTTTCGAGGTTGCTGATTTTCCAAGCGCACTGGATGCGTTGAACAGCGTTACTTTTGAGTATGATGGCGTTGTCGTTACCGATGTCCGCATGCCGCAGATCGACGGTCTCCAATTCTTTGCCCGGATCAAAGCCATTGACCCCGATTTGCCAGTAATCCTGATTACTGGCCACGGTGATATTCCGATGGCGGTGCAAGCCATTCAGGACGGTGCCTATGATTTCATCGCCAAGCCGTTTGCAGCCGACAGGCTCGTGCACAGCATCCGTCGTGCATGGGAAAAGAGACAACTTATCGTTGAAAACCGCGCCTTGCGCGAAGCCGCCGAGAATGTGGAGGGCGATCTGCCGTTGATCGGCCAGACACCGGCGATGGAAAATCTGCGCCGTACCTTGCGCGATATAGCCGATACGGATGTTGATGTGCTCGTGGCTGGTGAAACTGGCAGTGGCAAGGAAGTCGTCGCACAGTTGCTGCACAACTGGGGCCACCGCCGCAAAGGCAATTTCGTAGCGCTCAACTGCGGAGCCTTGCCCGAAACGGTGATTGAAAGCGAACTGTTCGGTCACGAGGCAGGTGCCTTTACGGGAGCTCAGAAAAAGCGGCTCGGACGGGTTGAACATGCAAGTGGTGGTACGCTGTTTCTCGATGAAATTGAAAGCATGCCTGCAGCAACACAAGTGAAACTGCTGCGCGTCCTTGAGATGCGCGAAATCACACCACTCGGTACGAATGAGGTTCGCCCCGTCGATCTGCGGGTTGTGGCTGCAGCAAAGATCGACCTCGGTGACCCCACCCAGAGAGGCGACTTCCGTGAGGACCTCTATTACCGGCTGAATGTCGTCACGCTTTCCATCCCGCCGCTGAGAGAAAGACGGGACGACATTCCGTTGCTTTTTGCACATTTCCTGACGCGAGCGTCGAA
Organism: Brucella cytisi; assembly: GCF_038433355.1. NCBI lineage: Bacteria > Pseudomonadati > Pseudomonadota > Alphaproteobacteria > Hyphomicrobiales > Brucellaceae > Brucella > Brucella cytisi. The sequence goes on from NZ_JBCAUP010000010.1 coordinate 27,415, forward strand.
ACGCTTCAATCGCGATGTGCCCGCTATCGATGCAGCGACACACCGACATCTCATGAACCATAGCTGGCCGGGAAATGTCCGCGAATTGGCACATTTTGCCGACCGCGTAGCGCTTGGCGTTGCGAAACCGGCTCACTTGCTGCAATCGATGGTCGGCAATCAAGAAACACTTCCAAAACGGCTCGAGCGCTACGAAGAAACGCTCATCCGCGAAACGCTTGCCGCCCATAATGGCAATGTTCAGGAAACCATTGAGGCGCTCGGTATTCCGCGAAAGACCTTTTACGATAAGATGCAACGTCATGGCATCAATCGCGCGGACTATCGCACCAACGGCGATTGAAGTTCATCTGCCATCTGTCTGGGAGGACCACGATGACCTTGAAACTCTACCTTCATCCCTTTTCGTCGTACTGCCAGAAGGCGATAACCGCCTTCTATGAAAAGGACATAGCTTTCGAAGCAAGAATGCTTGATGGTACGGAACCGGTAGCGAGCGAGTTCAACGCCCTTTGGCCCTTCGGTAAATTCCCCGTGCTAACGCATAATGGAAAACTGGTGTTTGAAGCGACCGGTATCATCGAGTATCTCGACGCTGCCTATCCCCACACCAGACAACTAATCCCATCAGACCCGCTTGTCAGCGCGGACGTGAGAATGTGGGATCGTTTCTTCGATAATTACATAAACTACCCGCAGCAACGCCTCGTCTATATCGCACTTGGTCGCGAGCATGACGACGGGGGCAATCGCTGGCGAGCAGCCTTCGATACAGCCTATGCGTTTCTGGATCGACATATGGAAGGGCGCAAATGGGTCTCGGGCGATGATTTCAGCCTTGCCGACTGCGCTGCGGCGCCTGCCCTGCTCTACGCAGACTGGACCTATGCCATTCCCGAAAAATTCGCCAATGTGTGGACCTATCGCAAACGTCTGCTTGCACGGCCGAGCTATGCCAGCGCACTCGACGAAGCGCGACCATTCCGTCATCTGTTTCCGTTAGGAGCGCCCGAAGAAGGTAGGGACTGACAGCCTATCGCGGCGAAGCGATCAACTGTCCCGTAGAAGTGTGCCGCATAACTTCCATCGGAATGCCATAGATTTCCTCCAGGCGTTCCGGCACCATAATTCCCTTAGGCGTGGATTGTGCGATCAATCTGCCGCTGTGGAGTGCAAACACTTCATCGCAAAAGCGTGCGGCCATATTGACATCATGCAAGACGACGAAGACGCTCAGGTCCTTTTCGTGTGACAGCTTACGCACAAGCGAGAGAACTTCGATCTGGTGCGCGATATCCAGCGCCGAAGTCGGTTCATCAAGCAGAAGGCATTCCGCATCCTGAGCAACCAGCATGGCGAGCCAGACGCGCTGACGCTCACCGCCCGAAGGGTGTCGACCAATCGGTCCGCGAAGGCTCCGATCCCGGTCAGTTCGATGGCTTCTTCCACCTTCTGACGATCCGTTGCGCCGAAGCGCCCTAGAGCACCGTGCCAGGGGTAGCGCCCCAAAGCGACAAGTTCCTTGACCAGCATGCCTGCCGCAGGTGCAGTCTGCTGTGGCAGATAGGCAAGCTTGCGCGCAAACTCACGGTCACCCCAATCACCAAGCGCCTTACCCGCAAAGCGTACAATCCCGCCGGACGCTGGCTGCTGCCGAGCCAAAATTTTCAGAAGTGTTGATTTGCCTGAACCATTATGCCCGATAAGCGCTGTCAGACTTCCCACCGGTATCGACATCGTCAGCGGTTGCAACAGGATGCGCCCGGCGGCTGAAAAGGTGACATTCTCGAGTTCGAACAGAGCGGAGGTCATCATTCTCATTCCTGATTTTGGTCAACTCTAGGGTCAGGACCTAGATATCTGCCCTGCAATAAAGCAGTTCATCGAAGGTTGATAGCAAAATATGAGAAAGATATACATGTTTTGAGAAACATCATCGGGAAGAAGAGTTTGGGCTTCCATCCGCATATGAAAAGTCACATTGAAGACGTCAGCTTACTGGACGATCTCCATTATCGCGTTTGGAGTGGCGCAATCGCCGACGTATGGTCGGTCGATTGCGGACCAGGCGCACGCGGAGAGTATGTTTCGGAAGCGCCGCGCCTTTTTCTTGTGCTTGAAAGCCGAGGGGAACTGGCAATCCGCCCCGAACAAACCAACCATACGCTGGCGAGTGTTCAACCGCGGCAAAGGCTTTGCTACGTCCCTGCTGGCATGACGATCTGGAGCCGCGTAACACGTCCGGGAAAACTAAAGCATCTCGATCTGCATTTCGATATTACTGCCCTACAACAACGCTTCGGTCACGTACTGGACAAAAGTAGCATCGAAAAGCCTCGCCTGTTCTTTTCGAACTCGAAGATCGAACAGATTGGTTCCTTGCTGGCCGAAGAATGCATTTCAAAAGCGCCGATGCATGACCTTTATGGAGAGGGTCTGCTAACCGCACTTGTAACAGAACTCTTTGAAGCGCAGCTGAAACAAAGGACGCTTAACAGCAAGCTTTCACCGCGACAGCTTCGCCGCGTGACTGAATTCATGGAGGATAATTACGCGCGCGTTATCCGCCTTCAAGAACTGGCAACGCTCACCGGATTGTCCGAATCCTATTTCTGCAGCGCCTTCAAGGCCTCGACAGGCGTTTCACCGCACGCCTGGCAGATGCGGAAGCGCATTGATCAAGCGCAGATGCTGCTTCTGCAACCAAACGTCTCCTTACCCCATATCGCAGCTCTCACGGGCTTCGCCGATCAGGCGCATTTCACCCGTGTTTTCAAGAAACTGACCGGCACTACGCCTGCCGCCTGGGTCAGACAACACCAACAGTAAACCCAGCGCGAGCGATATTTGAGGACATTTTACATTAGCCAAAGATCATTCAATTGGGCGAAATAACGAACAATCTTCTAGCAATATCTTGATGTAAATACTCATATTAATTCGCAATGCGTTGCAGCGCTGACGCATTCGCCGTACCTGGCTGTTGTCTTATCGGACGTTGGCAAGTTGGGTCAGATATAGGATTTCTCAAGGGGCTTGCACCGAATGACCACATCGATAAAGCAACACTTCCTGATGCTGCTGGCCGGCAACGCAGCATTTGCGTTTCTGCCGGTTTCGACAACCTATGCGCAAGAGGCTAACAATACGGTTCGCCTTGACACGGTTGTCGTACAGACGAGAAATGGTCGTAGTGATGAGGGTGTTGCGCCGGTAAACGGCTTTGTTCCAACAGCAACGACAACCGGCTCGAAAGACAGCGTTGCCATCGAAAAGATTCCACAATCCGTATCAGTTGTAGGGCGCAAGCAGATGGATGCCATCGGCGCGCAAAAGCTGGACGAAGCATTGCGCTATACGCCAGGTGTGCTCGGACAGCCTTTCGGTGTCGATAACGATACCGACTGGCTCTATATTCGCGGTTTCGAAGCCACCCAATACGGCACCTATCTCGACGGTTTGCAGAACTTCAGCTACGGCTTCGGTGGTTTCCTGATCGATAGCTTTGGCATTGAACGTATCGACGTTCTGCGTGGTGCATCGTCTGCCCTTTACGGCGGGTCCAATCCGGGCGGCATTGTCAACTATATCAGCAAGCGTCCGACCGACGAGCGGTTGCGATATCTAGAAACGGGCGTCAATAGTTACGGTAATGCCTATCTTGGCTTCGACATCGGCGACAAAGCCAGCGATACGGTCAATTACCGTGTGAACGGCAAGATTCAGGGTGGCAATAATTATACAGACTTCGCCAAGGAATTTCGCGGCGTCATCTCGCCAAGCATTGAATACAAGCCGGACGAAGCGACGAAGCTGACCATTCTCGGCAACTATACCCATCTTGATCTGACCCACGATGGCGGAGGCTTTCTTCCCTACTATGGCACTGTCGTTCCAACCGAGTTCGGCAAGATTTCGCGCAAGCGAAATTTCACCGAGCCCGACATTGATTCCTACGAGCGCGAGCAGGCCTCCATCGGCTATGAATTCGAGCATCAGTTCGACAATGACTGGACTGTACGGCAGAACGTTCGCTATGGTTTTTCACATGTGAAAGAACACACCCTTTACGCCTATGGTTATGAAGGTTTCTTGCCGCAGCCGGCACCAGGAAATCCGAACATTGCGCGCATCAATTTCAGGCACGATACGACGGTCAATACCTTCCTTGCCGACAACCAGCTTGAGGGAACAGTCGAGACCGATGCTCTGACACACAATCTTCTGTTTGGTGTCGAGTACCGTTATTTCCGTATTGAACAGATGCAGCAGACCGGCGGGGCGACTGTTATCGATGGTTTCAATCCGATATATGGTGAACCACAGGGCCCGATGTTCGACCCTTATATCGATCAGGATCTGCGACGTCACCAGATCGGCATTTACGCACAGGATCGAGTAGAGTTCGGCGACGGCTGGATCGCAACATTCAACGGTCGCTACGACTATGTCAAAACTGACGCGGCAGGATTGCCGAGCTACGAATATAACAAGGGCAAAGCTTCAGGCCGCGCTGGACTGGGCTACGAGTTCGACAATGGCATAACGCCTTATGTCAGCGTCGCGACCTTCTTCAATCCGATCATCGAAACGCTGGCAGATGGCAGCTATGCTCAACCGGAGACGGGAACACAGTATGAAGTGGGCGTCAAATACCGTCCGGAATTGTTCGACGGCTTGATCACCGCTTCACTGTTTGATTTGACCAAGGAGAATGCCCTCACTGGCTCCAGCTTCGCGCGTGAGCAGCTTGGCAAGGTCAACTCGCGCGGTTTCGAACTGGAAGTTCAGGCCAATATCACCGATGCTTGGAAAGTGACTGCTTCGGTTACTGCCTACGACCTGAAAATCAAAGAGAATGACAGCAACCCCGATATTATCGGCAATCGTCCTTACCTCTTGCCGGAACAACAGGCCTCCGTCTTTGTCGAGTACAAAGTGCCAGACGGTGCTTTTCAAGGGGTGACGCTCGGCGGCGGTGTACGCTACCTCGGTTCCTCTTATGCCGATGAGGAAAATACACTCAAGGTGCCAGCTGTGGCGCTTGCCGACCTGAAGCTCGGTTACGAAAAAGACAATTGGGGGGTCGACCTCAACGTCACCAATCTGTTCGACAAGAACTATGTCGCTGGTTGTCAGGGCATTTATGTCTGCGGCTATGGTGAAGGGCGTAAAGCGCTACTCAAGGTCCACACCAAGTGGTGATTTTGAGATTGAATACCAAAGAGTGCCACGGTTGTGGCACTCTTTGAGGCCGTCTACAGAGTTTGCATGAATTCATGCAAGACGACAGCTTGATTATGCTCTTCGTCTTTCGCGCCATATAAGAGCGTTAGTCGCCCACCTCTTGCCTTGGCGGTCGCGATCAAATCCTTCAGTGTTGGCTTGTTACCTTCCAACTCTTCGCGATATTTTATCTGAAAATCATTCCATTTCGCCGGATCATGGCAGAACCATTTGCGAAGATTGGCGGTCGGGGCAATATCTTTGGCCCAAAGATCTATATCCGCCTTCTCCTTTGTCATACCGCGCGGCCAAACACGATCCACGAGTACACGGTAGCCATCGTTCGGTGAAGGAGCTTCATAAATACGCTTCAAGCCAATCGTCGTCATAGGAATGGTTCCTCAATGCCTCACCAACACATATGGCGAATGGAACCGCTTCGACAAGGCGACATTTCTGTTCTGGCGAACAAAGAGAAAAGCCGTGGCTGTCAGACATTGAATATCCGACAGCCACGGCTTTTACTGGCTCAAGCAAAGACGGTCGCAACTGCCTTTTTCGTCGCGGCAACAACCTTGTCTGCTTCTTCACGCGTCAGGCAGAGTGGTGGAGCAAATCCGAGAATATCGCCTTCAGGCATAGCGCGAGCGATAACGCCGTTGGCAAGAAGTGCCGTTGAAACCTGTGCGCCGATCTTCAGCGAAGGATCGAAGAATTTGCGGTCGTCGCGATCTTCCACGAATTCGATTGCCGCCATCAGACCTTCGCCGCGAACTTCGCCGACATGCTTGTGATCGCCAAGAGCATCCTGCAGTGCCTTGCGGAAATAGGCGCCTGTGGAGCCGGCATTTTCAACCAGTTTCAACTCGTCGATGAGCTTGAGATTGGCTACGCCTGCTGCAGCGCAGATCGGATGGGCAGAATAGGTCCAGCCATGGCCAATTGGCCCCATCTTGTCCGATCCCTGAACCAGCACCTGCCACATGCGGTCCGATACAATCGAGCCGGAAAGCGGTGCATAGGCCGAGGTTAATCCCTTGGCGATGGTAATCAGATCTGGCTTCATGCCGTAATGGTCGGAACCAAACATGCTGCCAAGACGGCCGAAGCCGGTAACGACCTCATCGGCAACGAGCAGAATATCGTAGCGATCAAGAACAGCCTGAATCTTCTGCCAATAGCCAGCAGGTGGCGGAACGATACCGCCGGTGCCCAGAACAGGTTCACCAATGAAGGCTGCGATTGTCTCCGGGCCTTCCGCAAGGATCATTTCCTCGAGCTTGTCGGCGCAATGTTGCGAAAACTGCTCTTCGCTCATCGAGCGGTCCGCGCGACGGAAATAATAAGGGGATTCCGTATGCAGGATAGGCGCACGCGGCAGGTCAAAGGCGTTGTGGAAGGTCGCAAGCCCTGTCATGCTGCCCGTCATCACACCCGAACCATGATATCCACGCCAACGAGAAATGATCTTCTTCTTTTCAGGGCGGCCAAGAATATTGTTGTAATACCAGATCAGCTTGATGTTGGTTTCGTTGGCATCCGAACCGGAAAGACCAAAATAGACGCGGCTCATATGGTCTGGTGCACGGTCGATGATCATCTTGGCAAGCGTGATGGACACTTCGGTGCCATGGCCGACATAGGCATGATAATAGGCAAGTTTGCGCGCCTGTTCTGCAATCGCATCCGCAATTTCCGTGCGGCCATAACCAACATTGACGCAATAAAGACCTGCGAAGGCATCAAGGCTCTTCCGGCCATTCACGTCGGCAATATACACGCCCTCGCCGCCTTCCAGCACGCGCGTTGGCGTTTCACCACGGGCATGCATACCCATATGCGTGGACGGATGAAAGAAATGATCCCGATCCCAAGCGGTCAGTTCATTGCTATTATTCAACATGGTTGTGTTCCTTTCCTGTCGCCACGCTTTCACGCGGCGGTATCGATGCAGAGATACTTGAGTTCGGTGAAGGCTTCGATGCCCTGATGGGAGCCTTCGCGGCCAAGACCGGATTGCTTCCAGCCGCCAAAGGGGATCGGTGCGCCGGTAATTTTCGCGCGGTTGATGGCTACCATTCCATATTCGAGTGCGCGCCCCATACGGAGCTGCCGGGCGCCATTCGCCGTTACAACATAGGCAACGAGACCATATTGTGTGGCATTGGCGCGGGCGATGACTTCGTCCTCATCGTCAAAAACCGTGACGGCAGCTACCGGTCCGAATGTCTCTTCGTGCATAATCGCCGCATCGTCAGGCGCATCGACCAGCAAGGTCGGCTCAAAGAAAAGCGAGTTCTCTCCCAGTCGGTTGCCGCCGACGAGTACCTTACTGCCTCGCTTTTCAGCGTCCCGCACGTGCTCTTCGACCTTGTCCAGCGCCCGGCTGTGCATCAGAGGCCCAATCTCCACCGTCGGATTAATCCCATTGCCGACCTTCAGCGCCGCAATGCGCGCTGCAAAAGCCTTTGTGAACGCTTTCAGAATGCCGCGCTGAACAAAGATACGGTTTGCAGCAAGGCAATCCTGACCAGAGGTCGCAAATTTGGCAGCCATAGCAACATCGACCGCCCGCTCGACATCGGCGTCATCGAAGATGATTAAAGGTGCATGTCCGCCAAGCTCCATGACAAGCCGTTTCATCGTATTCGCACATTTGGTAGCGATCAGCTTGCCGATTTCCGTCGAGCCGGTGAAGCTCAGCGCCCGTACACGCTCGTCGCGGCACAATACATCGACGATAGGCGCGGCCTTGCCAGTCACCACATTGAAGATACCCACAGGCATCCCAGCTCGTTCGGCCAGCTCGGCCAAGGCAAGCGCGGAAAGCGGTGTTTCTGAAGACGGATGCACGACGACCGGGCAACCGGCGGCAATCGCTGCAGCCGCCTTGCGTGTGATCATGGCATGCGGAAAATTCCATGGAGTAACAAGTGCTACGACACCCAACGCCTCGCGGCGCACAAGCATCTCGGCATTTTGGAGATGGCTCGCTATGGTTTCGCCGTTAATACGCTTGGCCTCTTCTGCAAACCATTCGATGAAAGACGCGCCATAATCGATCTCGCCGCGTGATTCCGCCAGCGGCTTGCCCTGCTCCAGCGTCATCAGCAATGCGAGATCTTCGCGATTTGCCATGACCAGCTCGAACCAACGCCGCAAGACCGCAGATCGTTCCTGGGGCAGCTTATCACGCCAGGTCGAAAAGGCCTTTACTGCGGCATCGATCGCGAGCGTCGTGTCAGCTTCGCCAAGACTAGCCACACGGGCAAGCCGCTGACCAGTTGCAGGATCGAGAACAGGGAAGGTTTCGGCCTTTCGTCCCGCAAACCAGCGTCCATCAATATAGCCAAGCTCGCGAAAAAGATGCTTATCGCGCAGCCTGCCAAGCCCGTCATGTTGTATCGGATGATCCAGAACGGCGTTCATTGTTCTTCTCCCAATTCAGGAAGAAGTTTGTCACAGGATAGCCCTGGATTCGGACCAAAGGCAGCCCGACGAACATGCGAATTGGACTAAATTTGAAAGCCAGACAGTCTGTTTGGGCTAGTCTGCGACTTCCCCGAACAGCGACAAAGGTGCGCTCGCTTTCTCGTCCTTGACCAGCTTGGTCACGATATAGGTGAAGTAGCGTTCTATGCCGATATTCTGGTCCAGAAGACGGTCAATCAGACGTTGATAGCCATCAATGTCGCGCGCCACGATCATCAGAAAATAGTCCACCCCACCGCCAACCGACCAGCAGGACACGATTTCGGCTACTGCTGTGACAGCTCTTTCGAACCGGTCAAAATCGCTTTGACGATGATTGCCCAGAGTGATCTGCACAATGACATTCGCGATGGGAGCAATTTTACGGTAGGCGATGCGTGCATGATAGCCCGTGACAATCCCCGCCTCTTCCAGCTTGCGCAGTCGCAGCCAGCAGGGTGTCGCAGAAAGCCCGACCTTCTCCGCCAAGGCAAGCTTGGTGATCCGCGCATTCTCCTGAACGGCTTCGAGAATACGCAAATCGACGGCGTCGAGCTTCAAGGCGGCTTTCATTCTGTTGATCCAGCATCTGCAAACATTCCTGTTCTCATTGGCACGCCCCTGCGCCGCTGACAAGGCTCCGACATCGAAAAGTCGTGACAGATCAAAATTGTAATGATTCAATATAATTATTGACATGATCCTATAGGTCTTTCACACATAGAGCCAAGAAAAAAATCAAACATATGGGGAACGAGGATGCGGCCTTACGGTTTCGCGCGTGGCGTATTATTGCGCTTTCTGTCCGCTCATTCATTGCAGCGTTCGACAAAACTCAACGCTGCCTTCCCCATTGCCATGACGCTATGAGAGGCGGCGGCGTGCCAAGAATGACTATTGAAATGATTGGTCTTGAGGAAATCGAAGCAGCGCGCGACCGGCTGAAAGGTCTCGTCGTGAGAACGCCGCAGACACGCTCAGAATATCTGAGCGAACTTACCGGAACTCCGGTTTATCTGAAACTGGAAAATCGACAGACGACCGGCAGCTTCAAACTGCGTGGTGCGACCAACGCTATTCTTAGCCTGTCGCCCGACGATCGCAAACGCGGACTCGTGACCGCATCTACCGGCAATCATGGACGTGCTCTCGCGCATGCCGCTTCCGAACAAGGGTTGATCGCTACCGTTTGCCTCTCATCGCTCGTGCCGCACAACAAGGTCAATGCAATCCGCGATCTTGGTGCGGATGTGCGCATCGTTGGGAACTCACAGGATGACGCCATGGACGAGGTAACGCGACTGGCCCGCGAAGAAGGAATGAACATCATTCCGCCATTCGATGACCCGCGCATTATTGCCGGACAGGGCACAATTGGTCTGGAAATCACTGATGACCAGCCGGACACCGAGACTGTTCTCATTCCTCTTTCAGGTGGGGGACTTGCTGCAGGCATCGCCGCAGCAGTCAAAGCCCGGCACCCCCATAGCCGTGTGATCGGTATTTCCATGTCTCGCGGTGCAGCCATGGATGCCAGCTTCAAAGCCGGTAAGCCGATCAATGTCGAGGAACTGGAGACACTTGCAGATTCACTGGGCGGGGGCATTGGGCTCGACAATCGTTGGACATTTTCAATGTGCCGCTCGCTGCTGGACGACGTAGTCCTGCTTGATGAAGAGCAGATTGCAGCCGGGATCAGACACGCCGCGACACAGGAAGGTGAAATCATAGAGGGTGCTGCGGCCGTCAGCATTGCCGCCTTGTTGAGTGGCAAGATCAAGCCGACAGGACCGACCGTCATCATAGTCTCAGGTGGCAATATCGATCCCGAACAACACCGCGCAATCATGGAAGACCGCTATCGGAGGGCAGGCTGATGGCTGAAATGAGAATTCTGACCGAAGCTGATCTGCGACAGATCATAGCCCTCGACCTTGAAAGCGTGGCGTGCGTGGAGGATGCTTTCCGGGCACTCGCCAGTGGCGGCGTCAGCATGCCGCCCATTCTTCGGCTGGATATCCCTGCAGAGCGTGGCGAAGTCGATGTAAAGACGGCCTATATTCCTGGACTAGACAGCTTTGCCATCAAAATAAGTCCGGGCTTCTTCAATAATCCTTCAATCGGCCTGCCATCCACCAACGGACTGATGATCCAATTTTCGGCAAAGACCGGTCTTATCGAAGCACTGTTGCTGGATAATGGCTATCTGACCGATGTGCGTACAGCGGCTGCCGGTGCTGTCGCAGCAAAATATCTGGCGCGGGAAAATGCCCGTATCGCCACCATCATCGGTGCGGGCATGCAGGCAGGAATGCAGCTCGAAGCGCTGAAACTCGTGCGCTCCATCACCGAGGCGCGGATTTGGGCACGCAACTTCGATGGCGCGAAAAAAGCCGCGCAGAACTTTACCCAAAAGCTCGGAATACCGGTGACGGCAATCGCAGATGCAAAGGAAGCTTGTGTTGGCACTGACATCATCGTCACGACCACGCCATCGGAAACGCCACTCATAAAGGCTGAATGGCTTGCACCCGGTCAGCACGTTACTGCTATGGGATCGGACGCCGAACATAAGAACGAGATCGACCCCACCCTTTTCCAGCGATCAATCATCTATGTCGCTGACAGCCTCTCCCAGACACGCAGGCTTGGCGAACTGCACCACGCAATTTCGGCTGGGATTGTTGCAGCGGATACTGTCTTTCCAGAACTGGGCCAGATCGTTCTCAATGCTCCCACATTCCAGCGGAAGGCAGAGGACATAACCTTCTGCGACCTCACGGGTACCGGAGTTCAAGACACTGCAATCGCCCATCTCGCGACGGAGCGCGCCAGCCTGCGCGACGCAGGCGCGAAAATCGATTCAACCAAAACTGCAGGAGCCAGTCGATGAGTGTGGAACTCAACTTCACCCGCACGGAATATGATCACCGGATAGCCAAAACCCGTCGCGACATGGAGAAGGCAGGCTTCGATGTCATCATCGTCACAGACCCGTCCAACATGCACTGGCTTACCGGTTATGATGGCTGGTCCTTCTATGTCCATCAATGCGTTGTGCTTTCGATGGAAGGCGAACCGATCTGGTATGGTCGTGGTCAGGATGGCAACGGTGCTAAACGCACCGCGTGGATCAGCCATGACAACATTATCGGCTATCCCGACCATTACGTGCAATCGCTGGAACGCCACCCGATGGACCTTCTGGCCTCAATCCTTGAGGAAAAGGGATGGGGTAACAAGACGATAGCCGTCGAGTTCGACAATTACTGGTACACTGCTGCGGCCCACCATGCTCTGCAGAAGCATCTGCCCAATGCACAGTTCAAAGATGCGCAAGGTCTCGTCAACTGGCAGCGGGCGGTGAAGAGTTCAACCGAGATCGGCTATATGCGCAAAGCCGGTCGCATCGTGGAAGCCATGCACCAGCGCATCGTCGATAAAATCGAGCCGGGCATGCGAAAATGCGATCTGGTTGCCGAAATCTACGATGCAGGCACGCGCGGCGTTGACGATTTCGGCGGCGATTATCCTGCCATCGTGCCACTGTTGCCTTCTGGACCTGATGCTTCCGCCCCGCATCTCACCTGGAACGATTCGCCGATGAAGACCGGAGAAGGCACCTTCTTCGAGATTGCGGGTTGCTATAAGCGTTATCATTGTCCACTGTCGCGGACTGTATTTCTCGGCAAGCCGACGCAGGCTTTTCTTGATGCAGAAAAGGCAACGCTCGAAGGTATGGAAGCGGGCCTTGCTGTTGCTCGCCCCGGCAACACTTGCGAAGATATCGCCAACGGCTTCTTCGCTGTTTTGAAGAAATACGGGATCATCAAGGACAACCGCACCGGCTATTCAATCGGCCTGTCCTATCCGCCGGACTGGGGCGAACGCACCATGAGCCTGCGTCCCGGCGACCGCACGGAATTGCAGCCCGGCATGACCTTTCACTTCATGACAGGTCTCTGGCTGGAAACCATGGGGCTCGAGATTACCGAGAGCATCGTGATCACCGAAACCGGCGTCGAATGCCTGTCGAATGTGCCACGCAAGCTCGTGGTCAAGGATTAGGACGCTGCGATGATGCTTAGCTCGCCTCCATCACGTCCCTCCCCGATCACGCCGACTGTCGATCTTGACCGCGACGGCGTACAGCACGGGCATTTGCGGCTACCTTGGTCCAGAGACGATTCCGCCTGGGGCTCGCTGATGCTGCCCATCTGCGTCATTCGCAATGGCGATGGCCCCACCGCCCTTCTTACGGGTGGCAATCACGGTGATGAATATGAGGGGCCGGTTGCACTCTACGATCTCGCCGCCAATCTGAAACCGGCTGAGATCAACGGACGCGTTATCATTGTTCCTGCAATGAATTTTCCAGCTTTCATGGCGGGAACACGCACATCGCCGATAGATAAAGGCAATCTCAATCGTAGTTTCCCCGGCCGCCCGGATGGCACGGTAACTGAAAAGATCGCCGATTATTTCACCCGCTATCTGCTGCCCGCAGCCGATATCGTCATGGATTTTCATTCCGGCGGACGAACACTCGATTTCCTGCCCTATGCCGCAGCACATGCCCTGCCCGATGCAACTCAGGAAGCCCAATGCTTTGCTGCCGTCAAAGCATTCTCCGCCCCCTTTTCCATGCGAATGATAGAGATCGATGCTGTAGGCATGTACGACACGACCGCTGAGGAAGCCGGGAAGGTGTTTGTGACGACCGAGCTTTCCGGCGGTGGCACGATTTCAGCACGGTCGGCAACAATCGCCAAGCGCGGCATTCGCAACCTTCTGCGTCACGCAGACATTTTGCATGGTGAAGTGGAGTTTTCACCCACGACATGGCTCGATATGCCATCGCAGGAATGCTTCGGCTTTGCCGATACCGAAGGCTTACTTGAACCTTTGGTCGATCTTGGCGCGGAAATACGCACGGGCGACCTCATTGCCCGCGTTCATAATGTGGCGCGCACCGGCGTAGCTCCGCAAGAGTACCGCGCCGCACTCGACGGAATTCTCGCGGCACGGCATTTTCCGGGTCTCATCAAGATGGGTGATTGCCTTTCGGTCATCGCCACGATCAGCGAGGAGCCGTCCTCGTCTTAAATCAATCAGTACCAACCAATTGAAAAGCCGGACCGAAAACAACCGGCATCCATAAAGAGGAGTGAACACCATGCGCATGAAACTTCATACGATTTCTGCTCTGCTTTCCGCGGCAGCATTTGCAGCTCTTACAATGCCGTCACAGGCCGTCACCATTGATGATCTGAAAAGCGCGGGCTTTGTGCGAGGAGCGACTGCCAACGAAGTGCCCTATGGTTATATGGACGCGAGTGGCGCAGCCAAAGGCATCGGCCCGGACGTTGCCGCAGCAATCTTCAAAAAACTCGGAATTGAAGAAGTAGATTGGACGGTTACGCCATTCGGCTCGCTTATTCCCGGATTGAAGGCCAAACGCTTTGAGTTTGTCGCCGCCGAGCAGAATGTTTTGCCTGACCGCTGCAAACAGGTTCAGTTCACGGTCGCTAATTCCAGCTATGGTGAAGGTCTCCTGGTGCCAAAAGGCAATCCAAAAAACATTCATTCCTATGACGACATCAAGAAAGATCCGTCTCTGAAAGTCGCAATTGTTTCGGGTGCTGATCAGATCGATTTCCTGCATGGAATGGGTATCGATGAATCGCAGATTGTCATGATTCAGGGCAATGCTGACGCTCCATCCACGGTTCAGACCGGTCGTGCGGATGCCTATGCCGCAACAGAGCTGACAGTGGCCAAGCTCGTTGAAAATTCGCCACAACTGGAACAGGCACATCCGTTTACCGACCCGGTTGTGGATGGCAAGTCCGCGCGCAGTTTCGGCGCTTTCAGCTTCCGTCCAGAGGACAAGGAATTCTACGACGCCTTCAACAAGGAACTCATCGAGTTCAAGAAGACCGATGACTACAAGAAAATCCTGATGACCTATGGGCTTAGCGAAGAGAGCGTCGAAGCGGCGCGGACTGTTGATACGGCCAGCCTCTGCAACGCAAAGTAACGCTTTTATCGCCCGCCGTGCCATGATGATTGGTTCGGCGGGCCTTGTCTCATCTCTATCGGGAGAAGACCATATGCACTGGACGGAGTATCTTCCCGCCCTTTTCAAAGGCGCACAAATCACCGTCGTTCTTGCCCTCAGTTCGATGGCTATCGGCACCCTGCTGGCGTTCGCTGCCGGCATTGCCCGTTTTGCGGGTGGGCCGATCCTTTCCACGATTGCGGTGATCTATATCGAGATATTCCGGGGTACTTCCCTGCTCGTGCAATTGTTCTGGCTCTATTACGCCCTGCCATTGATCGGCATTTCATTCGATCCGATCACGACCGGAATTATGGGGCTTGGCCTTAACATTGGTGCTTATGGTGCTGAGGTCGTGCGTGGTGCCTTACAGGCTGTTCCCGAAGCGCAACATGAAGCCGCAAGAGCCCTCAACTTCAGCAGAGGCCACACATTGTTTCATATCGTCCTGCCACAGGCGGTTGTCGAGATGATGCCGGCTTTCGGCAATCTGGCTATTCATAATCTGAAAGATACAGCACTCGCCTCGCTTATCGCCATCAGCGATCTGACTTTCCAGGCCCAGCGTTTGCGCAATCTGACGCTGGACAATGTAACGATCTACTCGCTGACATTACTCGGCTATTTTGCAATGGCTCTGGTGCTCGCCTCCGCTATTCGCTGGCTTGAGCGACGACTGAAACGCCAGACAATGGCAGGAGGTTTCGCATGATCTACGGCTATGCATGGGACACCTCGTCCACGCTTTCCTTTGCGATTTCCATTCTGCCAATTCTGGCAATTGGTCTGACGGTAACCCTGAAAGCGGCAGCCACCGGCTTTGCTATTGCACTGGTGCTCGGCCTTGTCTTTGCGCTTCTGCGCCGCAGCCCATACAAAATCATATCCTGGCCGACCGTGGTCGTTGTGGAATTTTTGCGCGATACGCCGTTGCTGGTGCAATTGTTTTTCCTGTATTACGTGCTACCTGTCTATGGCATTGTTCTGCCTGCTTTCCTGACCGGCGCTCTGGCGCTTGGCCTTCAATATTCAGCCTATACGTCGGAGGTTTACCGCGGAGGTATAGAGGCCATTCCGCGCGGACAATGGGAAGCAGCGCGCGCCCTGAACCTTACGCCTTGGCGCAC
The DNA here is from genome assembly GCF_038433355.1 of Brucella cytisi. Lineage (NCBI taxonomy): Bacteria > Pseudomonadati > Pseudomonadota > Alphaproteobacteria > Hyphomicrobiales > Brucellaceae > Brucella > Brucella cytisi. Next base: position 43,300 of record NZ_JBCAUP010000010.1, read on the forward strand.
CTATCGCGACATTGTCATTCCGCAAGCCATACCCCGGATCATCCCGGCCATGGGCAACTACCTCGTCTCCATGCTGAAGGAGACCCCGGTTCTGTCTGTCGTCAGTATCGTCGACATGCTGAACCTCGCCAATCTGATCGGCGACCGCACCTTCGAATATCTGGTGCCGCTGTCGATGGTCGGCCTGATCTTCCTCATCCTGACACTTATCTGCTCGGCGCTCATACGCCTGCTCGAACGCACACTTCCAAAGAACGGGATCGCCCTCAAATGACCCAGGAAATTATCCGCTTTCAGGACGTAGCCAAGCGTTTCGGCGCACTGACTGTGCTGGATCAATTCAATTTCTCGGTCAAGACAGGCGAGAAAGTAACGCTGATCGGTCCATCAGGATCGGGAAAATCAACGGTGCTCCGTATTCTCATGACACTGGAGCCGTTTCAGGAGGGTACGCTCGAACTCGCAGATATGTCCTATCACCAACCAAACGGCAAAGGACAGTTTCGGGCGAGTGAAGCCCACTTGCGTAAAATCAGATCGCATGTTGGCATGGTGTTCCAGAGCTTCAATCTGTTTCCGCACATGTCTGTGCTGCGCAATATCATCGAAGCGCCGGTTCACGTTCTCGGTATGAAGCGGGACGAAGCCGAGGCGCGTGCACTCGATCTTCTCGCTCTTGTCGGCCTGACAGACAAAAAAGATCACTACCCTTCACAGCTTTCAGGTGGCCAGCAGCAACGCGTTGCGATTGCGCGTTCATTGGCTATGCGTCCGCGTGTTCTACTCTTTGACGAGCCCACATCGGCACTTGATCCGCAACTTGTCGGCGAAGTTCTGGCGGTCATTCGCAGTCTGGCACAAGAACATGATCTGACTATGCTCCTCGTCACTCATGAAATGCGCTTTGCACGCGAAGTGTCTGATCGTGTCTGTTTTTTCGACAAGGGACGCATCTGCGAACAGGGCACGCCAGAACAGATATTCCAGTCTCCGACCGAAGAGCGGACGAAAGAGTTTCTGCAATCAGTTCTATAGCACTCAGGCTATAGAACTGACATCATAGACCGGCGGTAGTTGCGCGAAGGTTTCGCGAATAGTTTCAAGAGCTGTCTGCAAGGCAGATCGCGAAAGCCTTCCGCCGAGGCAGATGCGGATGCCCCCATCCCCCCGCTCACCACCCGCCACGAATGGATCAGAAGGTGTGACAGCAACGCCCTTGCTTGCCAGAGCACGGACCAGACCATCCTCCGACCAGTTGCGCGGGATCTTCAACCACGCACAAAGCGACAGCGGATTGCTGCCTGCAATGTGAGGTTCAAGAATGTCGGCTACCAATGTCTGCCTTGAACGCAATTCGCTACGCTGAATATCCAGCAGCTCAGTCGCCGTTCCGTCCTCGATCCAGCGGCTGGCCATCTCTGCAACGAGATTGACGCCGCTCCAGCTCGTGACGCGCAAAATCGACGTTACGCGGATGGAATAATGCGCTGGCACCACAAGATAGCCTGTCCGCAAGCCGGTCATAACCGTCTTGGTGAAGCTTGTTACGAAGAAGCCCAGTTCTGGCAGCAGTTCCGGCATTGACGGCAGATGCTCTTCGAGGATCGGCTTGTAGACTTCATCCTCGATGACACAAACGCCGTATCGCCGGGCAATATCCGCGACAGCAATGCGCCTTTCAGCGCCCATCAAATGACTAGTCGGATTGCCAAGCGTCGGGATGAGCACCAGCGCCCTTACATCTCCCGCCCTGCACGCAGTTTCAAAGGCATCGGGCAGAATACCTTCTCTATCCGTCGGCAGCGCACGCAGCGTGAAGCCAAGCACATTGGCAAGACCTATGATGCCATGATCGGTCAGGCTTTCCGTCAGCACCACCTCACCCGGTTGCACAACCGCTGCGACTGCCAGAAACAAGCCATGAGCAGCGCCATTCGTAATAATGATCCGGCCCGGATCAACATCAACCGACAGGCCACGCAGCCAGTCGCGCGCGACCGCGCGATGTCGGTCCAGCCCCGCAATAGGTCGACATGGACGCATGAAGCTCGCATTGTCCGACTGGCTCATTTCTTCGAGCAGACGTCGCGAGGCATTCTCGTGGGATTCTGTATAGACGGCCCGAATGATAGAAAGATCCGCCGTCCCGCTGGGATCCCGATCAAGCATGAAGCGATCAGCCCGCTCCGTCACCCGGTTGCAGACATAGGTTCCCCGGCCAACCTCACCACGCAAATAACCGCGCCGTTCTGCCTCCTTGTAGCTGATACTGACCGTCTGCACCGAAAGCCCGAGCTTGTGCGCCAAATCGCGATGGGTCGGCATGCGCGTGGCGGGCAAAAGAACGCCCTTCTCGATATCGTCGACAATTTTATCTGTCAAAAGCCTGTGCTTGGTGACGCCCTTGCGCATTTCCAACATGGGTTCCCACATGCGTCTACCGACTCCATCATGACATATCCAGAATTGTCCTATTATACTGAAATTTCTTCATGACAATCTAGTCAAAACAGCGTTCAAGGAAAAGTTCTTATCGCTGGCAATGACAAGCACCGAGACGATGGAAAGCATGCCTCAGCGAGTACGTGCGGAGCGCAATAAAAACCGTTCGAAATGGTATCTGGAAATATTGATTCAACATCATAAAAGATGACAAGTACGTTAAAATAAGCTATTGATAGATAAAGCGAATTCTAGCTTTTTTCCGTACACATCGTTCCTCGCTGCCGGACGAAATACGCATGAATGAAAAACGGAGCCCGCAGGCTTCCAAGCCGCTAAATCCAGCCAAATCGTTCTTTGAAAATGAACGTCCGACGCTGAAGACAATTGCATTCATGACCGGCCTTGGCGTGACCACGGTTTCGCGTGCTTTAAAGGATGCACCGGAAATCGGTCCGGAAACACGAAAACGCGTACAACTGATCGCCCGACAGATCGGCTATCGTCCCAATCGTGCCGGTGTGCGTCTTCGAACCGGCAAGACGAATGTCATTGCGCTGGTCCTCAATACGCAAGATGAGATCATGGGCTTTACCAGCCAGGTCATTCATGGTGTCGCGGATGTTCTGGCTGAAACGCAATACCACCTCATTCTGACGCCCTATTTTCATTCGCGGGCGCCAATCGAACCGATCCGCTATATCGTGGAAACGGGCTCAGCTGACGGTATTATTTTCTCGCGTACAGAACCGGACGATCAACGCGTCCATTATCTGACGGAACATGATTTTCCGTTCGCCACCCATGGTCGCACTGATACGGGCATTGAGCACCCTTTTCACGACTTTGATAATTTCACTTTCGCGCTGGATATGGTTGGCAAACTGGCGGCGCGCGGACGAAAGCGACTCGCTTTACTGACTCCACCCGCGCATCTCACCTATTACCGGCATATGGTAGGTGGATTTTATGAAGGTCTGCGTGCCTTTCACTGTAGTGGATCGCCGCTCGAAGACGTTGATCTCGATACACCGCTTGAGGATTTGCGACAGCATATTGCTCAATTGATGAAAAGACCTGATCGACCGGACGGTATCATCTGCTCTGGCAGCGCAGCCGCTCTGGCAATTGTTGCCGGTGTAGAAGATGCGGGATTGAGTATCGGTAATGAAGTCGATGTCGCAGCCAAACAATCGACGCAGATTTTGCATTGGTTTCGCCCGGGGCTGATTGTCGCCGAGGAAAGTTTCAAGCTGGCCGGGCAGCAGCTTGGCAAAGCCATCCTGGGTCGGATTAACGGCATCGATGTCAGGTCCCTGCAGACCATCGGATAAAATGGGCGGAGGCCACTCCGGACCCGTAGGACCGGAATAGCCTCCTATCGCTCGGGAGGAGCGATGCAAAGTCAGTTTGCCACCCGTTTCTTTCCATTTTCAACTGGCAGCAACAAAGCCTCAGCCGCTTTAATGTTCAATGCTTCCGGGCGCGTGCAACGCGTTTCGATGTCGATGAAGCGCTTTTCCTCGCCTGATCTTAGAATAGCCAGCATGACATCGACCCCATGCAGTGCACGCTCCAGTGAACAACGTATATCGCGACCATTCAGAATAGCAGCCGCCATATCTGCCAGACCAGCCGTTCTATAGTTAGCCATCATACCTTGAGAATGCTGTTCATTGGCAACGCCAAATGGATGCTCCCAATTTTTAACTGGCTCTGCTGGTTCGCCCGGCTTCGCCATTTGAACTTCTCCGCCAAAAAAATTGGGATCGGGCAGGTAGAGCGATCCTTCGGTGCCATACAACTCCATGTTCGCATGGCGATGCGCCCAGACATCCCAACTGGCTGACAGTGTTACTGTTGCGCCCTGTTCGAATTCCAATAATGCGTGAATGGTCGTTGGCGTCTCCACTGGAATGGCTTCGCCCTTGCGTGGTTCAGAGCTAATCGTCCGCGTCGGTGTAGCTGCAGAAGTCAAAGCGGCGACGCGCTTCACGGGGCCAATCAGATTAACGAGATTGGCGATGTAATACGGTCCAAGATCGAGGATCGGCCCACCGCCCTTTCGGAAGAAAAAGTCCGGATTCGGATGCCAATGCTCCATGCCGTGGCTCATTACATGGCATGTACCGGAGGTGATGCGACCGACATTACCATTATCGATTTCGCGCCGCGCAAGCTGATGGGCTCCACCCAGAAACGTATCCGGCGCGCACCCCACTTTCAGGTTGCGACCATCGGCAAGCGCTTTCAGTTCCAGCCCCTGCTCCATCGAGAGAACCAAAGGTTTTTCTGAGTATGCATGTTTGCCTGCGGCCAGAATTTGCTTCGTGACAGCATAATGAGCATCGGGAACTGTCAGGTTGACGACGATATCAATGCCGTCATTCTGAAGCAGCTCGTCGATAGTCTGCGCCTTTACACCAAACTCGTCTGCGCGCGCTTCTGCTGCAGCAGGATTTATATCGGCGCATGCTATTATTTCGATACCTCGAAACATGGGAGACAGCCGCAGATAGGCAGCGGATATATTGCCACAACCGATAATGCCGACACCAAGTGCCTTGGTCATTTCGTTCTCCAACTCAGAAGTTCTTTACGGTTTCGATGGAACGGCTCGCAAATCGGGTGTCGTCCGACGGATTATCGTGTTCCATGATGAAATAGCGGACAGGCGTCTTGCGCAAAGCCGTAAACAACTCAGCCCAGTCCACAGTACCATGCCCGACGTCTTCCCAGCCGTCTTCGTCGGTTTTTTCACCAGCTAAGGCGATATCTTTGACATGGACCGCAAGGATTCGGTCGCCATAGCGCCTGATCCATTCAAGCGGGTCGGCATCACCTTTGATAATCCACGCAATATCCGCCTCCCATGCAAGATCGGGCGCAGCATCGAGGATATGTTCTTGTGGCACGGAACCGTCGGCCAACGGGCGGAATTCGAAATCATGGTTGTGCCAGCCAAATGCGTAGCCCGCCTTGCGATAATGCTCTCCAGCGATAGCAAGGCGTTTTCCGAACTCCCGCCAACCGGCAACACTATCCGGGCGGCGGTCTGCATCGAGATATGGGCAGAAAATAGCCTTCATATCGGCGACCTTGGCAATCTCTAGAACACGGTCGACTTCGTTCTCCAGCATATCCAGACCAAAGTGCCCGGTAGGCATGGAAAGCCCCAATGCGTCGAGGTCCTTCTTTAATCGAACAGGATCACCATAAATCCCCCCATAGCCTTCCACCCAACGATAGCCGAGATCCCGCAGCATGGTGAGCGTGCGTTCCAACGGTTGGAAGTTGCGGGAGCTGTAAAGTTGATAGGAATATCCGTTCATGTCCTCGTCCTCAGAACTCTATCCAGAATTGTGTCGGGCTTTCTAGCGAGCAAAAAATCCTCGCACAGTCCGAGGCAAGCCCTCGTGCCGTCCATTGAAAGCCAATAGCTTCGCCTCTCGCAGGAGAGGCTCTTAAGGGGAGCGTTCTTCGCTATTCATCTAAAGCCTCTCCTCCGTTTGCGCATCGAAAAGCGACAGGGCATCCGGCTTGAAACCAATCCTGACCTTCTCACCTGCCCGATAGCGCTTACCCGCTTCCACCCGTGCGGATAGCGAATGTCCGTTCAGGCGAAGCCAGACCAAACTGTCGGCGCCCATCGGCTCGTCCAGATCGACGGTCGCCTCAAAACCATCTTCGACATCAAGTCTAGTATGCTCAGGACGAACCCCGAGAGTGGCCTTACGTCCGGGTGTCAGCCCACCGTCATATCCATCAAGCTGAACGGCGGTCTCTCCAACATGGAAGACTGGCTTGCCATTTGTAGCCCTAATTTCTCCCGTAAAGAAATTCATCGACGGCGAGCCGAGAAAACCCGCTACGAACCTGTTCTTTGGGCGATTGTAAATCGTCGACGGATCAGCCAGTTGTTGGACCACCCCACCTTTCATGACTGCGATGCGGTCCGCCAATGTCAGGGCTTCGATCTGGTCGTGCGTGACGTAGATCATGGTATTGCCGAGTTTCTGGTGAAGGCGCTTGATCTCAACGCGCAGCTCAGAACGTAATTTTGCATCCAGATTGGAAAGCGGTTCATCGAACAAAAACACGTCGACATCGCGCACCAGCGCGCGACCGATCGCAACACGCTGACGTTGTCCGCCGGACAGTGCCGAAGGTTTGCGCTGCAACAAGGGTTCGATCTGCAGAATTTCGGCCGCGCGTTTGATGCGTTTATCAATCTCCCCTTTGGGTAGCCCGGCAACACGTAAACCAAAGGAAAGGTTCTTCTCAACAGTCATTTGCGGATAAAGCGCATAGGACTGAAACACCATGCCGATGCCGCGATCTTTCGGTTCTTCCCACGTAACGTTGCGCCCCTTGATGAAAATACTGCCTTCGGAGATATCGAGAAGGCCCGCTACACAATTGAGCAGAGTGGACTTGCCGCAACCGGACGGCCCCAGAAGAACGAGGAATTCGCCCTCCCCGATTTCCAGATTGAGATTTTGCAGCACATTGACCGAGCCGAAGCCGAGCGACAGATCCTGGATGGAAACGCTGGAGTTCATGAATTCATCCTTTCACTGCGCCAGCGGCAATGCCGCGTACAAAATACCGACCAGAAACAAAATAGACGAGCAATGGCACGGCCCCGGTTAGAATGGTGGCGGCCATATTGACGTTGTATTCCTTCACGCCCTGCATGGAGTTGACGATATTGTTCAGCTGGACGGTCATCGGAAAATTCTGCGTTCCTGCAAACACCACACCAAACAGAAAGTCGTTCCAGATACCGGTCACCTGCAGAATGATTGCAACCACGAAGATCGGCAGTGACATCGGCAGCATGATCTGAAAGAAAATGCGCCAAAACCCGGCTCCGTCGACACGCGCTGCCTTGAAGAGTTCCGGCGGCAGGCCGGCGAAATAGTTGCGGAACAACAACGTCAAGATCGGCATACCGAAGATGGTATGGATGAAGACAACGCCGGTCAGCGTGCCGAATATACCAAGCTCGCGGGTTATGATCACGAGGGGATAAAGCATGACCTGATACGGAATGAATGCCCCAAACAACAAGACCGAAAAGAATATTTCCGATCCTTTGAACTTCCAGTTGGCCAGCGCGTAACCATTGACTGAAGCGATGGTGATGGAAACGATCACGCTCGGCACGGTGATCTTGATCGAATTCCAGAAACCCGCGCTGATGCCTTCACAATAAAGGCCGGTGCAAGCCTGGCTCCATGCCTTGACCCATGGTTCAAATGTGATCTCGACTGGTGGTGAAAAGATGTTACCGAGCCGGATTTCAGGCATGCCTTTCAGGGATGTGACGACCATCACGTAGAGCGGCAGCAGATAATAGACAGCTGCAACGAACAAAATGCTGTAGAGCATGATGGTGGCGGGCGCAAAGCGCCGTTTTGGCTTACGACCCCACGGCTGTGAAGCCCGCTTTTGTGCCGGACGAGCCTGAGCTGCGGCTGCCTCAGTTTCGGCAGGCCTCTTCCTGTTGAGGACAGCTTCAGTCATCGCGCTTTCCTTCGGCTATATTCCAGCATTGTCCAAGGAACGAGAATGATCAGAACCGTGGTCAGCATGACGGTAGAAGCAGCAAGTCCCTGCCCCAAATTGGCCCAGCCGAACATGAAGTCGTAGACGTATTTTGCGGGTACTTCCGACGCTATGCCGGGACCGCCATTGGTCATGGCAACCACCAGATCGTATAGTTTGACAATGCCTGTCGCGATAAGAACGACGGTCGTCACCAGAACAGGGCGCATCATCGGCAGGATGATGAAGAGATAGGCTTTCCACTTCGGAATGCCGTCAACTCGTGCAGCCTTCCAGATTTCATCATCGACATTGCGCAGCCCGGCCAGCATCAGAACCATGACCAACCCCGTCATCTGCCAGAGCCCGGCAATGACAATTGCATAGATGACGTAGGTGCGGCTCGACAGGATAGCCATCTGGAAATTGTCGAAGCCGATATCGCGAATGACTTTCTCCAGTCCGAGTTTCGGATTGAAAATCCACTGCCAGACAAGGCCCGTCACAATGAACGACAGGGCATAGGGATAGAGGAAAATCGTGCGAAATGTGTTCTCGAAGCGGATTTTCTGGTCCATCAGGGCAGCAAGGACAAACCCGGCCACAAGGGAAAAGCCCATGCAGAGGACGCCATAGATCGCCAGATTGCGGACTGACACATGCCAGCGGGTTGCAGAAAACAGGCGCGTATATTGATCGAAACCGACAAAATTCAACATAGGCAGCGATTTGGAGGACGTGAAGGAATAAACAACCGTCCAGAGCGTGCAGCCAATGAAGACCACGAGAACCGTCGCGATCATCGGAAGTGCTGCAACCTTTGCATTCAGATTTCGAAATATTCCCAACGGCTTTCCACGATTGCCCTCTTCCATGACGGCCATGATACTCCTCCCTGTTCCGGTTCTCGGAGTGTCGTGTACTGTCGTCCTCATCGACAGCGCAGGACTTGAACGTGACTATTGCGCCTGTTCGATAATCTCCGCAAAACGTTCCTGAATATCATCGACCGTCATGTCTGGATTGGAGAAAAACTCGGCAGCCAAACTTTCGATTTGCCCTTGGGTATCCGGCGCACGCAACTGCTCCACAGAGGGAACGATGTTGTCCGGGTTCTTCAGAATATCGATACCCGCACGCATGCAGCTCGAGGCTGAATCGAGATCCACATCGCCACGGATCGGCAGCGAACCCTTGGCCAGATTGAAGGCAACCTGCGTTTCCTTGGAAATGAGCATGCTTGCCAGCTTGAGCTGTGCCTTGGTGACTTCCGGGTCCTTGTTCTTCGGGAAGTAGATCGCATCACCGCCAGTATCCAGATATTGATGAACGCCGAGTCCTGGCAAGCAGTCATAATCCTTGCCTGCAACCTTGCCCGCTGTCCCAAACTCGCCTTGCGCCCAGTCTCCCATGATCTGCGTACCGGCGCGGCCGGTCAGCACCATGTTGGTCGCCTCGTTCCATGAACGGCCCACATAACCCGGATCAGCCAGTGAGCGCGCCTGAGCCAGCGCTTCAAAAACCTTCTTCATTTCAGGACCGCGTGCCGCATCGGCGTTCTTGTCCTTATTGACCTTTAGATAGAGGTCCTTACCGCCAATCGCAGTTGTCAGGACAGTCAGCATGCCATTCACCTGCCAACCGTCACCGGTCGCCAACGGCACAATGTTCTTTTCCTTCAGCTTGGGAGCTGCAGCTATAAGGTCATTCCAGTTCTTTGGAGGTTCGGTTCCGGCCTCGCGAAAGGCTTGCGGATTGATCCACATCCATTCCCACGAGTGAATGTTCAGCGGCACACAGTAGAGGCGCCCTTCATAAGTACAGGATTCCAAGAGGCTCTTCGGGCGAATGAAGTTGGCCCAGCCTTCCTTTTCGGCCAGCTCGGTCAAATCCGTCATCAATCCGCCCTGAACCAGTTCCTCAGCCTGCCGTCCATGATTGAGCTGGGTCGCTCCCATTGGATTACCGCCGAGAATACGGCTGATAATGATCGGGCGGGCCGTAGCGCCGCTACCGGCAATCGCCCCATCGACCCACTTGTCGCCGCCGAGCGCATCATATTTTTCAGCGAGAACTTTGACAGCTGCCGCTTCACCGCCAGATGTCCACCAATGCGTAACTTCAAGATTAGCCGCAGAAGCTGAATCTGCCATTGTCAACGTTGTCATAGCGAGACAAACGGATGTGGCGAGAACTTTTGCTCTTTCTGATAACATTCCATATCCTCCCAAATCTGAAACGTTACAGATATGGTATTCAAAACAATATCGCTTGCAAGTCCTTAATTTCTGACAAGTGGGATTTAGCACTCAGGCGGAGTTTAACTGATTGATTGTCTACAGCTTTCCTGAAAACTATTTTTACGTGCGAAGGTATCATTTCGTGTTTCATCTTGTGAGAGATTCAGGATGAAACACTCAAGATCAAAGAATCTGTAACGTTACAGATTGAAGCAATCACAAACGAAAAGGGCGCTCGTGAGAGCGCCCTTCCTGCATTTCGAAATCGACTTGAATCAGGCCACCTTGCTCACAAGGCCATGCGGATCGAGAACAAATTTCTTCGCCGCCCCCTGATCAAAGCTCTCATAGCCCTTCGCTGCGTCCTCAAGTGAAATGACCTGAGCGTTTACGATCTCGGCGATATTCAGACGTCCATGCAGGATCGCCTGCATCAGTTGGCGATTGTACTTCAGAACGGGTGTCTGTCCGGTATGGAATGACTGCGCCTTGGCCCAACCGAGACCAAACCGTAACGACAAGCTGCCTTGTTTCGCAGCATTGTCGACAGCACCAGGGTCTTCGGTGACATAAAGCCCCGGAATACCAATTGCCCCGGCGGGACGAGTTATCTCCATCATCTGGTTCAGCACGATCGCCGGTTGCTCGCCACCGCTATGACCGCGCGCCTCGAACCCAACAGCATCAATAGCACTATCCACTTCGTTGCTGCCTGTGACCTCTGCAATCATGTCGCCGAGACGATCACTTGCCGAAAGATCGATTGGTTCGAAGCCCACTTTCCGCGCGTGATCGAGCCGTTCCTTGTTGAAGTCACCGACCATAACGACCGCAGCGCCCAGAATGCGAGCGGATGCCGCAGCAGCAAGCCCCACCGGTCCCGCACCCGCGACATATACAACCGAACCAACCCCGACGCCGGCTTTCACCGCACCGTGAAAGCCGGTGGGCAAGATGTCAGAAAGCATCGTCAGGTCGCGGATTTTTTCCATCGCCTGCTCGCGATCGGGGAACTTGAGCAGATTGAAATCGGCATAGGGCACCATGACATAGCGGGCCTGCCCACCAATCCAGCCTCCCATATCAACATATCCATAGGCGCCACCGGCACGCGACGGGTTGACCGTCAAACAAACACCTGTGTCCTGGGATTTGCAGCAGCGGCAGCGACCACAAGCGACATTGAACGGGACTGAAACGATGTCGCCCACATCGAGCATCTCGACATCACTGCCTTTTTCAATAATTTCACCGGTAATTTCATGCCCCAGCACGAGACCGGGCATCGCAGTCGTGCGTCCGCGAACCATATGCTGGTCGGAACCACAAATATTTGTCGAGATTACCTTCAATATAACGGCGTGGTCCAGCTTCCTCCCGTCCGGTGCCGCTAACGCTGGATCTTCAATATCGCGCACTTCGACTGTCCCGGGCCGCAAATAAACGACGCCACGGTTCTTGCTCATGTCTACCTCCTCCAGGTCGAACAACACTGACAGATTTCAAACAATGCAATGATCGATGGTCTCCGGACGCAAATTGACAACGCCCGTTTCAGGGAGGTTACAGACGGAAAGCGAGCGGTTCAGTCCCAATCGCGACACGTCTCATTCAAATTGAACTTGAGGATTTGGTTCATCACCGTCAGTGTGCAGTAAGCTTCATGTTTCCCGCGCCGTCATCAAAAATGAAGGCAGGGCCGACAACACGTACACTACGGTCTGTTATGGGAGCAAAAGACGCCGCTGAAGCAGCTACGTCATCATTACGACTCGGTCGAGCATCTGGCATGGGAACAACGACATTTTTGAGCGCGCGACCACCCTTGCTACTGGCCCGCAGCTCACTGATCTTGTCGACATAACCGGCCCAGTTGCATCTTCTGAAATCACCGCTTCCCTGATAGTTATATGCGGTAGACAACTCGACATAGGGCTTACCGTTCGAGACCGACACCATATCGGCCGTTTCGCCGTTCGGATCATTCAGAACGTAGAGATCGACATTCTCCCCCTGACAAATAAAACGGCATTGTGCCATTGTTTCCGTCACGCTGTCGGACTTCTGAAACTGTGAATGCGGAGCTGGGAAAAGATAACCATCCGACAAACGCACGCAATAAGTCAGAGCGCCTTTGATACCATTCGGCACCCATGGCTTGTCGTTCGTTGCGACAGACGCAACTTTGGGACGGTCAAGTTTCACTTTTGCTGCCGGACTGGCAGTCGGTTGTTCTACGCATGATCGGGAAGAAAGCGAACTGGATGAAAGCTGCCGCTGTATTTCAGCTATTCTTTGAGAAAGATCGCGGCAAGGATTGAAAAAACCGCCGCGTTCGTCGCCACCCTTGCAACCACGGCTGCGTTCCAGCGCGCGCAGTGCCGAAAGCTGGCGCTGCGTCATCATATCCGCAGCACCGGCTGCACGCGTGCAGGACGCGGCAGCCAATTGCGGGAAACAGAACAGTCCAATCAAAAGAAGCAAGGCGAAAGATTTTGCCACCACAACACCTTTGAAACCCATAACTTTTGATGATCACCTCACCGACAGGAGCTGACGAGGTGCTTCCATTTCTGAGCTCCCTCGTTTGGAGTTCAGCACTTGATCCGGATCCATTTCCGATACCAGAGCGGCCAATGCCAATCGAAGATAAAGCGGCGCATCAGTGCGATCTATCGCTTTCAGCGCAACTCGCGAAATACCGAGAGAGTGGGCCAGCTCCTGCTCGGATGTGTTTAGGGATGCACAGATTCTCGCGAGCTTTTCGTATGCACGTCTACCCATTACCGTTGTTCCCTCCTCTGTCATTTCGGCGATCATTTCCGATCGCCATTGCCTTCACCATTTTATATTCAGCCCCAAGTTACCCTCCCATATCCGGTTGCGTTCGCCACCAAGATTGGTCGTGTAGTCCGCAGTCGCAAACAAACTGGCTTTCTCGGTAATGTCCAAGGTCAGCCCGCCACCCAGTTCCAGCGATGTGCCCTTGAGATCAGTCACAATCGGATCGGTGGCAAAACGTACAGTCTGATCCGATGAAAAATTCTGCCAGAGATTGGCTTTCAGATATGGCCGTAATTTTCCGACCGAAGTTTCTTGTTCACCCTGCAATCTGAACCCGATCCGGCCCGTCCACGCATCATCTGTATCAAACGCTACCGAGGAATAACGATCGGCCTGATCATCAAGCGAGAGATGCTGCCAGATCAGTTGCGCCTGCGGCTCCAGTGTCCAGCTTTCGCTCAGGGCGACAGGATAGCCTCCTTCGAGCGAAGCCGTAACCCCATGCCCGTCGAGGTCAATACTCTGACCTTCATTCGAGGTTGCATCACCACCGAACCACGTTCCCATAAGTATGGCGTCGAGATACCAGCCTTGCGGCCCGATATGAGTCCAGTACCCGCCGAAACTCGTACCCGTAACTTCGAGATCGCCAACAGCGAGATCGTTCCAGCCAAGAGCTTGCCCGGTGATATCACCTGTTGCGCGGGCATAACCGAAAAACAGACCGAAGCGGTCAAAATGTCCGCCATCCGTCTCGCGACCCAGAATATCCTGTCCCGCCTGAATACCAAAGAGCTTTCCGTCGAGACCCGGTGCAACCGTTCCCCGCCATTTCATATCAATATCCTGCCCGAAGACCCTGCCCCAGCTCGCAGGCAGATATCCGGCAGTTTTCAGCAAATCCTGCTCACCCCGACGTTCATGAAACGTACCGAGAGTAGAAAGCGCCAGATGGTCCGCCACAGGCGGCAAAGCTGAATAAACCGGCACTTCCTTGCGATAGAGAGAAATCACGTCGCCCTTAACCCTCGTTGCGCCAGGTGAAGGCGGAACTGCTCCATCGAATGGAAGGTCAACATTCTGTTGTTGACCCGTCGTATTGTCGGGTGGATTGGGAGCCTCCGCCGATACGGGAGGTGGAGGCGAATCGGGAGCGGAAGCATCTTCTGTTACCGGAGTTTCTGTATCCGGATCGACAGGCAAAGTCGCTGGAGGCTGCTCGAGTGCGGATGGCGGCGCAGTTGTTTCGGGCTCTTCCGGCGTAACGGATGTTCCCCCCGTCGAAGCAGGCGGTTCGCTTCCACGAACCAAAGTTGATCTCAGATACCAGTTCTCGGTGGTATTCGCCGTTACACCGCCCTTGAACAGAAAATATTCGTAGGCACCGGCAGCAGCACGACCGTTCAGCGAAAAAGCATTCTGACTGGTGGAACCACCATTCAATGCTTGTACGACCATAATGCCGTCCGCATTTGTTGCAGCGCCTGCCCCACCCGCATTGGTAACCGCAATAGCGGTGTTACCTGATGCAACACCTGTATCGATCACAAGCTTGTCCGAAGGAGCGCCATCAGAAGCCAGAACGGTATCTAAAAACAGAAGACCGTTCTGCCCGACGTAATTACCCTTGATCGTAAATGTGTCAGTAGTGCTCGTCCCTCCATTGGTGAGGTCAATACGCCCGGCGTTGAAGACACTAGCCAGTTGGCTTGCTGCGAACGGATTCACACTACCCATTGCAGCACCGCCATAGATGGTACTCGTCGCATCGATATTGAGCGTCCCCGTTCCCGTTCCGGCATCGCCCAACGTAAGAGCGCTGTCGAAAACAAGGCGCGTATCGTCAGTAAGGTTGATTGTTTCCCAGCTGTCAAAACGGGAGACTTTTCCTGTTTTCACATTATTGAACGTGAGAACATCATTCCCCTCGCCGCCGCTAAGCCGCGCAGTAGCGCCTATATTGGCATCGGTAAGGTTGGCAAGAACGGCCGTATCGTTATCCGGGCCAAGATCAATCTTCCCATAGATTATGCCGCCACCACTCCATGAAAACTGATCATTACCGAAACCGAGCAGAACATCACCCGCAACCGTGCCGCCCGTCATGGTTACACTGTCGGTTCCACTACTGATGCTTATATTGCCGCCGATCATACCGCCAGAAACGATAATCGTATCATTACCAAGCCCGGCAATCAGATTCCGGTCAATTGTTCCGCCAGACATGTTGAAATAATTATTATCGAGCTTGAGATTGACGCGTCCGATGCGTCCATCAGTCATCACTGCATAATCACCATCGTCAAAGGCATCGACGATACGTCCACCCGACATAAAAAATTGGTCGTACCCGTTACCCTGATTGAGCGAACCAATCTCGCCCCCCGTTATACGGAACTCGTCAATATCATTTCCCTGACGAACATTGCCTGTAACGCTTCCGCCCGTAATGAGAAAGCTGTTGAGACCATCGCCCTGATTGACATTCCCGACAATCGAACCGGAATGGACTTCCACGCGGTCCACACCGGAGCCGAACGCTACATCTCCGCTGACGGTGCCTGTCCCTCCAGTCGGCAAAAGCAATGTATTGTTACCATTGAGGTCGGTAAGACCACCGGGAGATGTGCCGCTGTCGCAAATGAATGTGTCATCACCTAGCGTCGGCGAAAACGAACATGCAGCCATGCCGGGAGTGCTTTGTAGCAAAACCGTTCCTAAGGATATGAGCGCTGTGCTGGACAGAAAACGGATGGCGCGCGAGCCGATGTTGCGACAATGCATTGAAACCCCTCAGCTCTTTGCAGTGCTCTACTCACAACAATAGAAGGGTATTTTCTTTCATTAGGCAACGTAAAATATCACTTCAAAAGTGAAACTACTTCCACAAAACGGAGATAATCAAAATTTCAAAGCAACCATATCGATTATCAAAATATGACACCTTTTCTTCCGAGTAGAATAGCATGAAATATATTTTATAGCGTAAACTGCTAATTTTGCTCATATATTCGCCTTGATCCCCCTGAATAGGGGGATTCACGCGTTGCCGCACACAGCGCGCTCTGGTTGAAATTGGTGTAAGCAACCGAACACCAGCTGGATGTGATAAAACCTTCAAAACGAGCCCAATATTAACTTTATCTACGTAAGCCCGGTCAACCGGACAGATCTGAACGTCTCTTGACCCAGAATCCGAGAAGCGGATTGATTAACAACTAAATCAATGCAGATTCGCGGGCGAGATGAACGGCAGCACTATGACGAGCAAAGCGGACTTGATCAGAATTAGAACATTCCAGACGGGCGAGACGGAAGTGTTTTTGCTGTAATTCTACCGATACAACAATGCGAGTTCGACATTCCGATCAGCGCAGACGACCAACCCGATATCCGAGACGTGGAGGGGTTCTATCGTCAGGGAAGCGGCGAATTTTGGGTAGCCGAAGCCGATGGTCACATCGTTGGCACCATAGCCCTCAAGGATATAGGGCAAGGTCAGGCTGCTTTGCGGAAAATGTTTGTCGCCAAGGCTTATCGCGGTTCCGAATTCGGTACTGCACGCAAATTGCTTGCAACGCTCATTTCGCACGCTCGCGAACGAGGCGTTACCAAAATATTGCTTGGAACGACCGAGAAGTTTCTGGGCGCACATCGGTTTTATGAAAAGAACGGCTTCGTGGAAATCTCCCATAAAGATCTGCCGGAAGATTTTCCGCGGATGGCTGTCGATACAAAATTCTATGCAATAGAATTATCTTGAAGCACGCGACCACTCGCCTGCTTCAAGATAAGAGCAGCTTTCCGTCAGCTACGCTTGCGTTCTAGAAGTCGTCCCTATGCCGTATCGATTGCAGATAGGCGTAGGCTGTGCCCAGAAGCACGGGTACGATTACCAAAGCGGTCCAGAATAGAATGTTGCTCATCTCTGCCCTCCCTCCCGTGGTGCGTAGCGATGTGCTTTCTGCATTTCTGCAGGCTCTATTCTAACACGTAATAAGCCATTTTGTTCCAAATTCTTAATGAGGAGTTAACAGCCTCAATTGTTCTGTCGGGCGAGTATCACGGCAATCCAGTCGATAAATACCCTGACCCGAGGAGAAAGTTGCCGATCGCGCGGATATACAACAGATACTGGTGACGAGCTGGGCGGATAAGCGTGGAGTATCTGCACCAATTTTCCATCCGCAATATGCCGTATCGCATGATACCGAGGTATCTGAATCATCCCAAGGCCCAAGCTGGCCGCAGCCGTATAGCTTTCAGCGGCATTGACCGAAACCGGAGCCGGTATCGTCACTGTTTGCAACTTGCCGTCGACCATAAACTCCAGGGGCATACGGGCTATGCTGCCGCTGGCTCGGAAGCCGATCATCTGATGGCCATCAGTCAGTTGATCTGGATGCTGGGGCTCTCCAAATCGTGCAAGATAGGAAGGAGACGCGACAGTAACCTCATCCAGCATCGCAACACGCCGGGCAATCATGTCGCTATCCTGCAGGAGACCCACACGCAGAACGCAATCGATACCTTCCCGAACCGGATCGACGAACCGATCGCCCTCGGTCATATAAAGTTCAATATCCGGATATTTTTCCAGAAAAGCTGGCAATTCCGGTAGCAGAAAATGCCGCGCAAGCGTGCCCTGCACTTCCACCCGAAGCAAACCTCTCGGCATTGCGCCAGAAAATCCGCCTTCGGCATCCTCGATACTAGCTATGATTTCTATGCAGCGCTGATAATAGGCCTGACCATCAAGCGTTGGATTAACGTGACGCGTAGTGCGCAAGAACAATTGCGTGCCCAATCGTCTTTCGAGCTGCTTGATCGCGTCGGTGACGGTTGAACGCGGGATCCCTAGATCTTCCGCCGCCAATGTGAAACTGCGTCGTTCCAGTACACGGGTAAAAACCCGCATCGCATCAAACCGGTCCATCTGATTGTTCGCTACTTTCGGATAGTAATGACAAATAATGCCGGATTAAACGGTGTTAGAAAAGTGCGATCTTGCTGTGGGTTGTACAAAACCAAACCACCGGAACGGAGCAGACAATGTCCGATATGAAAAACAAGGTTGCCATCGTCACTGGAGCATCGCGTGGCATTGGCGCTGCCATTGCCGAAAGACTGGGCCACGACGGTTTTACTATCATCGTCAACTATGCAGGCAATGCCGCTCTCGCCGACGCCGTCGTCAACAAGATCGAGGCTTCGGGCGGCATTGCGCGAGCAGCACAGGCTGATGTTGCCGATCCTGCCGCAGTAAAGAGAATGTTCGATGCGGCCGAAGACGCTTTCGGCGGCGTAGATGTTCTCGTCAACAATGCCGGTATCATGACCCTGTCGCCTCTCGCCACAACAGAGGACGTAGATTTCGACAAGCTCGTTTCAGTCAACCTCAAGGGCACCTTCAATACCATGCGGGAGGCTGGTAAACGACTGCGCGACAATGGGCGTATTATCAATTTTTCCACCACTGTCGTCGGCCTGAAACTGGAAAACTACGGTGTTTATGCTGCAACCAAGGCCGCAGTCGAAACGCTGACGGCGATCATGGCCAAGGAAATGCGCGGTCGAAACATCAACGTCAATGCCGTTGCGCCCGGCCCCACCGCGACCGACCTCTTTCTCGATGGAAAATCCGAAGAACTGGTCAAACGCATGGCCAAGATGAGCCCGCTCGAACGTCTGGCGACGCCGGAAGACATTGCAGGGGTGGTCGCCTTCCTGGCCGGACCCGACGGCGCATGGGTAAATGGCCAGACATTGCGTGCCAATGGCGGGATCATCTAGAATACCCGTGCACGCTCTGCGAGAGCGTTTACCTCGTAGAGCGTATTATTCCCTAAACTTATCCTAATAGTTGTAGATAATCCCTATTCGCCTTGACAGTTTGTCGCGGTGAGGCTTCACATGAGCCGGATTCTTTTCGCCTTTTCTAATAGACTGGAAATGGCACCGGTCGTCGTGAGGGGATGCAAATGCTTATTGGTTTCAACCGGCTTTTCTGGGCCTTTGCAGTAACAGCTTGCCTGTCGGCAGCTCCACACACTACACAAGCTGCCGAAACCCGGCGGATAGAGATCACCAAAGATAGCGATTATTTCGGCTTCGACTTGCGTACGGAGAAGAATGTCTCGCTCGACCAGTGCAAAAGCATTTGTCTGGGCGACAATGCATGCCTCGCCTTTACCTACAATCCGAAGGTCAAGTGGTGCTTCTTGAAATCCGATTTCAACAAGCTCAATCAGTCCGTTGGCTCCATTGCAGGTAAGGTCGTCACGCAATCCGCTGCAGCCCGCGAAGTTGAAGATCTTGGCGCCGCGCCTGCCATCTCGTTCTTCGCCACCAATCTGGTTGACGAAGCCCGTCGTCTCAAGCGCGAAATCGGCGGCCTTGAAAGCTCCGACAGCCTGCGCGATCTGCGCAATGAAGCAGGCGCTGCTGGGATGAATGGCGATCCGCGCACGTCAATGGAAAAATTCCGACTGGCTGCCAGCATGTCGCCGGACGAAAGCGAAATCTGGGCCGGATATGCACTGTCAGCGCTTGCGACCGAGCCGTCCAATGGTCAGGAACGTTCCAAGTTCCAGCGCGATGCGACGTCGGCCTCGTGGTTTGCCTACCAGACCTCACGCACCAAGGATGAGCGCGCGCAAGCGCTTGCCGTCATGGCGCAGGCACTCGAAAAGCGCGATGCATCGCGCCCGGCTCTGCAGGCTTATGAAGCGAGCCTTGATCTCGTCAATTCCGCATCCGTTCGTGCCGCCTATGAAGATCTGAAGGCCCGCAAAGGCTTCCGCATCGTCAATAATACGGTCGATAATGATAATGCCGCGCCGCGCATCTGCGCGCAGTTCTCCGAAGAACTGGTGAAAAGCGGTGTCGATTATTCGAGCTTCGTTACGCTCGATAATGGCGCGCCAAAAGCCGTTGACGCCAAGGACCGCCAGATTTGTGTCGAGGGTCTGGAACATGGCCGCAATTATACGGTGACGTTCCGTCAGGGCCTGCCATCGGCTATTGGCGAAGTGCTGCCAGCTCCGGTCAATCTTTCGATCTATGTGCAGGACCGCGCGCCATCGGTGCGCTTTACCGGCGACAGCTTCGTGCTGCCTGCGAAAGCCCGTCGCGGCATTCCGCTGGTCAGCGTCAATTTGAGCACAGCCAAGGTCAAGCTCTACCGCGTCGGCGACCGTTCGCTGGCACAGCTTCTCTCCGGCTATCAGTTCCTGCGCCAGTTGGACAGCTACGACATCAGCACGGTTTCCGATCAGATGGGTGCGCCTGTCTGGGAAGGTGAGATCGAGGTTGCAGGCAATGAGCTGAACAAGGAAGCAACGACCAGTTTTCCGGTTGATCAAGCACTGCCGGAACGCAAGCCCGGCGTCTATGTGCTGACTGCTGAGCCGCTGGTTCAGAAGTCCGATGATGAATATGGCACCAAGGCAACGCAGTGGTTTGTCGTTTCCGACATCGGCCTTTCGACCTATACCGGGCAGGACGGCATCAATGTGTTTGCCCGTTCGCTGGAAAGCGCAGAGCCGCTTAAAGGCGTGAAGCTGACGCTGCTTGCACGGAACAATGAAGTGCTGGGCGAAGCGACCACCGACAGCGATGGCCGTGCGACGTTTACGCCGGGACTGACACGCGGCACAAACGGCATGGTGCCAGCGGTACTGATGGCAAGTCAGCATGATGAGGATTTCACATTCCTCGATATGGCTCGCGCCGGTTTCGATCTTTCTGATCGTGGTGTGACGGGCCGTGCCGTGCCGAAAGCGCTTGATCTTTATGCATGGACAGAGCGCGGTATCTACCGCGCGGGCGAAGTTGTGCATGTAGGCGCGCTTGCGCGTGACGACATCGCAACCGCAATTGATGATCTACCGCTCACCTTCATCTTTACGCGTCCCGATGGCGTGGAAGATCGCCGTCTCGTTTCCGATAGCAAACTGGCCGGTGGTCATGCCATCGACCTGACCTTGCCGTCGAACGCCATGCGCGGCACCTGGAATGTTTCGGTCTATACCGATCCCAAGCAGCCAGCGATTGCCACGCAGATGTTCCTGGTTGAAGATTTCGTGCCGGACCGGATCGAGTTCGATCTGACGTCTGACAAGCCGGAAATCGCTGTTGGCGAAACCGCCAATATCACCGTGGACGGACGTTTCCTCTATGGTGCGCCTGCCGCCGGTCTTGCGCTTGAAGGCGAAGTCACGCTTTCGACCAAGCGTCTGTGGGACCGCTTCAAGGGGTATTACTTCGGCCTCGCCGATGAAGAACAGGGCGAAGCCACGCGCCTGCCGCTCGATGGCCTGTCAAAAGTCGATGACAATGGCAAGGCGACTTTCCCGGTTACAGTCGATGAAATGCCGTCAACGACGCGTCTCGTAAATGCAGCCGTGACCGTTCGTATGCGCGAAACCGGCGGTCGTGCGGTTGAGCGTAAGATCGATGTTGCCATTCAGCCGGAAACCGATCTCATCGGCATTCGCCCGGATTTCGCTGGTGATGAAGTTCCGCAGGGCGGCACTGCAAAGTTCAGCCTGATCGCCTCTGACAGCAAGGGTGATCGCAAGGCGCTTGATGGCGCACAATGGTCGCTGGTCAAGATCGAGCGTAATTATCAGTGGTATCGCAGTGGCAACAGCTGGAACTACGAACCAGTGACTTTCACCAAGGCGATTGCCAACGGCAAGATTGACCTTACAACCGATAGCGAGGCTGAAATCAGTCTGCCGGTCGATTGGGGTCGCTACCGTCTGGAAATCGAAACAGCTGATGCTTCGGGCCCGGCCACAAGCTCTGAATTCGATGCGGGCTGGTTTGTCAGCTCAACCTCGACCGAAACACCGGACGGGCTCGAAATCGCGCTCGACAAGGAACATTATGCGGCGGGTGACACGGCAGAACTCAAAATCTCCCCGCGTTTTGCCGGTGAGTTGCTCATCACCATTGGTGCAGAAAAGCTGCTTAAGACAATCACCGCAAGCGTGCCGGAAGGTGGCACCACCATCGATATTCCGGTGGGTGAGGATTGGGGTGCCGGTGCCTATGTCACGGCGACTTTGTTCCGTCCGGGTGAGGCGATTGAAAGCCGTATGCCTGCGCGTGCGATTGGTCTTAAATGGCTGAAGGTCGATCCTGCCGACAAGCAGCTTGCAGTCAAGCTGACCCCGCCTGAAAAGATCACGCCGCGTTCCGCACTTTCCATCCCGGTTTCGGTTGAAAATGCGGGTGGCGAGCAGGCCTATGTCATGGTCGCGGCAGTCGATGTCGGCATTCTCAATCTGACACGCTATCAGCCGCCGAACCCTGAAAACTGGTTCTTCGGCCAGCGTCAGCTAGGCCTTGAAATGCGCGATATGTACGGTCGCCTGATCGATGGTTCGCTCGGCGTCACCGGCAAGCTGCGCACAGGTGGCGATGGTGGCAATATGGCAGCGGAAGGCAGCCCGCCCACCGAAAAGCTGGTTGCGCTGTTCTCCGGCCCTGTTGAACTCGACAGCGACGGCAAGGCAACAATCACTTTCGACATACCGCAATTCAACGGCACCGCGCGCGTGATGGCGGTGGCATGGACCAAGAAGGCCGTCGGTCACGCGGTGACCGACGTGATCATCCGCGATCCTGTGGTCATCACCGCTGGTCTGCCACGCTTCATGGCCCCTGGCGATCAGGCCAATATCCGCTTCGATATTGCCAATACGGATGCACCGGACGGCGATTATCGTGTGAGCCTTGAGACCACCGATAATCTCGGTGTTGAAGTTGGCTCCTATCCTGAAAGCATTGCGCTTGAAGGTGGCAAACGACAGTCGATCACCGTTCCGCTCAATGCTGTGGCAACGGGTGCCGGTGGTGTGACTATCCGGCTTTCCAACGATGCAGGCCTTAACGTTGAACAGGCCTTGGCATTGCCGGTGCGTCCGGTCGATCTGCCGGTCACGAGCCGCCATGTCGTCAATCTCACGGCCAATGGCGGAAGTGTGAGAGTCGATGGCGGCCTTCTGTCTGAAAGCCTGCTTGATGGTGCTTTTGTCAGCGTTGGCGTGACGCGCAGTGCGGCATTTGATGTGCCAGCTTTGTTGATGGCGCTCGACCGCTATCCTTATGGCTGCACAGAGCAGACCACCAGCCGCGCACTGCCGCTGCTTTATTTGAGCGAAATGGCTGCAGGTACGGAAGCGGCAGCGGGTCTGGAAAGTCAGGAAGAACTTAAAAAGCGCGTACAAGATTCCATCTTCCGCGTCCTCAACAACCAGTCTTCAAGCGGGTCGTTTGGCCTCTGGTCGCCGGGATCGGGTGATCTCTGGATGGACGCCTATGTGACCGACTTCCTGACGCGTGCCCGCGAGAAGGGCTATGACGTGCCGCAGCAGGCGATGCTGTCCGCACTTTCTAATCTGCAAAATGCGCTCGACTATACCACCGACGTCAAGGAACGCGGCAACGACATTGCCTATGCGCTCTATGTTCTGGCACGCAACAAGAAGGCTTCTGTTGGCGATCTGCGTTACTTTGCCGATACCCAGCTTGAAAACTTTGCAAGCCCGATGGCCGTTGCCCAGCTTGGTGCTGCACTTGCTCTTTATGGTGAGCAGCCGCGTTCGGAACGCGTATTCAATGCGTCGCTCCAGCTCGCAACCAGCCAGTCGAGCTATGACTATAATCGCTCGGATTATGGTTCGCCCTTGCGCGATGGTGCGGCAATGCTGGCTCTTGCTTCGGAAACCAAGCCTGCGCCGAAAGTGCTGCCATCGCTGATTACGCTGGTCGAGTTCCAGCGCGAAAAGGCACGCTATCTCAGCACGCAGGATCAGGCATGGATGCTGCTTGCAGCACGCGGGCTTCAGGACGACAATGGCGCAATCAGCCTCGACATCAATGGCACAGCGCATCAGGGCGCGTTCTCCGAGCGTCTCAATGGTGCAGCCCTTGAAGCACAGCCGCTGGTCGTCACCAACAAGGGGCAGGGTTCGGTTGATGCGGTCGTGACCGCAGTTGCACCGCCTGCGCAGTCACTACCTGCCGGTGGCGAAGGTTTCGCAATCGAGCGCACCTATTATACGCTTGATGGGGAACCGGCCAATGTCACCGGGGTCAATCAGAATGAGCGCTATGTGGTTGTTCTTAAAATCGACGACCTGCAGGAATGGCAGTCGCGTCTGCTTGTGACCGATCTGCTGCCAGCTGGTTTCGAGATCGACAATCCGGGCCTTGTTTCCAGTGCTGATCTTGGCAATTTCCCATGGCTTGAAAGCACACAGGCAGCGCATCTCGAATTCCGCAATGATCGTTTTGTGGCCGCTTTCGATCGCTCTGCAGGCGAGAAGAAGCCGATCACGCTGGCTTATGTGGTGCGTGCGGTGACGCCGGGTCTTTACACCCATCCGGCAGCAACGGTTGAGGACATGTATCGTCCGCAATTTGCAGCGCGCACGGCGACAGGCATGATGGAGGTGGCGGCACCTTAGTATGCGCTCAAACAAATGAAAAGGCTTTGGAAAATAGCGATTGGCGGTGCCGCGTTTCTCGGCATCGCTGCACTCGGAACCGTGGTCGGGCTTGACTGGCTCGACCGCGCCTATCCTCCGCCTTTGCCGGAACGGCTGACCATTTCCACCGAAGTTATGGATCGCGACGGCGCTTTGCTGCGTGCCTATGCAACGCCGGACGGCTATTGGCGCTTGAATACGCGGATTGAGGATGTCGATCCGAAATTCGTGAAAATGCTGATCGCCTATGAGGACAAGCGTTTTTACGATCATGGCGGCATTGATGGCTGGGCGCTGTTGCGCGCCGCTTATCAGCTTGCAGGGAGCGGCCGTATTGTTTCCGGCGGCTCCACACTTTCCATGCAGCTTGCACGCCTTATCGAGCCGCGCGAAAGCCGCAGCTTCGGCTCCAAGTTCCGACAGCTGGCGCGTGCAATCCAGATCGAAAGGCGGTTAAGCAAGTCTGAAATTCTGGAGCGCTATCTGACGCTTGCGCCCTATGGCGGCAATCTGGAGGGGGTGCGGTCGGCATCACTTGCCTATTTTGGCAAGGAGCCGCTTCGCCTCACCACTTCGGAAGCAGCACTTCTTGTGGCTCTGCCGCAATTGCCTGAACGCCGCCGCCCGGATCGCGAGATGAAGAACGCGGTTGCCGCGCGGGATCGCGTTTTAAAACGCATGGTTTCATCTGATGTTTTCACAGGCGAAGAAGCCGAGCGCGCATCGCGTGAGCGCATATCCGCGACGCGTCATCCCTTGCCTTCATTGGCCGCTCACTTTGCCGATCTCGCTTTGAAACAGGCACCGACCGAGGCCCGGCATCAACTGACGCTTAAAAAGTCGGTGCAGGCTGGGCTTGAAGTTGTGGCGCGCGAAGCTGCTGCGAAGCTTGGGCCAAAAGTATCGGTCGCCATGGTGCTGGCCGACAGTCGCAACGGCAATATCTTAGGCGAAGTCGGTTCCGCTGATTATTTTGATGGCAAGCGGCAGGGCTGGATCGATATGACCCGCGCCGTGCGTTCGCCCGGCTCGACGCTCAAGCCCTTCATCTATGGGCTGGCTTTCGAGCAGGGGCTGATTGCGCAGGAAACCATCATCGAGGATCGCCCGCAGGATTTTGCAGGCTATCGTCCGCGCAATTTCGATATGAGCTATCAGGGCGATGTCAGCATCCGTCAGGCGCTGCAAATGTCGCTTAATGTGCCGACCATCAGCCTGCTGGATGCAATTGGTCCTGCACGGCTCACCACACGTATTCGTCAGGCGGCGGTCAATTTGCAATTGCCGAAAGGTGAAGCGCCGGGCCTTGCCATCGGACTTGGCGGCGCGGGCATCAGCCTGCGTGATCTGGTGCAGCTTTATACAGGCCTTGCCAATGGCGGTCGCGGTGCAGCCCTTCGTGACGGCACCGAAGGTACCGAGCCGGTGCAGCCATCGGCTCCTATTCTGAGCGAACAGGCATCGTGGCAGATTGGCGATATTCTGGCCGGTGTCGTGCCGCCGCAAGGCGCGAAACGTCTCGGCCTCGCTTACAAGACCGGCACGTCCTATGGCTATCGTGATGCTTGGTCGGTCGGTTATGACGGGCGTTATGTGCTGGGTGTCTGGGTCGGACGAGCCGATGGGGGCTCGGTGCCGGGCCTTTCCGGTTATGTTTCGGCAGCGCCCATTCTGTTTGAAGCCTTTGTGCGTTCGGGCGTTGCGTCAGTGCCGCTGCCGCGTGCGCCCGCTGGCGCATTTCGCACAGCACGCGCCGATCTTCCTGTGACGCAGATACGCTTTTCGTCTGCAAGCGATCCTCTGCCGGTTCTCAAAGCCACGATTGAGCCTGCACCGCGCATCGTGTTTCCGCCTGATGGCGCGCATGTCGAATTGAAAGCCCTGACCGATAATGCCTCGCCACTGGTGCTGAAATTACAGGGCGGACGCGCACCGTTTCGCTGGCTTGCCAATGGCAAGCCTATTGCTGAGATTGAGCGGCGGCGGACAACAAACTGGCAACCGGACGGAACCGGATATTCGACGTTGACCGTGGTCGACGCTGCCGGACGGGCCGCCAGCGTCAACATTTTCGTAGAATAACAGCTACTGGGCCGCTTCTGATAGAACAGCGCTTACAGCGGCCTTCTTCTCCAGCGACATGACTTTCAAATTGCCGGAAAACAGCATGCCGGTTATCGGAAGCACCGGCTCCGCAGGCAGTTCCTCGTGATGGGCACTATCTTTGGGAACATGCAGCTTATGTTCCACGCCCTCTTCGGCACCAGATAGAGTAAGCGCCACATTCCCGCGTGCTTCCAGCAATTTAGTGCCATAAAGAAACTCGAAACTCAGCATCGAAACCAGAAACTTGTAGGTTCCGTCGCGTACGCCGCCCTTCATCATTGCCGCGCGATGCACCTCCCCGCCCATCGCCACATCGAGCGGTGGAATGCGCGGATCACAGACATAGCCAAGCGCCAGCAGTTGTCCGTTATCAACTTCAAAGCGCATCCTGTCCGCACCAAGATCGAGCGCCGAAATCGAAAAACGGCGATTGCTGTATTGGACCGGCACGCGCCCCAGCCGCTTGCAAAGCTGCTCGCCGCTCAAAGCGCGTGCATTGGCGAAATGGTCCGGGTCGATAGCGAACGGCAGCGCTTTTGGACGATGTGGAACAGACAAGGCCGGTTCGAGAACATCTGCAATCAAGTTCGCAACGATGGTTGTCGAAACTGGACGCGCATAATGGCCCTGATCGAGATAGAAAGCCGGATTGCTTACGACATCGCGGCCGTATTGCTGCATCAGCATTCGCGAAACATCAACCGTGATCGTTCCATACCATTGCGAAATGTAGTTGATGCCTGCATCAATCGAGGGAACGGAATTCAGAAATGAGCCATTGCGTGCGCCGAACACAAGCGTTGCAATACGCAAGTTTGGGTTGCGTTCAAGCGCGTAACGAATGATCCCTTCGTAAAACCGTGCCCAATGACGGAATGGACGCCGTTCATCGCCATAAACGAAGGCATCATTGATCGCATATTCGATCAGCAACAGCTCACACTCTTCGAGCTGTTCGAACTGCTTGAGCTGATAAAGGCCAAGAGCACTCGTCGTGCCCCCAACCGCGAGATCAGCGACGATGTCGAGTTCCACGCCGCGTTTCGCCATCGTCGATAAAAGCGTCGGCAGATAACCGGGCAGCATGACGGTGTTTGAACCACCGATGATTACAGTCTTGAGTTTCATTTCGTCACCGTTGCAGCCTTACCGGCTGGCGTCAGCGAACCGCAACGCCACACACCGTAAGTGCTTGCATCCCAATCAAAATAATAAGCGGCTGCGATCTGGCCGCTGTCCATCATCCGGCGGAAGCGGTCGCGTGCTTTCTCGACCAGTTGTTCGCGATTATTGTCATTGGCCGGGCAAGCCTTGGACGTATTGGCAAAGCCCCACTCAGTGATCCAACAAGGCTTGCCATCCACCCCACCACAGAACGAAAGCGCATTGCTGATGTGCTTTGCACGCGCAGCCCGTGTGCCACTGCTGCCCGGATAAATGTGAATGCCGTAGCCGTCTGCAGCGCCATCCAAACCATATTTCTTGAGAAGATCGGTAAAGGCGGCGGGTTCGACAGTATCAATTCCACGCCGGTCGGCATCTATGAAGGGGATATCAGAAAGCCCCGCCGATACGACCTTTGCCTTGGCGCTGTGTTTTGTTTTCACCAGTTCAGCACGCACGATGCGCAAGAGTTCGACATATTTTTCAGCACCTTTTTCGACCAGAGGAAGCTCTTCCATCTCGTCCAAAGAGCGTGCGGTCTTCATCTTTTCCTTGGGCAGGATGGCAAGATCGCCATTGTAAGCGCCCCAGTTGATCTCGTTTCCGGGTTCAACCGCAACCAGCGGCACACCCAGCGCATCAATCTTTTGCAAAGCGTCACCCATAGCCTGCTGAAAGTGCTCGGGAGATATGTCGGAAAGCCGATACATGTCCCAGATACGCCCGCGCCCGGAACGGGGCTTCGTTCCTTCAGGATAGAAGTCTGCATTGTTGAGCGATATTTCGAGCAGAATGGCCAGACCCTTCTCATGGGCAAGGCGCACAGCATCGATGCTTTGATCGAGCGGTCGTGTGAGTGACAGCCGAACCGCCACCACACCGTTCTCTACCATCTGCTCGAAGATGTTCTCGCGCTCTACCGGCTTGAGCCAGGCCATGTTGACCCTGTTGACGCCAAAGCGCGTATCGGCAAAAGCACTCTCAGATTGGGTTGCTAACAACATACCGCCTAAAAGCGCCACCGCTGCCACCACCCCAATCCCGATGCTCTTGCGCGTTTCCATCATCGGATACCGATATCCTTCAGCGCGCCGTTGAAATTGGCTTCACATTCCGAATAACGATTGATGGCCGCTGGCACATCGATCCTGGAAAGGAAATCGCGCAGATAGGCTTTCTTCTGCGGCTCACGGTTCCAGACGCTCGCATCGATATGCGGGAAGCCGACAAAACCGAGCATTTCGCGCATGCGATCATCGACAGCGATCATCAGTCCCGGGACACCCGACTGCATTCCGATGATCGTGCCATGGAAACGGCGGCTCAGGCCGAAATCCTGACTAGAAATCCAGCTGCGCCATTTGTGCGTATCGAAGAACACCAGCAATTCGTTCTTGCGCTGCCATTTTTCCATGTGCTTGTAATCGACCGGCGCCGTGATGCGGCTTGCGGCCTGATCATAGGCTTCGGAATGATCTTCACCCGTCATGTTCATGTTGTAGACGATGACCTCGTCCTGAATGACGTAGCTTGCAACGCTGTCCTTTTCGAGCAGCGCATGAGCATCAACAATCGTATCCGCCACACTGCCGAGATAGCCACCGAAGGAAATTTTCTGCGCGTCTGCAAGGCTAGGATCGGCAAGGCGGCTCAGCGAGAGCTTCATCTGATCCGGTGCATAATAGAGCGATGGGCAGCCCGTCGGACGGACATATTTCATGCCCGCATCTTTCAGGAATTCTTCGGTGAAATGCCCGCGCGTCAGGAAGAAACTTTCCTTGCGGCGCAGAATTTCGAGGAAACGGCGCGTACCTTCTGGCAACTCCGCTTTCAGATTTTCCTTCTTCTGAATACCGATACCCATGACTACAATCGGCATGTTCAGCTTTTCAAAGACGAATGATTCCGTCGTTGCCGCATAGCCGGGCCGCAGAAGATTGGCTGAGGCAAACAGGCAAAGATCAAAGCTTTCGTTGAGCTTCGCATAGGTATCGGGTGAATTGAGGCTGTTGGCCAGATGCCAGAACGGGACATAGGTGACATCATGGCCGCGCACTGCATTGGCTGCACCCTCACCGATGAGATAATTGCCCGTATTGGCAATCTTCTTGACCTGATCGATCACATCCTTCTTCGTGCGGATGGGTTCGAAATAGGGGCGATGCTTGACACTCGCCCCTGAAACGCTTTCGACGGTCCGCATCAAATAGGACGGGATGCCGGTGATCATTATGCGCATGGTGATCCATCTTCGCTGGAGTTAAGGCATGTCTCCCAAAAGTGGGAACCGGTTTTGGGACAAAGACATGCGAACAATAAAATCTGAATCCTGCTTCAGACCGGGTTGGACTGGGAGTTATCCAATGCCGATTTCTGAAAGCACGCTTCGGAAATTGCGTTCTCGCGCCGAGTAGTTTTCGATGACTTCGGGGATATTCATCGCGGCGATGTGGTCGCTCACGAAAGCCCGCCGGTCATTGGCCGCGTTGAGGTCTCGGGCATCGATTTTCGGCAGACCGGAGAAGTTCAGCATCTCTCGCATACGATCATCTACGGCGACCATCAGGCTCGGCACACCAGCCTGCATTGAAATAACATTGCCATGGAAGCGGCGACCGAAGGAGAAATCCATGGTCGAGCACCAGGCGCGCCATTGATTTGTATCGAGAAAGGCGTGAACGCTGATCTTCTTCTTGAGATCGTCCGAGCCCTTGTAGGTCAGCGGACCGACAAGTTCGCCAGTTGTGGAGTCGTAGGCGCGGCCATTGGCATCGGATTCAAGCTGCATGTCGAAGTGCAGCAACTCATCCTGAACAACATAGGCAGAACGGCCGTCATCCGAACTCAGCGCGTTCATATCGCCAATGGTTTCAAGTTCCGCACCCATATAGCCGGTGAAAACGGTACGGCCCTCCCCCACTTTCACATCGGGCAGACGGCTGATCGCCTTGCGCATATTATCGGGACGGAAATAGAGCGACGGACAGCCAACCGGACGGACATAGGAAAAGCCTTGATCGCGGAGATATCCGGCAGCATTTTCACCGCGCGTGAGGAAATAATGCTCGCGGGATTTGAGCACCTCCAAAAGCTTCTTCGTGCCCGCTGGCAGACCGTCTTCGCCTTCAATGTCAGGACGGTTCTGGATGCCGATGCCGAGCATAACCACCGGCATGTCGAGCTTGGACAGAACGAGGGCTTCCGCATCCGCAGACAGGCCCTTGCGCAGAAGGTTTGCGCAAGTGAAGACGCAGATATCGAATTCCTTGTTGACCTCTTCGAGACCCGTTCCATTGTTCACGCAATTATAGAGATGCCAGAACGGAATGTGCTTGGCGCTCGGCAGAAGCGCCGTCATCGCACCTTCGCCGATCAGATAATTGCCAGTATTGCTGATATTCTTCAGTTCCTGGATGAAATTATCCCTGGATTCGGAATCCCGCTGTTTTTCCGAATAATGGACCTGCGCTTTATCCGCACGTTGGATAAGGCGCGTCAGATGGCTAGGAATGCCCGTAACGAGGATTCTTGGATTGGTTGGGCGGCTCATAGGTCGACCTTTCTGGTATAATCAGGCAACTGCACGGCCGGGAAGAGCGGCGATCGTGCTGGCAGCATCTGCAACATCCGGCTGGGAAGACCGGGATTTCGGATAAGCGGGGCGTATTTCATTCGCCCAATCGGTAAATTCGGAGAAAGCCGAACTCCATGTGCGGTGAGCAGCGGAGGCGAGCGCACCTTCAGCGGTTCGCATCAGGGCTTCGCGATCCTGCGCAAGAATGGTCAGAATGCGCGTCATGTCGGAGACGATCTGCGCATCGTTGCCATTGCGGATGAGAATGCCATCGCGGCCATGATTGATGAGCTCATCGACAGCACCAACGGCTGTGGCAACCGGCACGCAGCCAAGTTGCTGCGCTTCGGCAATCATCAGCGGCGCACCTTCCCAGCGCGATGGCATCAAGAGAACATCGGCCCATGCAAGATGGTTCGCAATGTCCTTGCCGTCAAAGACTGGTGGCGAGACTTTCACACCCGCATCCTTCAGGCGCGTCATCCAAGAGGCACTTGGATCGTCGGAGAGGATTTCGCCGCCAATTGCCTGCGCTTCGAAGGGAATACCCTGCTCTTTCAGCTTGACGATTGCATCATGCAGCCTGTCGATACCCTTCTGGCGATCGAGACGCCCCATATAGAGCATTCGCATCGGTTCGCCCTTGCGGCCTTGCTTGCGCGCTGCGGTGACCTGCGTACGCAGTTTTGTATCGATTGAAAAACTGGCTCCGTTTGGCACGGAGAACACTTTTTCATACGGCACGCCAAAGCTGTGCAGATAGATTTTCAATTGATCCGAACAGGTCAGGAATGCATCATAGGCATGTTCGAAGGCAATCGCGGCATAGGGCTGCCCCGCCTGGCGGCGGAAGACCGTTTCATCCACTACATGCAGATAGCAGGCGGTGCGCGTGCCTTCAGAGCGAAGTTTCCCCATCAAAGGATGCGCCGCCATGACGTGATTGTTCACGACAAGGTCGAATCCTGAAAGCTGGCCACGCAGGATGCTCCAATCAAGCGGATGATCGTCGGTGATAAAATCCTGCCCCAAGAAGCGATTTGTGTCTCCCCAGGCGGGAATGCCGTCCTTCCAGAAATGCAGGTAGTCGAAGGACTGGTCGAACTCGTCCAGCACGTCCATCCGCTCATTGCCGAGCACGAAGAGGTGGGTTTCAAATCCTTGGTTTTTCAACTCACGCCCGGCGGCATAAGCAACCTTCTCCGCCCCGCCGAACGAGGCATTCGGCACCAGAACGGCAGCCGTTTTCTTCCTTGCTGCATTATGCGCAAGCGGCAGCACTGGCCCGCCACCAAGTTCATTGCGCAGCACCAGATACATTTCAGAAAGTGCGGGCAGGCGACGCGGACGCCATGTCCAGCGCATGGCCGCACTTTGCTTGAGCGGGCTCGTCGCAATCGACGTCACCAGATTGAGCATCGATTGTTCAGGCCGCGACAAGGCCCGGCGCTGACGCACACGCGGGAACGGGAAACGCACTTTCATCCGCGCCGATGTGGGCCATAATTGCTGCGTGCCCAATGATGCAAACCAATCCAGCGCATCGTTTTCGATGATGTCCTTGATCAGTTTCGTCGAGACGAAAATCAGATCAGCGTGCGGCTGGCGCGTGCCGGAAGGCATGATCTCTGTATCGATGCGCCGCTCGTCTTCAACATTGGTGAGTTCCACAAAGACGATATTGGCCTGTTCAGAAAGCTTTTCGAGCCGTGACAGGATATTCGGTAGCAGTCGTGAACGCGCCAGAAGTTTCAGCGTCTCAGTATTGGACGAGGCAAGAAACGGCGGGAAGTGAAAATTGTCCGGCTCAGACACACTGCCCCAGAAGGCGCGAATGGCATCATCGAATTTAAGGTCTGATGTGCCAAGGCTGAGGTCGGTGAAAAGGCTGACGGTCCCCTCGCCTGCGCGGATCACGCCATAGCGCGGACATTCTTCATGCTCGAAACCCACAAGCGTCGGGCGACGGAACAGTGCCTTGTGCCGCTTGCGCAGGAAACTGATTGAGCCGGAGCGGTCACGATTAGCTTCCTTGAAACGGCTCTCCGCGCGCAGGCGATACTCGAAACCAGTATCGTGACAAGGCGCGCCCACGAAACCCGCCTCAATCGCCGACAGCCAAAACTCCCAGTCCTCGAAACCATTCTGACGATCATCATCAAAACGGACACCGCTGCGGAAAACCTCCGCGGAAATCATCGATCCGGTATCGCAGATATTATCAGTGATGCAGTGAATCAGGCGCGAATAGCTGTCGCCATAATGAGCGCGCCAGTTGACCGAAAAGGTATCGATATTTGTGTAGACCCAGCCCGCATTCGACGCCAAAAGCTTGCGATAGAGCGTATCGATGGTGTGGGGCTGTACCCGGTTGTCGGCATCAACGAAATAAACCGCCTTCACATCGGGCATCTCTTCGAGAATATAGTCGACAGCACGATTGCGCGCGCCGCCGGGGCCTGCATTTTCGCCGAAGATGATGTGAATGTTTGGATGAGCCGCCGCATAAAGCGTCAGGCTATCAAACACTTCGCGGCGCGGATCACCATCGACCGACACCACTATTTGCGTGCGGAAAACCGTTTCTGACGCGAGAACGGTTTCCAGCGCTTCGAGAGCCAGCGCCGCATGACCATAAAGCGGCATGGCGACAACGATCAAATCTTTCGACCTATCGTACATTCGCGGCCTCTTTGGTTATTTCCTGACTGGCGCGCGCCTCAATGTGCTTAACCAGCCGGAAGTTGAATACTTTGAGCCAGGAAAAATCCACGGAACCTCCAGCGGCTTTGCTCAGGACGACGAGATCCATCGTGCGGTCGATCGGCTCCTCAAGCATGAAGTTGATGTCGATCGGACGATTGGGTGCAACTTCCGACCAGCCGCTGAACAACCCCTGCTGGCGGCGGCGGTCGAGGCTGGAAATCGCATCGATTTCTTCCTTCACATCCGACGCCAGATTGACCAGCAGCAGTCCCACTGCGCAGGGCTGGCCTTCGGGATGATCGATCAAAGCCCGCGCTGAAACTCGAACTGTGCCCGGCGCGACCACACGACGGATTGCAGCTGCGGTGACCCCTTCCTCAAGCGGATGGCAGCCGATGGCATCTTCATGTTCCAGAAACCGCACAGTCGGAAAGTCGGGCGTAATAGGTGTGACGGACACGTTGGCCACGTTACGCAGCAATTCAACGGGCAGACGGTAATCATCAACCTTGCGGCCATTGATCAGCGCAGTCGGTACAATGGCATTCGGCAGCGATGCCGGACGGACACCCGGCAGGCCGGTGAAGATCCGCAATGCCAGAGGGCGCATATCAAGATCAGCATGTGGAATACGCGCACGCGCCGCATAACGCTCATTGGCGATCACATTCCCCAACGACAATTCTGGTGGAACCCCGCCCGAAGCTGAGATGCGCAGACGCAATGTCCGATGGCTGCCATCGCACGCCTTCGGAAGCGAGAAGAAGTTCCACTCCGAATGCAGCGCACCGTAAGGCACCAGCCACTCAGCAATCCCTTCGCCGTTTTCAAGATAGTCCAGCGTAACGATCAGTTGGCCATTGCGACTGACTGGCAGATCACGGAAATGCAGGGCAAAACCGGAAACGGCATAGCTCGAAACCGGGAAAAGCTGTTCGATCTCCGATTCTCTCAGCAGACGCGCAAAGCCTTCATCCTTGGGGTCGACCAGAGGGGCATGGCTGAAGATTTCCGTTGAGGAATCCCAGTTGCGAGCGTGAAACGCGTCTTCAATCGCCCGGTAATTCTCAAACATTGTCTCACGCTCGCGACGCAGCATGGCGAGCTCGGTGTGAACCTTGCTGACGTGGCCGACAAGGCGATCCAAACTGCTCTCAAGCAGTTGGGTGACCAGCATGGGAACGGTTTCCGCCGTCGCATCGTCGATTCGCACAACGGGAAGTTCCGGAATGGTGCTCAGACGATAAACCTGTTGCAGAACCGTCTTCAGTTCGTCCTCGCCCTCTTGCGAAGCAGCAATCGCGATGAGCGGAAATGTATTCGCCAGCCGAAGACGTTTTCCATCCCCTTCAACAAAAGTGGTCAGCCCGCCCAGAGACGTCGCTTCCAGCGCTTCACGATCACGCATAGAAGCAATGGCATATCGGCGGGATTTCCGCGCCGAGATCGCAGGAAGTGGTGTGCTCAACATAATCATCCATTGTGTGATGGCCGACTTGGGAGTCTCGGCCTGCACTTGCAATGAGAAAATACAGTCAATGTATTGTCAACAGCCTTATAGCATCAACTGTATGATAATATTGCGAATATTTGGAACAAGTTTAATTCAAAATTTGAAGCAATGTGCGTATATATTGCGCCTACGTCGTAAACACGCAGAAATACGGCATTTTATATTTCATTATCACTGTTTGCACGCCCGATTGTCGCCACATACTGATTATCTCCCGTTCAATACTGCATCGATCAAGGTTTTTTGCTGCTGTAAACAATCCGACAGCCTGAACCGGTTTTCGACTGTCCGGCGTGCGGCTGCACGCATCTGGAGGCATGCATCGGGGTCGCGAAGGACATTCATGATCACTTCCGCCAACACATCCGAGTCAAAAAATGGCACAAGTAGCCCGTTTTGACCTGAGCGGATCACTTCCCGAACGGGCGGCGTGTCCGAACCGATGATAAGCGCGCCGCAGGCCATCGCTTCCACCATCGACCAGGACAGGACGAACGGATATGTCAGATAAATATGTGCGGTGGATATCTGGTAGAGCTTACGGAGTTGGGCGTGCGGAATTGTACCAGGAAATACGATGCGATCCGGCGGCAGATCCAGATTCTTGACCAGATGCTCGCGCCACGATCCGCCACCGGGCGGCGGCGTGCCATAGCTGACGCCATCACCGCCAACAAAAACGAAGATCGCATCTTCGTTCTGCCGAACGACCTTGGCTGCAGCTTCAAGCGCTTGCGGAAATCCACGATAGGGTTCGAGATCGCGTGCGACGAATGTAATCACGCGCGATTCTCCTGCCTTCAGCGTGCGTCCATCGGGTAGCTGAATCGTGGCGTGACGGTCTGGATAGAAAAGTTTTGTATCTACCCCTTCGTGCACCACGGCGATGCGATTCTGCACAGAACGCGGGTAGAGGCTTTTCTGCCAGTGTGTCGGGCTAAACCCGCCATCGATTCCTTCAAGGGTAACGAGCTGCGCCATGTTGCGCAAACGCAGACGCTTGCGGGTTTCGATATCTGGTCGGTCGCCGGGCGCAAATCCTACATCCGCACCATTGGCACGGTAGAAAAATTCGCAATAACCAAGAGCTGGTGCTGAGGGCAGCACGTCCTTGACGAACATCATGCTGCCCCAACCAATATGACCGATGACAATATCGGGCGCCTGGCCTTGATGAGCCATGGTTTCCAGGGTTTCGGCCACACGGTACCCGATCCTCGTATGATGATCGGGTACTTCGAGATATCTGGCCATCGCACCGCCGGTGCGAGGACCAGATTCCACTCTGTGGCGGATGACGCGGACCGCTGGGAGGCGACGGTCCACTGTCTCGCAGATCAGGCTTACATCATGACCGCTGGTAGCCAAATTTTCGGCTAAAGCAGCGAACTGGCCAAAACCGCGCCTGTGCACAAATGCTATACGCATGTTACGAAACGTGCTCGGCTAACGACCGAAAAACGTCGCAACACATCAAATGCCAAATCGTGCGGCGTTACCCCACACGAGTTCCAGTCTGTGCAGAGTCTGATAGGCGATCTCGAGATTTCTGAGATCGTCATCATCGCGAGTGAGGATATGGTTGTAGGCCCGGCTCGCATTCCGCAAGCTTGCACACAGCCGCTCACCCTTATCCGTCAGGCGGATACGGGCAGACCTTTTGTCCCTCTGCGAGGCGACGCGGTC
Source organism: Brucella cytisi (assembly GCF_038433355.1). NCBI lineage: Bacteria > Pseudomonadati > Pseudomonadota > Alphaproteobacteria > Hyphomicrobiales > Brucellaceae > Brucella > Brucella cytisi. Next base: position 80,566 of record NZ_JBCAUP010000010.1, read on the forward strand.
GACATACCCACCATCGGTAAGCTGTTTAAGATAATAGGAAATGTTGGAACCGACGTAATGTCCGCGATCCAGTAATTCACCCACAGTGAGCTCGACATCGCCGATAGCCATCAGAACCAGGGTCTGGGCCGGACCGATATCTTCCACACCTAACTTCGTCAGCTCGGTTTTCAGCAAGCTCACAAAGCGGCGGTTCACTCGTTCTATCATCCGGGCCAGTTCGAAATGCGTGATAACAACTGTATGGACCGGATGTCTGCGTTCCTGTTTTTCGGCGGTAACTTCAGGAAAATCAACGGCAGTAAAGCCATCGACTGATGTTTCGACTTCCACTCCCTCGTGCAGAAGTTTTTGCATCTTTTGCTCTCCATTTTCAGTTTTACTTCAAATTTTGAAGAAATTTGCAGTTATATTTTCTTTTCTCCTTTCGCATTTCCCCGCCGTAAGAACCTTTTTTCTGTCACATTCTCTGCAGTATTACTTTACTGACATTGAGAACTAGCACACAGTTTTTAGGGATATCCGCCACCTGTGACCATTCCAAGGCAGATAGCGTATGAATGATACTCGCGAATTCAAATCGATTGGCAAGAGCCCAGCACACAAAAAGGGGCAGGACGATTCGGTAACTACGCCCAAAGGCCTGATTTTCAAGGCCCGCCGCGTTTTCCTGTCAGGACTACTTTATGCAGTGCTGCTGAGCGCCTGTATCAATTTGCTACAACTCACTGTACCTCTCTATATGTTGCAGGTTCATGATAGAGTGCTGAACAGCCGAAGCATGGATACACTCACCATGCTGACCGTGCTCGCCATCGGTGCGATGCTGGTGTTCGGCGTGCTAGAATATATCCGCTCGCTTTCCTTCCAGGCCATGGGCAGCGCGCTCGTGCGCCGCCTGAACCTCGCGGTTCTGACGGCTGCGGTACAGGCCTCTGTGAATCAAGGCATGCCGAAAGCAACGCAGACGTTGCGCGATCTCAACGAATTGCGCAGTTTCCTTACATCTCCCGCCATTAATGCCCCGCTCGATGCGGCATGGTCGCCGATTTTCCTCGGGGTTCTGTTCCTGCTTCACCCAATGTTGGGCGTGATCGGTCTCGTCGCCGTCATCATTCTGGTCGCGTGTGGCCTACTCACCGACCTCCTGACTCGAAATCTTATTCAGGAGGCGAATCAAGCCAACATCGAAGCGGTTTCCAAAATCGGCAGCAGCTTGCGCCACGCTGAAGTCATCGAAGCCATGGGCATGCTTCCGGCGCTCGCCCGTCGTTGGCGAACGATGCAGGTTCATGCCCTGGAGGTGCTTGACCTTGGTGGAACCCGTGCCCGCGCCCTCTCCTCAATTGCCCGCACGGCTCGCTTCATCATCCAGATTGGATCCCTCGGTATCGGCACGCTACTCGCCATGCAGCAGGAAATCACCCCTGGCGCCATGATAGCGACCAGCATCATAATCGGGCGTTTGCTGATGCCGTTCGACCGAATCGTCGAAAACTGGCGCCAGTGGGTCAGTGCAATTGCCAGCTGGAAACGCGTTCAGTCATTGCTTTCGGAGAATCTGGCCGTTCGCCAAACCATGCCAACACCGAGGCCCAACGGCGATCTTGTGATTGACAAGCTTATCTATGCCGCTCCTGGCATCGACGTTCCGATCATCAAGGGCATCTCCTTCTCGATTTCGCCTGGTGAAGTACTGGGCGTCGTCGGCCCTTCGGCTGCCGGCAAATCAACGCTGGCCCGACTGTTGATCGGCATCGTCAAACCCACGTCAGGCGGCGTTTTCCTCGACGGCAATAACGTTTATCTCTGGGAGCGCGGTTCTTTCGGTGAGATTGCCGGCTATCTGCCACAATCGGTCTCGCTGCTTGACGGAACCATCAAGGACAACATTGCCCGCATGGGTGACAGCGACCCGCACCGTGTGCTCGAAGCCGCGCGCCTTGCCGATGTGCACGAAATGATCGGGCGCATGCCGCTCGGCTATGACACGCCGGTTGGTGACGGTCGCCTGACACTGTCAGGTGGCCAGCGCCAGAGAATCGGGCTTGCCCGCTGCCTTTACAATCGCCCCCGCCTGATCGTTCTCGACGAACCGAATTCAAATCTCGACGCCGTCGGCGAGCGTGCACTGATCCGAGCCGTCGAACATGCCCGCGACGATGGTGCGATTGTAATTATGATCGCACATCGGCCATCTATCATGCAGGTCGCCGACAAGCTGCTGGTGCTCGAAAACGGTCGCATCTCGCAGTTCGGCCCGCGCACCGATGTTGTCGCCTCATTGACACCCGCCAATAACGGCCCGCAAATGGGAGCAGCAAACGCATGATGGGTAAATCTGTTATTCCTCGTCGTGTTTCCAGCCTGCTCGCGCCACGAGCAGAATCATCGGATCACAAAACCCTCACCCGTTTTGGCAGCGTCAAACCTGAATGGGCACTCGATCTCGAACGAGAGGACTCAAGGTCACCGCTACGCGGCCTCATCATAGCAGGCCTTGCCACGATCGGCGTCGCGTTCGGCGGGTTCTTCGCTTGGGCTTATTCCGCCAATCTGGGAAGCGCGGCGGTCGCAATGGGCACTGTGATCGTTGATTCCAAACGCAAGACGATCAGCCACCTCGAAGGCGGCATTCTTGATCGCCTGCTCGTGCAGGAAGGCGACATAGTCAAGGTTGGCCAGCCCCTGCTCCGGCTTGACGACACCAAGGCACGCTCTGATCTCCAATCTCTGGAAAGCAGGCGCATAGGTCTGATCGCAAAACTGGCCCGCCTGCGCGCCGAACAATCGGGCGAGAAGGAGATCAGTTTTCCTGAAGGTTTCGCCGATGGCGGTGAGAACGCCCAGAATGCCATTCGTGCCGAGAACATTTTTTTCCAAAAACGACTTGCACAAAAACTGAGCAAGATCGACATCCAGCAGAAGACCATCGAGCAATATACGGAACAGGCTAAGGCCTCCACATCGCAGATAGCTGCCACCGATCGGCAAATCGAACTTATCAGCGATCAGCGAAAGGCGATTGCCAGCCTCGTTGAAAAAGGCTTTGCGCAGAAATCGAAACTCACGGAAATCGATACACGTCTTAGCCAGCTTGCGGGTGATCGCGGCGAATATGGCGGTGACAAGGCTAAAGCCGAACAGGCTAAAGCCGGTGCAGAGTTCGCCCTGACGGGGATCGAAAGCGATCTCCAGTCGGAAATCGCAGGCGAAATCACCTCCAGCCAGGTCGAACTTTCCGATGTGCAGGAACGTATCGTTGCCGCCAAGGACGTGATGCGTCGCGTGGAAGTACGCTCGCCGCAGGATGGTATTGTTGCGAACATCCGGTTGCGCACGCCGGGCGGCGTCATCGCGCCGGGCGAAGCGATCATGGATATCGTTCCTGAAAACGAACCTTTGGTCGTTGAAATGAAAATCAGCCCGCGTGATATCGACAGTATCTCAGTTGGCGCAGGCGCACAGATCCGATTAACTGCCTACAATCAGCGTTCAATGGCACCGCTAGACGGCAAACTGACCTATATTGCCGCCGATCAGTCGCTCGACGAAAAGACAGATACCGCATTCTTCGTCGCGCGAGCCGAAATAACTCCAGCGTCACTTGCAGCAAACCCAACTGCGCGGCTTTACCCTGGCATGCCTGCCGAAATAATTATCGTCCACAAGGAACGTCGCGCTATCGATTACTTGGTTTCACCTATCACAGATAGTTTGAACCGGGCATTCCGCGAAGATTAGCGCTAGGAATATTCCTAAGTACAAATCGATCCTGGGTTGAAATTCCAAAAGACAGAAACACCGCACATGAAATTTCATGTGCGGTGTCATCTTATTGAAATAATTTTCAATTTCTGCCTTGCTAACTATAAAGTTCAAATTTCGAATTAATTTCGATAAAATTACAACGTAAATATAAATTATAATGATAGCAAATATATTTCATAATTTTGTTTACATAAATGAAATATAAATTAATGGTAATAATTTGTTACTTAACGTTGCCGCAATTATACCAATTACCAATGTTGCAATTCCAATTAATGCAGAGCAGACTACTAAGAGCATAATGGTCGGAGCATTCCGGCTTGTGGAAACCCCATACAGGAACACAAGGAGAAGCAGATGGCCACTTTAGAAGGCGGCGCCTACGACGACGTGTTGTTCGGCTCCCGCTTTGACGATTTCATCCGTGCCCATGGCGGTGATGATCTCGTCTTCGGAGGTGATGGCAATGACACCATCTTCGGCGACAACGGGAACGACACCCTTTTCGGCGGAAATGGTGATGACTTACTTTTCGGCGGAAATGGCAATGACATTCTGTTCGGTGATGCAGGAAACGACGTCCTAAGCGGCGGCAACGGGAATGATGTGCTATTTGGCGGTGCTGGAGACGATGTTCTTCAGGGCGGCAATGGCGCAGACCTTCTCTTTGGCGGCGACGGAAACGATATCCTGCAGGGTGGCAACGGCAACGACATCCTCGATGGCGGTGCCGGTGACGATATCCTTATCGGCGGAAATGGCAGCGATACATTCTTGTTCAATGGTGGCGGCGGAAACGACGTCATTCTCGACTTCAATCCCGGCGAAGATATTCTGCAGATTCAGAAGGGCATCAATGGTCTTGATATCTCTTCCGCAGACGATCTGGCCGACCGTGTCACGCAGGTTGGTGGCAATGTCGTTGTCGATCTCGGCAATGGCGATACCGTTACCCTCGTAAACACCAATGCAGACGATGTACAGGATCATCCCGACCAGTACTTCACTGTTCACTAATTGAACAATTGAGAGCGTGCCCGGCAATCCTCCCGCCGGGCACGTTTCGTCTTTACCGGGCACGCATTTCCTTAGCTTTGCGTGCCCGGGCACTCCGGCAAGCTGAATCCCTGCAAGCCGATATTCCTGCAAGAATGAAAGGGCCTCACATTGAACCTCGACCATTCGGCGGACACTGAAAGCAAAACCGAGAACCTCTCCATTTGCCGTCTCTGCGCCGATGTCGCTGTGGTTATCTGGGATATCCCAGGCCCGGCTCGGACAACCACCAAATGCAAATTTGAAATGCCGGTTCAGCCGGTCCCGCTGTTGAGCGTCGGTATTCCGCTCGAAAATGGCGGTCTACGCATGTTCTGGGCACTGCGCACCGGCAGTGAACCAGTCGAACTTTCGCTCTCTGCGGGCCCCCTTGGCCCCACTGCTCAGGCGATCATCTATCCGGCCAACGAACTTGCTCCCTTCGACGTCGAATATGTCGTTAGCGAACTCACTTTGCCCGGACATATCAAGCTTCTTACCAATTTACTGACCACGTGGCGTAGCACTTTCCGGCTCTCCCGAAACCAGACTTTCGCATCCCTCGTGCGTGACCTGACTTTCGCGTTGACGCCGGAACCGCGTGAGGCCCAGCATTGCGGCGAACCGGTTCAGGGACATCATCTTCTTGAAACAGCGGTCGACCCGATGCTGGGTGAGATTTCGGCTATCTATGGCATCACTTCCGGCAGCGTCATGGTAGTTCCACCCAGGTTTGTGATGGGAAAGCAGGCTCGCAATGCCTGGCAGCCATGTCATTTTCTGCTGGAAGCAGCGCAGAACCTGCCGTCATCGCTGTTATTGGTGCTCACTGGTCAGAAAGGCGTTGCCGTTCGCAAGCTTGCGGCATCGACCGGCGAACAAACAGATTTCGCCAAATGGTGGACCAAATGGCAGGGCAATGGCGCATTGCGGGAGTTTCTCGTTCGCCAGCTCGGCAAGTTAAGCTCTGCCGGCGCCGCAGTCGCCATCGACCTGCAAACGCGCACTCCGCTGCCCGTTCGCCAGATCGCACAGTCAACCACCCATCCGGCAGCGGAAATCGATCTTGCATTGGCACTTGACGGTGGGTTGATCGTGGGCGGGTGGATGCATGACCCGGCCGCCATGCTCGCAGACATCGACTATCTTCCGGAAAATGGAAGCGCTTTGTCGTTGAAGCCCAATTTTCACAAATTTCCTGGCAAGATAGCCAAACGGGAAGACGCACCGCAGCAGGATGTAACGGGCTTCGTAGCCTGGCTTCCTTCAGTGCAAAATCTTGGGCCGCTTTTGCAACCCCGGTTCCAGATGCGCCTTGCATCCGGCGCGACCGCGCCGCTCGTGCCGGCCCCGCAACCCTTCGAGCCATCGGCGCAGCGCAATCGCATCTTGCGGTCTGTACCACCACAACAGGCCCGACCGCATGTCTTCTCACATATTCTGGGACCGGCTCTAACCGAAGTTGAGAAGAAGCTCGCTGCAACGGTGCGGATATCCGAGGTGAAGGATTACGGAACGACGCCTGCCTCCCCGCTCGCATCCATCGTTATTCCACTTTATCGCAATCTCGACTTTCTGCGTTTCCAGTTCTCATCCATGGCGACGGACCCATGGCTCGTCGAAAATGCAGAGTTCATATTCGTGTTGGATTCCCCTGAGATTCAAGATGACACTGAACACATGCTGGGCGGCTTGCACATTCTGCACGACATGCCATTCAAGCTCGCCATCATGAATCGCAACGGCGGCTATGCGCGTGCCTGCAATGCTGGCGCCAGCATTGCGACAGGAACGACAATCGTGATGTTGAATTCCGACGTCGTGCCTGCCGAACATGGTTGGCTGCAGCAACTGATCCAGCCTCTGTTTGATCAGCCGAAGCTCGGAGCAATCGGTCCCCGCCTTTTGTTCGAGGATGGCTCGCTTCAACATGCCGGGCTTTATTTTGCCCGCGACCGTCAGGGCATCTGGCTGAACCACCATTATTACAAGGGTATGCCGGGCAACTATCCGCCAGCACGACGCTCGCGGGAAGTGCCGGGCGTCACCGGTGCCTGCCTGATAACACGCAAGGATATCTTCGATCTCGTAGGCGGCTATACGGAAGACTACGTCATCGGCGACTATGAGGACAGCGATCTGTGCCTGAAGATCAGGCAACTTGGCTTCCAGATATTCTATGAATCTTCCGTAGCACTTTACCATTTCGAGCGCCGCTCGATCCGTCGCAGCTCGGATTACATGCGCGGCCTCGCCAGTCAATATAATGCCTGGCTTCATACACAGCGCTGGGATGACGACATTACTGAATTGATGGTCCTGCCACAAGAACAAGAAGGCACTGCCGACCTGTCCAATGTGATCATGACCAAATCTGAAAGGAGCGCCGCTTGACGGACGTGGTAGCGCTGAAACAGCCAGAACCCGAAGCCAAACCAGCAATACCGAATGAGCAGATCGACTGGCTGATGCAGTCTGTTTTGAAGAACCGCTTTTTGCCCTCCCCGGACCCGAACAACGTGTTCGTCGGCGATGGGGATTATCGTGCAGTCGGCGCCGAATTTCTCGGTCATTTCATTCGCAAAGGCGGGCTTCGACCCGACGCCCATGTGCTCGATATTGGTTCAGGTATCGGTCGCATGGCCGTGCCGCTGACCCAATATCTCGATCCGGCAAAAGCCCGCTATTCCGGGATTGATCCCGTAGCAGGCGGTGTTAACTGGTGTCGACAATACATAACCTCGCGCTATCCGAACTTCGAGTTCCGCCACATCGATATCGCCCACGATCTTTATAATCCCAAAGGTGCGGTCAGCGGACTCAATCTCGTCCTGCCTTTCGCGGACAAGAGCTTCGACTTCATCATCATGACGTCGGTGGTCACGCATCTGACGTCAGATGAAGTCAAAACCTATCTCGATCAGATTTCTCGCGTCCTCGCTCCCGGTGGAAAATTGTTCATGACAGCTTTCGTCGTGGATGATGTCGCCGCGCGCGACCGTCACGGTAAACGTGACAAACGACTTGCATTTGAACGCCATGGAAATGGACCCTGCTGGTTCGTGCCGGAACTGCCGCCGCTTGCGGCAGTCGGGTTTGAAAACGGCTTCTTGGATCGCGCGCTTACGGGCGCGAAACTGACGCTCGAAACAAAATCATTCGGCCACTGGCGCGGCATCGAAGGGGATCACTATCAGGATCTTTTCATCGCCTCGCGAGGTGCTGCCTGATGGCTCAGCGTGTCCTCATAGCGGCCCATAACCATCCGTCGCTCCACCCCGGCGGAACCGAGATTTTTGCACACGATCTGTTCCGGGCCTATCAGCGCGCCGGTTGTGAGGCGATGTTCATGGGAGCCACCAACAAGGTGCATCGTGAGGCCCGTCCCGGTACGAGCTTCCAGAGCATCGGCACCGGCGGGGACGAAATCCTGCTCTGGTCTGGCCATTTCGACCGGTTCTATATGAGCCAGATCGACCTTTATGGAATTGTTCCCGACATTGTCGAACTACTGCAGGATTTCCGGCCCGATGTGGTCCACCTGCACCATCTACTTTTGCTGGGCGCCGAATTTCCGCATATCGTGCGCCGAACATTACCAGATTGCCGTATTGTTCTTACTTTGCACGACTATTACCCAATCTGCCACCACGACGGGCTTATGGTCCGCACTACTGGCAAGGAGCTTTGCCATGGGGCTGGTCCCGACCGTTGTCATGCCTGTTTCAAAGACATCGCGCTTGATAAATTCGTACTGCGTGAGCGGCATATCAAATCGCTCCTCAGCGCGGTCGATGCATTCGTCTCACCGAGTGAGTTTCTGAAACAACGCTATGTCGAATGGGGACTTGCGGAAGAGCTGATCAGCGTCATTCCCAATGGTCAACCGGAGCGCGCTTCTGTGGAAGAACTGCAGGGCGAACGCAATAAGCCGGTCTTCGGCTATTTCGGCAATCTCAATCCGTGGAAGGGCGCAACAGTCCTGCTTGAAGCAGCACAACAGCTCATTTCCGAGGGTTTCGATTTCGAATTGCGCGTGCATGGTGCAGCACCATTTCAAAGTGAAAGCTTCGTCAGCGAAATCGAACGGCTCTTTGCCGAGACATCGCCGTTCGTCCAACGCCGCGGTGCCTATCGTCGTGAGGATATTGCCAAGCTGATCCAGTCCGTCGACTGCGCCATAATGCCGTCGATCTGGTGGGAAAATGCTCCGCTCGTCATTCAGGAAGCACAGGGACAGAACCGTCCTGTCATATGCAGTAATATCGGCGGAATGGCAGAAATGATTGAAAACGAGGTCAATGGCATCACTGTTCCGCCGAATGATCCGCTCGCGCTCGCCCAGGCGATGCGTCGGATGGCGGAAAACCCGGACTTACGCCGGTCGCTCAGCGAGAATGCGCGTCATCCGGACACGATCGACACGACCGCCACACGCTACCTCGATCTGATCGGGACATTGCGTATTGCGCGTGTCGAGGCAGCATAAGAGGTAAATCATGAACATCGCGACCAAAGTTCCATCTGAGGGGGAAACAATGCAGGCAGCGGCCCCCAATGCTGCAGCCCGACCTCAAAGGACCGAAGCCATGAAAGGACGCGTTGACGCCATAGAGGAAGGCCGTCTCTATGGCTGGGCTTTCGATCCATCCGTTCCGACGGAGCGGCTTCTGATCCGCGTCCTGCTGGACGACAAGCCTATCGCTGAAGCACCTGCCGACAAGGATCGCCCCGATCTTAAGCGCAACGGTATCGGCGATGGCAAGCACGCTTTTGAAGTGATGTTGCCACAGTTTGCGGCAGCACGCGCTGGCGAACTCGTTGTCGTCGCCGCCAACGCGTCTGGCGCGGAGCAGAAGCTACGTGTACCGAAGCCTGACGAACAGGCGGCCGAAGCGCTTATCGCCGCGCCGATGACGCGCATTCTGGACAAGCTCGATATGCTGATGGCAGCGCAGCGCCAGTTGCAAGTCAATCAGCGTTCGTTGCAACGCGTCGCGCCTACCCTTGATGCATCCGGCAATGCCGCCCCCGCTGAACTGCTTGATATTGCAAGTTCCGTCGATGGTTTGCGAACCGACCTCCATCAGCGCATGACCGAACTTGACGTGCACATCATGCGCATGGACGGCGTTGTCGCAGGACTGGAACAACGTCTGGATGACGTGCGCAAGCGCAGCGGCGGCGACCTCAAGTTCTTGTTCTTACTGGCTGCCGTCTTGACGGGCTTCGTCGCAGGCGCACTGCTGACCCTCGCGGTCATGCCCTGAGGAAAAACCTTATGGCGCAAGACGAGAGACCTATCACACAGCAGCCCACGGCAAGACCCGCCCGTTCACCTGACCGCCCTCCCATGATGATGGAGGGCGAAATGGTCGTCGGCAGTGTTATCGAAGACACACTGGTATTGGTGCTCGGCATCGGCAGTGCGACAAACGATCAGGTAACAGCGTTCCTGAATGGCGACCCCGCCATGAGCGTAAAGACAAGTCTGATCACATGGCCGCTCAAGGAGCCTTCACCTGCCGGAACGCATGGCTTTGTTGCCATCGTGCCAACGGTTGCTCTGCGCCGCGGCATGCTCAAGACGATCATGTTTCAGCACCGGGCAAAAGTTGCTCGCTACAATTTCGCGTCGCGTTCCGCCTCCATTGCCGATTTTGTCGCCATGATCGGCGATCTTGCCGGACCGACCTTGCCGGGCGTCATCGATGAACTGGTGGAAGGTCTGATTTCCGGTCCTATCAGCCGGAAGAAACTTTCGGCCATCACCGTTCTATTGCAGGCGGGAGCCCGTTCTGACGGCTGCATCGAACTCATCGGCGGCAGCGATGAAGGCGAGATTTTCGTTCAGGGCTGGGCTCAGGATCTGACGCCCGCCGTAACTCGGCTTCTGATCAGCGGCAAGAACCCTTCACTTGCGGAATGCGCAATCAGCGTTTTCGCACGGCCAGACCTTAATGATGAAGCTTCTGGATTTGCAGGACTTTTGCTTGCCAACGAACCAGTCGAACCGACTGATATCGAACGGCTTTTGTTTCGCGGACGACGGGGCTGGCGTTTTACTGAAGTCTACGACCGTAGACTGCTGTCTGGCTCGCGTGAAACGCCAGGCCATATCCGGGCAATCCTGCCGCGAGTACGCAGTTCGACGGACATTCTTCTGCGCATGCGTTCCGCCGCAAACCGTTTCGATGGTGCCGACACGATATCCAGCCTCCCCTTTCCTGTCCGGATGGGCATAGACAATGTCTTCCGGGTTGAAGGCAGCGGGATGCTGGTTTCTGGCTGGCTGCTCGATCCCGATAGCCACGTGGAAAGCGTAAAGCTGCGCCGCCATCGCGGTGAAACCCAGATTGATACCAGCTGGACCCGCGTCGACCGGCCAGACGTCACCCGCGAATTCGACAATCAACCGCCATTCAATGCAGGCCTTGACCCTAGCCGTCACGCCCATGGTTTTGTCGCCTTCGCGCCGGAGCTTGCCGGTGACAGCACCTCGCCATTCTATCTTGAACTTGCGATCAGCGACGGACGGCGCGCCTTCTTTCCATTGACGCCAACCCGCGTCACGTCGCGTGACGCAATCGTACGGCAAATCCGCGCTACCGATCCGAATGCATGGGCGCTGCGCCATATTGTAGACCAACAGCTCGTGCCGTTGCTGCGCGGCGTCAACCGTCCTGCGCCGGAAGTCTTTGGCGTGGTCGATCTCGGCCCCTTCGAGGATGCGATAGGGCCTGCGATCATTATTGGTATCGATGAGCGCGTCGAGGAAATCGAACCTTTGCTGGCGCTTCTTGCGCTCGATCCCGAAACCCGCATCGCGCCAATTGTGATTGCGGCAGCGACAGAGATCATCGACCGTATCGGTGTACAAATCAGGCGCCTTGCGGATTTCTACCGCCTGCGTATCCGGCTCGTTTCGGCCACAGGATCAGAAGACCTCTACGATGCACTGGAAGTCGGCGCCCGCACGGTTTCAACGGATCAGGTCATATTTCTGGCCGGATCACTGCTGCCGCGCCGCTCCGGATGGCTGAACAAGCTCGTCAGCGCCTATGAAGCGCACAAGGACTGCGTTTTGTCTCCCACACTTGCCTATGAGGATGATTCAATTCGCTGGGCGGGAACCTGGGTTGCGGGGCCGCAATCCGGCATGTCGGCGGATCGCGCTCTGATCAGTCGCTATGCCGGTTATCCCATCGACGCCGTTTCAGGAATGTCCCTGACGGAAGTCGCAACAGCCACGTTCGAGTGCTGCATCCTTCCGCGTGAAGCCCTGTTTTCCGTCGGAGGGTTCACGCGCGGCTATCTCGGCACCCATGAAAAGGGACTGGATCTCGGATTGAAACTGAAACAATCAGGCCTGCGCTCCTACTGGTTGCCTTCGGCACAGATGCTGGGAGCGGACGACGCATCCCTAACCGACAGAGCATCAACTATAGCGCTCATCGAGCGCATTGACCGGCAGGTCTTCGACGCACGCTGGTCCTCCATTCTCGCTGGCAGACGCAAGGTACAGGTGGAGGAACCCGCATGAGTGATAAACTCCGTGTTCTCGTGATCTCACACGCTCACCCGTCGATCTCGCTCGGTGGCGGTGAAATCGCCTCCTACAATCTGCATAAGGGGCTGAACGCTGTTCCCGGTGTGCAGTCGGTCTATCTGGCCCGAGCCGCTCACCCGATCCCGCGGCACGGCACGACCGCGCTTATGAGCATGCGGCGCGCCAGCGACGAAATCCTGTTCCATGCCGACGAATATGATCATTTCTATCTATCGAACAAGAACACCGATGAAATCCGTCGTGACCTGCTGCGCTTTGTCCGCGACTTCGACCCGGACGTCGTGCATTTCCATCATGTTCTCGGCCTAGGGCTCGAAACGCTCTATGCCATCCGCGAGGCACTGCCGGATCGCATCATTCTGGTAACGTTTCATGAGTTCCTGTCGATCTGCAACAATGACGGTCAGATGGTCAAAGCTGGAACATCCAAACTCTGCAACGAGGCGTCCCCCATCGATTGCCACGCCTGTTTTCCGCAGATACCGCCGGCGCGTTTCCTCAAGCGCGAACGTTTTGTGCGCGGCATGCTGGAACTGGCGGACGCTTTCGTATCACCGAGTGAATTCCTGGCTAATCGCTATCTGGAATGGGGCCTCAACCCCGACAAGATGGCAGTCATCGAGAACGGCATCGCCATCCGCGATGTTACCCCTCCGCGAGAACTGACTGGCCCGAACCCTCGACGCAGCCGCTTTGCCTTTTTCGGCCAGATCAACCCGTTCAAGGGCATCGACGTTCTGGTTGATGCCATATCGCGTGTACCGGAACAGGTCTGGGGCGAGGATTCCCGCCTGATGATCTTCGGCGGCAATCTGGAAAAACAACCCCCCGCCTTTCAGGAGCGCATGCAGAAACTGATTGAAGAGGCAGGCCCACGCGTGCGTTTCTATGGCGCGTACCAGAATGCTGAAATGCCACGCCTCATGCAGTCGGTAGATTGGGTGATCATGCCCTCGATCTGGTGGGAAAATTCACCCATCGTCATTCAGGAGGCATTGCACCATCGCCGTCCGGTTATCTGCTCGAATATTGGCGGTATGGCTGAAAAGATCCGCGATGGCCAAGACGGCCTGCATTTCCGTGTTCGCAGCGCCGAGGATCTGGCCGACCGCTTTACAGAGGTGCTCAGCGATCCGAGCATATGGGACAGACTGCATCATTCCATCCGCAATCCGGTCCACTATGTCGACTGCGCGAAGGAACATCTAGACCTTTATAATCGTCTGCGTGAGTCAAAACCCCGCAGACAGAAACCGGCAGTTACGCAAACTGCTCTTTCTCAGGCAAGCTGAGCCTGGCTTGACCTTATTGAAATAGAAGGAAGAACGTATGGCACGCGCCCTCGTCATGATCCCTGCGGGAGAAGTGTACGATCACGACAATGTCCGCTGGTATCGTCATACCGATGTGCAGGGCAGCATCAATCACTATCACAATATTGGCGATGCCTTCGTGTTCGAGTCATCGCTGAAGCTGATGAATTATGAGAAGGCTTCAGAACTTCCGATCACCAATTTCTCACCGGAGAAAATTGACCAGCTGCGTGAGGAATTTGATTATGTGATCCTGCGCGGCTCGAATTATATCAACAAGGATATGAACTGGCGCGATACGATCCCGGTATTGCAACGGCTTAAACTGCCGGTCATAGCGTTCGGTATCGGAGCACAAGCGCCGGTCAGAGGGGAAATACAGCTTTCCGAAGAGACCAAAGCGGTCCTGCGCATCATTGCAGAATCCACGACGTCCATCGGTGTGCGTGGCGCTTACACGGCGCAGGTGCTGAACGATATCGGCATCCGTAACGTGCGCATCGTCGGTTGCCCGACTGCGTTTCGCCGCAACAACCAGCATTTGCGTATCAAGTTGCCACCACTGGAAAACGTGGCACAGGTCGGCGTCACGGTTCGCCGCGAAGTTTCACCAGCCTATGCGCAGGATATCGAGCAATATCTGACGCGTCACCGCGACCTTATCAAATCCATGGCCGGACGCTTCGACGTAACTTTGATGGCGCAAGGCGAGATCGATGAAAAGAAGATGGTCTTCGGTAACGCGGAGCAGAAGGAGGAGGCCATTGCAGCGCTCAAGAACCATCGCTGGACAGCGGACTGGTATTTCGACGAGACAATAGAAAACCTCTATCGCCATCGTATGTTCTATTCGGATGTCGTTGCCGATTACGAGGAACTGGTGCGCAGGCAACAGCTCGTCCTTGGCTATCGCCTGCATGGTAATCTGATGGCGCTGGCCAATGGCGTGCCGTCCATCTACTTCACTTATGACAGCCGTACAGCCGAATTTGCCGAAACCTACAAGATACCGAGTTATGACGTCTTTAGCGACAAGCCTTTCCGGCTGGAAGACTATTGGGATCAGTCGTTGTTCGACAAATATAACCGGGCATGGTTCGAGACCTATGCCGAGATGAAGCAGTTTCTCGATGAAAACGGTATCGACAACAAGATGACCGAAACTGGACTGCCCATCGCGGAGTTGAAGGTCGCGTAAGATTTAGTTCTTTGGCAGTTGAGCGGAGCTATTGCCCTTCTGCTCCTCTGCCAGAAGCGACCATGCAGCAATGAACATCGCGGCAATCAGCGGCCCGACCACAAATCCGTTGATCCCGATCAGTGAAATACCGCCGACAGTGGATATGAGGACGACATAATCAGGCATGCGGGTGCCTTTGCCGACGAGAGGCGGACGCAGGAGATTATCGACCAGTCCGATCACGAATACACCGACAAAAACCAGAATGCCTCCGCTGATCCATTCTCCACTTGCAAAGAACCAGGCCGCTGCCGGCACCCAGACAAGTGCAGCGCCGACCGCTGGCAACATGGAGAGAAACGTCATCAATACGCCCCAGAGCAGAGCTGCCTCGACGCCCAAAGACCAGAAAGTCACGCCGCCGATCGTGCCCTGAATGATGGCAATGATGATGTTGCCCTTCACCGTCGCACGGATGACAGCGATGAACTTTTCCAGAAACTGCCGCGTGTAATCGTCGTTGAGCGGAATGGCCTGCCTGATCTTCCGTCCAAGGTCAGCACCGTCGCGAAACAGGAAGAACAGCAGATAGAGCATGATGCCGAAGCCGATAAAGAATTGCAGCGTATTCTGGCCGAAGCTAACCAGTTTTCCGGCAAAAAGCTGACTGCCCTGCATGATCGCAGACGATATGCGCGCACGCCATTCCGCGAAATCGCCCAGCTCAAACCGGGTCAGCCACTCTTCGAGAGAATCTGGCAAGGCGCCCAGAATGCGTGAGATATAGCTGTTCAGATCAAACTCGCGACTGCTCAGGCGTTGATAGAGAGAGTTTCCCTCCTGTACCAGCGAGCCGAAAATCGCGAGCATTGGAATGATAACCAGGCAGATGCACATCAGCACGGAAAGCAGAGCGGCAATGTTCTTTCTGCCGCCGAGCTGACGTTCCAGGCGCTGCTGTACTGGCGAGAACACCACGGCGAGAATAACTGCCCAGAGAACCGCCGAATAATAAGGCAGCAGCAGCCATGCAAAGGCGATGGTGACCAGTGCCAGTAGAATATAAAAGCTCGCGCGCTGGACGGACATAATCACCTGCTACAGATTTCCGGGTCAGGAAACCCTGCCCGGAAAACCATTCCAATTCAATAGAGAAGCCTCGACCTGACAACTTACGCCGCTTTTAACGGCACCAGTTTTTCATTGGGAAGAGAACGGGCAAGCGTGCTCAGAAGATCACTTTGCGACACCAAACCGATAATGCGGCGCATTTCATCAACGACCACGACAGCATGCGCCAGTCCATCGGTAAGACTTGGCAAAAGGCTCATCACCGGATCGGCTTGCGCAGCGGTGGGAGCTTCCACGATATAGTTTTTGAAATCGTCGCCCGGATGCATCAATTCGCGCAAGCCGACCACGCCTTTCAAACGCCCATCGGTCCCACACACTGGCAATGTCATGAGATTATGCCGCAGGATAAGATCGCGTGCCTGACTGGCGGTTGCATCTTCATCGATACTGACGACATCGCGAGACATAATATCGGCGCAGGTCAAGTCGCCGTGGGAACGAACTGATACTTCAAGCTCCACCTGCCGCAGCAGACGTCCGAGATCGTTGCGATCGATATCGAAGCTTTCATCCAAGGCAAGTAAGGCGCGGTCGATATCTTCCTCGCGGATACCCATGCGAACCGAAGGTGGCAGATCTTCCGTACTGTGCTTGTTTACCGGTGCGGCGGCCGCCACGTGCGGATATTTCCTGCGCGACAGTTTATGAAACAGGACACCCAGGCCAACGAGAAGGCACGAATTCAGTGCAACCGGCACAAGCGGAAACAGGAATCCCCATTTGGCAACCGCCGAACCACCCAAAACTGCAGTCAGCGCCGCTGCACCACCGGGCGGATGGAGGCTACGGGTAACGGACATCGCCGCGATGGCAAGCGCCACACCAAGGCCGACCGCCAAAGCTGGATCATCAACAAACTGAGCGACGGCCAGCCCCACAAAGGCTGAAATTGTGTTGCCCCCGATGATCGACCAAGGCTGAGCAAGCGGGCTTGTTGGAACTGCGAAAAGCAGAACCGCCGAAGCACCGATTGGCGCTACAATCAAAGGCAGATGCGGACCGTTTCCCAGCAACAAGCTCGATATGAATCCGGTCAGCGCGATACCAATCAAGGCACCGAGGCAAGCAATCGAACGTTCTCGCAGCGTTGCACCGGCAAGAACCGGTTTGAACAGTCGGAGCGCGAGCGACTGGCGTTGTTCAGGATCTCTCTGGGTCATTCCGTCAATCAGGCCGATGATAGGGACGCTTCAGCGAAAACCCGATGAAGCAAAAGATTATTCTCTTTGGGGGTGAGACAATATCCTGCCCTTGCCGGATTCGAACAAGAAAGCAAATCCGTATCCGCGTGGCGGAACGGAAAAATCATTCTTAGTTCATCAACTGAACGAGAACAATGGTCTCAATGCCATTTCAAGCCCGAGGATCATAAGGCCGATCAGAAACCATCGACGGAAGTTTTCCGGTCGGATTTTGCGGCGGCAAGCCTGCCCCAGAAACATGCCGACCAATGAAGGAACGACCGCCACAACGGATGCAAGCAGGAGATCGCACGAATAGGCCTGTCTGCTAGAAAGCCCGACCGCAAGTGCGGCGGTCGAAACAGTAAAGGAAAGTCCGAGCGACTGTACAAGATCGTCTTTTCTGAACCCTACCGATTGCAGATAGGGCACAGCCGGGATGACGAATATCCCTGTCGCACCAGCAATCAAGCCAGTCAACAGGCCGATGATAGGAGACAGCAGAAGCTCAAGCTGTTCTGGCACCTGCAACTGGCGGGAAAACAACGTATAGGCTGCGTAGATAACAAGCGAGGAACCCAGCATCGATGTGGTGACTGCAATGTTTCCGCCAACCAGAACCGCAGTTCCCACAATAGTGCCGACTGCAATGGCAAGCATCATGCTCCAGAGACGAAGCATAAGTTGCCCGAAGCTAGGCCCCGCCAGAAGCTGCCAAAGATTGGTGATGAAGGACGGAATAATCAGCAGGCTCGCAGCTGCGAGCGGAGAGATCAGTGCGCCCAATATACCCATGGCGACTGTGGGCAGCCCCATTCCTGTCACGCCTTTGACAAAGCCAGCACCGAGGAACGTTACCGCAATCGTCAGGATCAAGGGTAATGAATAAATCATGTCCCAGTCATAGCAACATGCGCGCCGGGCGAAATGCGGAAGCTCCTAATTCAGCCTTCGGATTTGCCATAGGCAGAATTCTCGCTAATATCACTTATGCGTTTTGATCTTACCGACCTTCGCCTGTTCCTCGCGGTAGCCGATACGGGCAGCATCACTCACGGTGCGGCTGAAATTGGCCTGTCGCTTCCAGCAGCAAGTGAACGCCTGCGCGACATGGAAGCAATAGGGCAAGTTTTGCTTCTGGAGCGGGGAAGGCGCGGTGTTGGCCTTACCGAAGCAGGCGAAGCCCTTGTACATCATGCAAGAGCGGTCATGCGGCAGATGGCCGACATGCATAGTGAACTGGGCTTGTATGCCAAAGCTATACGCACCGCTATTCGCGTCGCGGCGAATACGGCTGCCGCCACTGAATATCTTCCGGCAAAACTCGCCGCATGGATGGCAGAAAATCCTCGCATCGATGTGGAGCTGAAAGAACGGCAAAGCACCGATATCGCCCGCGCCATTTCGCGCGGCTTCGTTGAAATCGGCATTCTATCGGATGCGGTGGAAACTACGGGTTTGGAACTGGTTCCTTTTGCTAGAGATCAGTTGGTACTGATCACTGCCAGAGATCATCCGCTCGCTGAACATAAACGCGTGAGTTTCTCGGACATCCTGCAGGAACAGTTCATCGGTCTGTCAGCAGGCGCGCTGCAGGAGCACGTCGAAATTCAGGCAACCCGGCTGGGCGGCAGGATTAAAATCAGGACGAAACTCCGCACCTTTGAAGGGGTTGGCAATATGGTCGCTGCTAGTGTAGGCATTGCGATCATTCCGCAGGCTGCCGCCCGACGTCTTAGGAACACACTCCCCATTGCAACGATTTCTATTTCCGATGCTTGGGCAAAAAGAAATCTGGTAATAGCAGTGCAATCTATAGCAGAACTAACCGCACCGGCCAGGAGCCTCGTCGATCACCTCGTCTTGAATGCAGAACTTCCCGCAATCAAAACTGCAAAAGCTTAGCCTCGATCAGAAAGGATCTTCAAGACGATACGCCAGCGCACAACGAAAACATGACAAGCGAGCTACCCAGACTTTGGTAGTACAAGCGCTTTCATTGAAGGTCAGGCATTGGCAAGCCGACGGGATACATCTACATTCTTTTTAAAGCGTACCGAATAATCCTGCCGCTTCAAGAGCAACAACGGTGCAGACGCATTCTATTGCAGTCATTGGATAGTATCGCATCTAATTGCCCGAAGCGTCCAAAGAGACGTGGGGAACTAAATTCAGAACACGGGCTTGCCCCGTCGCAACATAGTCTGGGAGGACGCTATGATGAAAGCTATCGCCGCTCTGGCGACGACACTTGCTATTTCCACCGCTGCTTTCACCGCACAAGCACAGAATTATCCAGAACGGACGATCACCATGGTCGTGCCTTTCTCAGCCGGTGGGCCTACCGACACTGTCACGCGACTTGTGGCAGAATCCATGTCCAAGGATCTCGGACAACAGGTTATCGTCGAGAATGTCGGCGGCGCAGGTGGCACACTCGGTGCCGGGCGGGTCGCAACCGCCGATCCAGATGGCTATACGCTTCTGCTTCACCATATCGGCATGGCCACAAGCGCTACGCTCTACCGCAAGCTTGCCTATGACACGCTGAATGCGTTCGAATATGTCGGCCTTGTCACGGAAGTTCCGATGACGATTGTTGCGCGCAAGGACCTTGAGCCAACCGATCTTAAGGGGCTGATCGAATATGCCAAGGCCAACAAGGATACAGCGACGGTCGCCAATGCCGGTATAGGCGCAGCATCGCATCTTTGCGGCATGCTGTTCATGAGCGCGATTGAAACGCCGCTCGTCACAGTTCCCTACAAGGGAACCGGCCCGGCCATGACAGATCTTCTCGGCGGACAGGTCGACATCATGTGTGATCAGACCACCAACACGACGAAGCAGATTCAGGCCGGCACGATCAAGGCTTACGCCGTTACCTCGCCCGAACGTCTGGACGTGTTGAAAGACCTTCCGACGACCAAGGAAGCCGGTCTGGACGGCATGGAAGTTGGCATCTGGCACGGCATCTATGCGCCCAAGGGAACTTCGGCTGAAATCACCGAACGTCTGTCGAAGTCACTTCAGGTGGCCTTGAAAGACCAGAACGTAGTTGCCCGTTTTGCCGAACTCGGCACAAAGCCGTCACCGGAAGCCGATGCAACACCGGCCGCGTTGAAGGCCAAGCTCGAATCCGAAATCGCGCGCTGGAAGCCGATTATCGAAGCCGCCGGACAATACGCGGACTGATCATACAGGAAACAATCAAGGCGTGTCATTTGACGCGCCTTGATTGTCGTTTCCCCTGCTGCAGCACATCAGAATTGCAGTCTACGGGATACGCGACCGATGTCATATGCCGATCTTCCGGCATAGCCCTTTCAACGGCAAATCCGAAAGACGATTGGCCATGAACGAGCCCTCAAGGAAATTTTCGATAGATCCGACCAACGGATTGTGCGGTGCGCTGCTCGCACTGACAGGCGCCTTTTTTGCCTATCAGTCGCTTAGTCTGGACCTCGGCACTTCGCTGCGTATGGGACCGGGGTATTTCCCGCTTGTCCTTTCTGGTGTCCTGATCCTTCTTGGACTGGTCATCCTTATCCAGGCTACACGTGTCTCCGGCGAGCCAATCGGCCCGATCGCTTGGCGCGGCCTGTTCTTTATTTTGCCTGCACCGATATTCTTCGGTCTGACAGTGCGCGGTCTCGGTTTCGTACCCTCGCTGTTCCTGACCTGTCTCATTGCCTCTTTCGCCTCGATGCGCATGAAACCACTCGCAGCAATCATTCTTGCCGCTGCGATCACGGTCTTTTCTGTCATTGTCTTCAGCTACGCGCTCGCGCTGCCTTATCAGCGTTTCGGGCCCTGGTGGCCGTTCTAAAGGGGGCACAAGCATGGAGCTTTTCAACAATCTCGCGCTTGGCTTCTCGACAGCATCGACGCTGGCCAATCTCGGCTTTTGTCTTATCGGCGTATTGCTTGGCACGTTGATCGGCGTTCTGCCTGGCATCGGCGCCACCGCGACCATTGCCATGCTTCTTCCGATCACGTTCCAGATTGGCGATCCGGTTTCCGCTCTGATCATGCTTGCTGGCATCTATTACGGTGCCCAATATGGCGGATCAACAACCGCAATTCTCATCAACATGCCGGGAGAATCCTCGTCCGCCGTGACCGCCATCGACGGTTACCAGATGGCGCGCCGCGGGCGCGCCGGCGCAGCACTTGCCATTGCGGCAATCGGTTCATTTTTCGCCGGTACTGTCTCCACCTTTCTGGTGGCGATCTTCGCTCCGCCACTCACAGAAATCGCCCTGAAATTCGGCTCGGCTGAGTATTTCTCGCTGATGGTCGTCGGGCTGGTGTCGTCCGTGGCATTGGCGCACGGTTCGATCATTAAGGCTCTGGCGATGGTTGTACTGGGGCTGCTGCTCGGTCTCATCGGCACTGACATATACACCGGCACACCACGTTTCACGCTGGGCATTACAGAATATGCGGATGGCCTCAATTTCGTTGCCGTCGCGGTCGGCGTGTTCGGCATCGCTGAAATTCTGCGCAATCTCGAAAACGAACATGCACGCGAAGTGCTGATGGCAAAGGTCACGGGACTGATGCCGACACGCGACGATTTCAAGCGCATGGCAGCGCCAATCCTTCGCGGAACGGCCATCGGCTCAGCCCTCGGCATCCTGCCCGGCGGAGGCGCTATTCTCGCGTCTTTTGCTTCCTACACGGTGGAAAAGCGCATTTCCGATACGCCGGAAGAATTTGGAAAGGGCGCAATTGCAGGCGTTGCAGGACCGGAATCCGCCAATAATGCCGGTGCGCAGACATCCTTCATTCCGATGCTCACGCTTGGCATTCCTGCCAATCCAGTCATGGCTTTGATGATCGGCGCCATGATTATTCAGGGCATCGTGCCAGGCCCGAATGTTGCAACGGAACAACCCGCCTTGTTCTGGGGCGTGATTGCGTCGATGTGGATCGGCAATCTCATGCTCATCATCCTGAACCTGCCACTGATCGGCCTGTGGGTAAAGCTTCTGACAGTGCCCTACTATGTGCTTTTTCCGATTATCATGACTTTCTGTTCAATCGGCGTTTATAGCGTCAATTCGAATGTGTACGATCTTTATGCAGTCGCCTTCTTCGGCTTCATCGGCTATCTGCTGGCCAAACTGCGTTGCGAACCGGCTCCTCTGCTGCTCGGCTTCGTTCTCGGCCCGTTGCTCGAGGAACATCTGCGTCGCGCCATGATCCTGTCACGCGGCGACCCGGCAACCTTTTTCACCCGCCCGATCAGCGCCATCCTGCTCGCCATAGCTGCGGTCGTTCTCGTCGTCGTGCTGCTTCCATCGGTACGCAAGAAGCGCGACGAGGTGTTCGTCGAAGAGAGCTAACATAGATTAAGCTAAAAGATGACGATGGAGCATTGATATGCTAAAGAAACTGGGGGCCTGTATTGTCGTTTGAATCGCCAGCACAAAGGGAGGTGTCATGGCGGACGAACAGCGTCGAAGCTTCCGGCAGCGACTGGCTGCCATCGTCATTGCGGGTATCGGCACGGCCGCCGCAAGCGTATTCTCCTATGCAGCAGCAATCTATGAAGCAGCCAATCCCGAGCCCATGCGGGAACTCAGCCCCGGCGAAACGGTCGACACCGGGCGCTGGCATGTGGCGGTAACTGACGCGCGCTTTGGCTCTGTTCCACCGACCGGTGTGAAACCTTACGAGCCTACAAACTATCTCATGGTCGACATCAGTTTAGATAATCGTTCGGCATCTTCAGCCCATGCATCGCGAGGGCTTCTGACCCTCGCCCCGCCAAATTCGGCCTTGAAAGATCCGACCGTTTACATCGTAAAAGACAAGTGGATTGCGGGTCGGGTCAATCCGGGCATGCCCGAAAAGCTTACGGTAGTGTGGGAATGGCCAAAAGGCGAAGCTCCGCCACAGGAAATCCGTCTCCTCATTGGCAGCGAAATCTACAAGAAGCGGGATAATCTCTATGGGGCTTCTACATGGCTCGATCGGGACCCGATCGCCGTCATTCAATTGCCGGTACATATGTCATCCGCCTGGGGCGAAGGATGATGGGGTGGCTCAAATGCGCCGTCATGCTGTGTGTAGCAATAGCAGCACTTTACGGCATGCAGCATTCCACCCCTTATTACAGCAATATTTTTTCCCCGGTCACCGTTGAGGGAAAGCAGGGAAAGCCTGTCGAAACCAGCCGTTTCGTGGTTGGCATTGTGAACTCCTATCGGACTCGACAAGTGACGACACCCGGCATCGGAAGCACCCGCACTTATGATACGGACGGCGAATGGCTGATCATCGAGGCCGCAGCGAAAGCAAAGATCGAAAGCCTTGGGCTTGGGTCTGTCGAATGGCTTGGGCCGAACGGTATCCGTTATGCCATGAGCAGTCGTCCGACCCTTGCACCCGGCATAGTGGGCTCCGAACGGCTGGAGCCGGGGATACCACGTCCCATCCTGATGGTGTTTGAATTGCCGCGTGACCAGATCGCAGGGGGAAAGCTGCTCATTGCCGAATCTTCACTGACTCCCCTCTCAGAACAGATGCAGATCAGCATGAATTCCACGGCAGAGGACAATGTCAGCCGATCAATCGCGATCAAACGCATGGGGACCATCATGCCTTGGCAATTGGAGGTCAGCCAATGAGCGAAACGACCTCCTCTAGCGAGCGGAAATCCTTCTGGATATGCTTTGCCCTCCTGATTATCGCCCTACCCCTTGCCGCTTTTGTTGGTTCCGATGGTGGTCTGTTGAGATGGATCGAGCAGAACCTGCAAGAGCCGATGGTCGTGCCGCGCGGCAATGTGCAGGCTTATGGGGGCGGCAACTGGAAAATGGTTGCGCTGGAAAGGTTTCCAGGCACATTGCCGGAGACAAATATTGTGCTTGCTGAAGTCGACGTGACTATTCAGGACGCCGATCAATTGAAACAGTTGATCCCCTGTTTTATGACCGTGACGGACACTGAGGGCCGTCGCTGGTCGACCCTGTATGTATCGACGCAAACTATCCGGAAGCTGAAACCCGAGGCTGCCGACAAGCCAAAATGTTACGATCTCGCCAATGAGCACGGCAGCGGCCCAGTGCGTCTTGTCGAGAGTTTCCTTGTTCCCGCAAATGCCGGAAACCTTTCGCTATTGCTTACTATGCTTGGGAAACAGCCTGAGCATCTGGTTCTGAAATAGCTCTGTTCTTCCGGTTCACCAACGCATATTCGAGGACCGCCGCCAGAAGTGCAATACGTGTTGCATCAAGCAGAATGCCGCCATCAAGCTCCGAGGGGCTGCCGATAAAAATAACCAGAACACTGGCAATACGCTGCCAGATTTCAATATCGTATGGTCCAAGATAATGGGTCGTGCTGTACCAGATCCACGCACCGATCCAACTTATAGCGCGGTAGAGAACGATAAACGACAGCAGGGTTCCAAGCCCGGCCCCGACGACCAGTTTCAGGCAAGTCCATACCGGTCGATAGCGGCTGCGATAACCACCCAGATAATGTGCTGCGAAGTCGCTCAACCACTTCCGGAAGGTCGTTCCGCGAGTCGGGGCTGGCGGAACCGGTGCTTTCTTGGCCGACAGATCATAGCCGTAGATGATTGCGGCCATCACCAACCAGACCATCGGCAGGAGTGCATAGAAGAATAGATTCTGCACCTGTACCCAGAAGCTCGGCTGCTGGAACTCTACCGGTACGAAATTTTCGGCGGCGTAAGCGCTCATCGAAAACCATGCAGCACTGTCATCGAAACCGTCGAGCAGCGACCCGGCCCCGATCCAGCGAATCAGATCGTCCTTCCACTTATCGAGTGCAAACAGACCGATGAATATCCAGCTTGCGTCTGCGGCGACAATCAACAGCCGCAACCAAGGTGAATGGATTTTTTCATTCGCCCGCTTGGCAACCCAGCGGATCAGCCAGCAGACGAAAATTGCCGCGACCAGGCTACCGGAACGCACAAGATCGAATATGTGCATCTTCTCGCCAAAGGCCGTGCGCTCGAAAGCAAGCCGCGAATATTCGCGCACTGTGTCGCCAAGAAAGCCCCATGCAGCGTAATATGCGAAGAAAGGTAGAATAACAGCCGCCGTCACCATCAGCATTCGGTCGGCCTTGCGATTGTCGGGCAACTGCGCGGTTTCTACCGTAGCGGTTTGGCGCAACGAAGCAAGCGCTGGCAATCCGGGGCGCAGCGTGGCGAACATCGCCACCACGACGAGCAGCTTCACAAGTACGACAAGCGAAAGAACGACCATTCCGGCGAGCGGAAAGTACCCACCCGCACTCACCGCGGCATCGAGCAGCAAGTCGCGCGCAATATAGCCCAGCGCGCCAATAAGCAGCAGCTGGGGCCAAAACCGTGCCAGAAGACGGGCTGTCAGAGCGAGCAGACCGCCGATATCCTTGAGCATAGTCATGGCCGCAGTTTAGCCAGCTGATTGGTAGGGCTCAACATATTTTATTTGCCTAGTATATAGACCTGCACTTATCCACGCCGAGTGCCGGAAGATACGATGTCGAGATAGACGGCCAGAACAAGAATGCTCCCCTTGATGATCTGCTGCCAGAACGTATCGACGCCGAGCATGGACATGCCGTTGTCGAGGCTCGACATGATGAGCGCGCCGACCAGTGCGCCCAGCACGGAACCAACGCCGCCGCGCATGGAGGTGCCGCCGATGAAACAGGAGGCAATGGCGTCAAGTTCGCCGCCCATGCCTGCAGATGGCGTTCCTGCCGCGAGGCGCGAGGTTGTCGTCAGACCAGCCACCGCCGCCATCAGCCCCATCAGAGCGAAGACCGCCATCTTGACGAAATTGACGTTCACGCCGGAAAAGCGCGTCGCTTCGGTGTTCGAGCCGACCGCATAGATGTGACGACCGAACACGGTCTGTTTTGCGGTCACGGTGAAGACACCGAGGATCACCAGCAGGATTAGGACGGGAACCGGCACACCCTGATAGCTGTTGAGGATTAGGATGAAACCGAGGATCAAGATACCGATACCGAGAAGCCTTGCGACTTCCATCCCTGATGAAAGTGTCTGGAGATTGTGCTTACGCTTGCTGGCCCGCGTGCGCAGCGTCATCAGGATCAGCACGCCGAACAGGGCAATAGCACAGAGATTGCCAAGCCAGCCTGGCAGATAGCCCTGCCCGATATATTTGAACTCCGGCGAGATTGGCGCAATGGTGACGCCACCCATGATGCCGAGCACGATGCCGCGAAACACAAGCTGGCCGCCGAGCGTGACGATGAAAGACGGTATGCCGAGATAGGCAGTCAGCCAGCCGTTAAAAGCGCCAAGCGCCACACCGAGAACCAGAACCGTGCTGATCGTCGCCCATAATGGCCATCCGTAGACCACGTCGAGAACGGCGGCGATGCCGCCCAAAAGCCCCAAAAGCGCGCCAACCGACAGATCGATTTCACCGGCAACAATGACGAAAACCATCGCCGATGCGAGCATTCCGGTTATGGCCATCTGGCGTAGAAGATTGGAAAAGTTGCGTGCCGTCAGGAACTGCGAACGTCCCATTTCGGGATCGTAGGTAAGGACTGCAAACAATGCCCAGATGAGCGCAACCACGATCAGCAGCGCGACGATCTTATAATCCGCCAGAAACCTTCGAAGGCTTTTGCCCGTCAATGTCATATTATGCACCGGTCAAATTTGAGCATTTCCAGCAAAGATGTGAAACGATTTTGCATAAGGAAAATGCGTGAAAACAAAGAGTTATTCGAGGATCAGGCCGCATTGGTCATAGGTTTGCCGATTGCAGCGGCAAGCACCTTCTCCTGGGTAAGATTTTCATTGAGGAAATCGCCACGCAGCCTGCCCTCGCCGATCACGAGAACACGGTCGCTGATGCCAAGAACTTCCGGCATTTCGGAAGAGACCATCAGCACCGCGACACCCTGTTTCGCGAGTGCGAAGATCAGTTTGTAGATTTCATATTTCGCACCAACATCGACGCCCCGCGTCGGCTCATCGAGAATGAGCACCTTGGGGTCTGGCAGCATCATCTTCGACAGCACCGCCTTCTGCTGGTTGCCACCGGACAGGGACGCAATTTCCAGCATCGGATCGGCAGTCTTCACCTTGAGGCGCAGAATTTCGCGCTGGATCGTGGCCAGTTCCGCTTCCTTGTCGAGCAATCCGCGCAAGGAAAAGCGATCCAGCACGGAAACCGTCATATTATAGCCCACAGGCATGATCGGCAGGATGCCATCCTTCTTTCGGTCCTCCGGCACCATGCAGATGCCCTGTCGAACCGCATCACGCGGCGTGCGGATTTTCAGCTCCTCGCCTTCCAGAAAGACTTGCCCGTCATGCGCTCCGGGCCAGACACCGAACAGGCTGGACACCAGTTCCGTGCGCCCCGCGCCCACCAGCCCGGCAATACCGAGAATTTCACCGCGTCGCAGCGCGAATGAAACATTGTCGACCACCTTGCGATCTGGATTGGTCACATCCCAGCAGTTGATATTGCTTGCTTCGAAAACAACCTCGCCGATATCGTGCGGCTCACGCGGAAACAGGTTTTTCATCTCGCGCCCCACCATCATGGTGATGATGGCTGGCGTGGTGAGTTCCGCCATCGGCTTCGTCGCGATATGCGTTCCGTCGCGAATGACCGTCACCTTGTCGGAAATTTCGGCCACTTCATCCAGCTTGTGGGAGATGTAGACACAGGCCATGCCTTGCGCCTTGAAGTCCTTGATGAGATCGAGAAGGACGCATGTTTCGGATGCCGTCAGCGCCGATGTCGGCTCATCCAGAATGAGCAGCTTCGCATTCTTGTTGATCGCCTTTGCGATCTCGATCAACTGCTGCTTGCCACCCGGATAATGATAGACCGGAAGCGCGACATTGATGTCGTGGATCTTGAGGCGCGCCAGAAGTTCCGTCGCGCGCGCATTCATCTGGTCATAATCGATGAAGCCTCCGCTTGTCGGCTCCGATCCCAGAAAGATGTTTTCCGCAACCGAGAGATGCGGCACCATCATGAGTTCCTGATGGATGATGACGATACCCGCGGCTTCCGTATCGCGGATGCCCGTCGCCTTCAGTTCCTGGCCTTCCCAGAAAATTTCCCCGCTCCAGGTGCCATGGGGATAAACGCCGGAAAGCACTTTCATCAGTGTGGATTTGCCCGCGCCGTTCTCACCGCAAAGGCCGACACACTCGCCCGCGCGCACTTTCAGGTAAATGCCGTCAAGCGCTTTCACGCCGTTGAAGTCCTTACCGATATTGCGCATCTCTAGAAGATATTCGGACATCGCATATGACCTTGCAGTAACGCAGCAGAATGAGCCGTCCGGTTTCAAACCACACCATCGCCTGGCGGAAATGCTCCGGACAACGCTGTCACAGACAGCATCGACAAGTTGGTGAGGCCAGAAGCTGGATCATGATTTCCAGACTTCCGGCCCCACTATTCTCTCAAGGATAAGTCGCCGGAAAAACTTACTTCCCTTCAATCTGTTCCTTGGTGTAGAAGCCGTCCTGAACGTAGATGTCGATATTGTCCTTGGTCACGGCAGTCGGCGTCAGCAGAAGCGTGTCGACCTGCTTGCCACCGTTGTCGAGCTTGGAATTGAACTCAGGCGTTTCGCCCTTGACCATCTGGACGGTCAGCTTGGCAGCTTCCGACGCGATGAGCTTCAGCGGCTTGTAGACCGTTACGGTCTGTGTACCGTCGATCAAACGCTTGACGGCGGCAAGGTCGCTGTCCTGTCCGGAAACGGCTGTCTTACCAGCCAGCCCCTGTGCTGCAAGTGCCTGAATGGCGCCACCGGCGGTGCCGTCGTTTGAAGCGACAACAGCGTCGATCTTGTTCTGCGCGGCCGTCAGGGCGTTTTCCATGATGGAGAGCGCTTCCGTCGGGCTCCATTCTTTCACCCACTGCGAGCCGATGACCTTCACCTTGCCGGAATCGATAGCTTCTTTCAGAGCCTTTTCCTGGCCGGCACGGAGAAGCTTGGCGTTATTATCGGTCGGCGAACCGCCAAGGAGATAATAATTGCCTTCCGGCTTGGCCTTCAGGACAGCTTCAGCCTGCATGAAGCCGACGCGCTCATTGTCGAAAGAGATATAGGCATCGATATCCGCATTGAGGATCAGACGATCATAGGACAGAACCTTGATGCCGGATGCCTTGGCGTCAGCCACAACCGCATCGAAAACCTTGGAGTTCATGGGCACGATGACGATGGCGTCAACACCCTGCGCAATCAGGTTTTCAACCTGCTTGACCTGCTTTTCCTCGTTGCCGTCAGCCGACTGTACATTGACCTTGGCACCCAGCTTTTCTGCCGCTTCAATGAAATAGTCGCGGTCACGCGCCCAGCGCTCGACGCGAAGATCGTCGATGGAAAAGCCAATGACCGGGTTTTCCGGCGAAGCATAGACTGGCGTGGACGCCATAGCGCCAATACCCAAAGCCGCGGCAACCAGCGCGCCGGTCAGAAAATAACGACGTTTCATGCACATCTCCTCCAAACAACACCGGCGTGCTACCGGCTGATACCAAACCGCGTCCCCGAACGTGTTCCGCCCCCGGAGTTCGGCACAACAAAACAGCCCTCTTCAGAGCTGCTTATTCCTTGAAAGGTTGATCCTCCCAAAGGCGCTGTGCGCCAAGATCACTCCATCGGGACAGCATGCAAAAGACACACCGCCCCATCCTCGGGAACCATTGATACGTGAAGAAAAATGATTAGCAAGTATTTTTTGATTTACGTACCTCATTATTGATCTTATGGTCCGCATCGAGGAGCGAGGATGAAACCTACAGTCCATGATATAGCCAGAACAGCGGGCGTCAGCCTTGCCACGGTCGACCGTGTGCTGAACGAACGTCCAGGTGTGAGAGCGAAGACGCGCGACCGGGTTATGGAGGCGATGAATACGCTCGGCTATGTGCGCGATGTGGGTGCTGCCAACCTCGCACGCGGCAGGCTTTATCAGTTCGATTTTATTTTGCCGGACAATGAAAATACCTTCATGCTGAGCCTGCGCGCGGAACTGCAATCCGCGACAGAACGGGCTTTGGCTGAGCGTGTGCTGGTCAATGTCGTACTCGTTCCGGCCTTCGATGAAGCAGCACTTGTCGCAGCACTGGACGAATGTGCCTCGCGCAAGCCCGACGGCGTTGCATTCGTGGCAGTCGATACCGATCCCGTGCGTGAAGCCTGCGCCCGATTGGGTGAGCAAGACATTCATGCCGTCACGCTCGTATCCGACCTTGGGCATTCCACGCGAACGCATTATGTTGGCGTCGATAACGGCGCAGCCGGACGCACAGCAGCGCGGCTTCTGGGGCTCTTTGCCAACGGAACGGAGGGGGCTCTTGCGGTGGTCGCCGGTTCGTTGAAAGTCCGCGATCATCAGGAACGTTTCGACGGTTTTACGGCAGCCATGAAAGCTGACTTTCCGGGCCGCGAGATATTGCCCGTTCTGGAAGGTTTCGATGAAGGATCGCGTGTGGAACAGCTTGTCGGCAAGCTGCTTGACGAGCGCAGCGACATTGACGGGATCTATAGCCTCGGCGCTGGCAACAGCGGTCTTGTGAAGGCGTTGGCTGAGCATACATCCAATCGACCGCTCGTCATCGCGCATGAACGCGACAGCGTGACCTCGAAAGCGCTGACAGATGGCATTATCCATGCGGTGCTGGCGCAGGATGCGGGCCATGAAATCCGCAGCGCCATCCGAGTTCTGAAAGCATCTGCGGATCGTCTGGCGATCGTTCCGGGACAGGAACACATCCGCATCGAAATTTTCCTTAAAGACAACCTGCCGCATTTCGACTGACGCGCGGGCCACAACGCCTTTCCAACAGGAGCAAATATGTATCTCGGGCTCGATCTAGGAACATCCGGTGTCAAGGCGCTGTTGATCAACGACGCGCAGACGGTGATCGCTTCGGCCCATGGCGAACTGGACGTGTCCCGCCCCCATCCGGGCTGGAGCGAACAGGACCCGGCACAGTGGATCAAGGCCTGCCGCACTGCAATTGATGGCCTGCGCGCGGCCCATCTGAAAGAGTTTTCGGCGATTGCCGGTATCGGCCTTTCCGGCCAGATGCATGGCGCTACCCTGCTGGACGAACAGGATCAGGTATTGCGTCCCTGCATCCTCTGGAACGATACGCGCAGCTATCGCGAAGCGGCCAAACTCGATGCCGATCCGGCGTTTCGCGCCATCACAGGCAATATTGTCTTTCCCGGTTTTACCGCACCGAAGCTGGTTTGGGTTGCCAATAACGAACCGGAGATTTTCGCGCGCATCCGTAAGGTGCTGCTGCCGAAGGACTACCTGCGCCTCTGGCTGACCGGGGAATACGTCTCCGACATGTCGGATTCGGCAGGTACAAGCTGGCTCGATACAGGTGCACGCCATTGGTCGCGCGAGCTTCTGGACAAGACCAACCTCGATGAGAGCCAGATGCCGCGCCTTGCCGAAGGCACGGACGCAACCGGACGGCTGCGGGCCGAACTTGCCGCCGAATGGGGTATTGCCGGTCAACCGGTCGTGGCGGGCGGCGCTGGCGACAATGCGGCCTCGGCCTGCGGCATGGGTACGGTCAAGCCCGGCCATGCCTTCGTTTCGCTCGGCACATCAGGCGTACTCTTTGCTGCAAATGGTGCCTATCAGCCGAAGCCTGAAAGTGCGGTTCATGCCTTCTGTCATGCCTTGCCCGACACATGGCACCAGATGGGTGTCATCCTGTCCGCAGCGAGCGCGTTTGACTGGTATGCACGGCTTGTCGGCAAAACGGCACATGAACTCGACAAGGCACTCGGCGACACGCTGAATGCACCGGGCAGCGCGACATTCCTGCCCTATCTCTCGGGCGAACGCACCCCGTATAACGATGCGAAAATACGCGGCGTATTTTCAGGCCTTGAGCATGAATCCGATCAGCGCGCATTAACGCAAGCCGTTTTGGAAGGCGTCGCCTTCGCGATCCGCGACAATCTCGCCGCGCTGCAATCGGCTGGCACCGATATCAAGTCGCTGACCGCCGTCGGCGGTGGCTCGCGTTCCACCTATTGGCTGAAGGCAATCGCGACCGCATTGAATGTACCGATTGCCTTGCCGGAAGAAGGCGACTTCGGTGGGGCTTTTGGTGCCGCGCGACTGGGCCTCATTGCGGCAACCGGTGCCGATCCGTTTGCCATCTGCACACCGCCGCGCACCGAGCGCACGATAGAGCCGGAAGCCGCCCTGCTCCCGGCTTATGAGGAAGCCTATCAGCGCTACCACGCCCTTTATCCGGCACTTCACGCCCTCGCCGGTTAGTGACGCTGCCGCAAACAATTAGACATGACGACATTCGAACGGGAGGACACAATGAGCACCGGATTTTTCGGCGACATTCAGAAGGTTAAATATGAGGGACCGGACAGCGACAACCCGCTGGCATTCCGCCACTATAATCCGGATGAAATCGTGCTGGGCAAGCGTATGGAAGACCATCTGCGCTTTGCGGTCGCCTACTGGCACAGCTTTGCCTGGGAGGGTGGCGACCCGTTCGGCGGACGCACCTTCGACCGTCCCTGGTATTCCAACGAGCTGGATGCGGCAAAGCTCAAGGCTGACGTGGCCTTCGAGTTCTTTTCCCTGCTTGGCGCGCCCTATTATTGCTTCCATGATGCAGATGTGCGGCCCGAAGGGCGCAACTTTGCGGAAAACACGCGATATCTCAATGAAATTGTCGATATCTTCGAGAAAAAGCAGGCCGAAACCGGCGTAAAGCTTCTCTGGGGCACAGCCAATCTCTTTTCCAACCGCCGCTATATGGGCGGGGCCGCAACCAATCCAGATCCCGATGTGTTCGCCTTTGCCGCAGCGACCGTAAAAAGCTGCATCGACGCGACGAAACGGCTCGGTGGTGAGAACTACGTGCTCTGGGGTGGTCGCGAAGGCTATGAAACGCTGCTCAACACCGATCTTGGACGCGAACTCGACCAGATGGGGCGGTTCCTCAATCTGGTAGTCGAATACAAGCATAAGATCGGTTTCAAGGGCACGATCCTGATCGAACCGAAGCCGCAGGAGCCGACCAAGCATCAATATGATTACGACGTCGCGACGGTCTATGGCTTCCTGAAGCGTTACGGCCTCGAAAACGAAGTAAAGGTCAATATCGAGCAGGGCCACGCCATTCTGGCCGGTCACTCGTTCGAGCATGAACTGGCGCTTGCCCGTGCGCTTGGCATTTTCGGTTCCATCGACATGAACCGCAATGACTATCAGTCAGGCTGGGATACGGACCAGTTCCCGAACAATGTGCCCGAAATGGCGCTCGCCTATTATCAGGTCCTGCTTGCAGGCGGCTTCACCACCGGTGGCACGAATTTCGACGCCAAGCTGCGCCGTCAGTCACTCGATCCGCAGGACCTGCTGATCGGCCACATCGGTGGCATGGATTGCTGTGCACGCGGGCTGAAAGCAGCCGCCGCAATGCTTGAAGACGGCGCATTGTCCAAGCCGCTCGATGAGCGTTATGCAGGCTGGAACAGCGATTTCGGCAAGAAGCTTTTGACTGGCCTCTCGCTGGACCAGATCACGGCTGAAGTCGAAACGAAGGACATCAATCCGCAGCCGAAATCCGGCCGCCAGGAGTATCTCGAAAACGTCGTCAATCGCTACGTTTGAATCAGCAAACCGGCGTGAACAAAAAGGGCGCCAGTGGCGCCCTTTCCTTTAATCCATGTCAGTTTTTAAAGCTTGACCCAGCCGCCGTTTTTCTGTGACGAGCGCACGCAGGCATCGATGAAAGCAACGCCCTTCAAGCCGTCATCGACGGTTGGATAAATCACGGCGCTATCCGGCTTTTTGCCGTTGCGATGAGCTTCGATGGCATTGGCCGCTTCCGAATAGATCGTAGCAAAAGCTTCCAGATAACCTTCAGGATGCCCAGCCGGTACGCGGGTCACGCGGGCGCTCGCAGAGCCAACACCGGCACCGCCCCGCGTGATGAGCCGCTTTTGCTCGCCGAAAGGCGTGAACCAGAGATAGTTCGGATCTTCCTGCGCCCATTCAATGCCGCCCTTTGTGCCATAGACACGCAGGCGCAGCGCATTTTCATTGCCGGGCGCAACCTGACTGCACCAGAGCATGCCCTTGGCACCGCCCGCAAAACGCAGCATCACGTGCGCATTGTCGTCGAGGCGACGCCCTTCGACAAAACTATCGAGATCAGCGGCAAGACTGTCAAGCGTCAGGCCGGTCACGAAGGAGGCGAGATTGAACGCGTGCGTGCCAATATCACCGGTCGCGCCGCCTAACCCTGATTGCGCCGGATCGGTGCGCCAGACAGCGCCCTTGGCACCTGTCGCTTCCACCGCTTCTGTCAGCCAGTCCTGTGCATATTCCACCTGCACGACACGAAGATCACCAAGGTCACCATTGGCGATCATCTCGCGCGCCTGCCGCACCATCGGATAGCCGGTGTAATTATGCGTCAGAACGAACAAGGCGCCGCTTTCATCAGCGACCTTTTTCAACTTCTTCGCATCGGCAAGCGTCGAGGTCAGCGGCTTGTCGCAGATGACGTGAATGCCGCGCCGCAGAAACTCCTTGGCAGCTTCATAGTGAACGTGGTTCGGCGTTACGATGGAAACGGCTTCAATGCCGTTTTTCAGCCGCGCCTCACGAATAGCCATGTCCTTGTAGCTGGAATAGATGCGGTCTTCGGCCAGCCCCAGTTCACGCCCCGAGGCCTGCGCCTTTTCCACTGATGACGACAAAGCGCCTGCCACCAGTTCGAACCGGTTGTCGAGCCGCGCCGCCATACGGTGAACACCGCCGATAAACGCGCCAGCACCACCACCCACCATGCCGAGGCGGATACGGGGAGCAGCTGTTTCCGTGGTCTTTGCTTCGATGGTCATATCGATCCCTATATCTTATAGGCCGAGCATACGGCGATTGGCAGCGTCATCGGTGCCGCCGGATGCGAAATCGTCAAATGCCTTGTCAGTGACGCGGATGATGTGCGCCTTGACGAACTCCGCGCCTTCACGCGCTCCATCTTCAGGATGCTTCAGCGCGCATTCCCATTCGACAACGGCCCAGCCGTCAAAATCGTTCGCGGCCATTTTGGAGAATACCGCGCCGAAATCCACCTGCCCGTCACCGAGCGAGCGGAAGCGGCCTGCACGATTGACCCAGCCCTGATAGCCGCCATAGACACCTTGCCGCCCGGTCGGATTAAACTCCGCATCCTTGACGTGGAACATCTTAATACGGTCCTTGTAGATGTCGATATTGTCCAGATAATCGAGGCACTGCAGGACATAATGCGACGGGTCGTAAAGCATATTGGCCCGCGGGTGATTTTTGACCTGCTCCAGAAACATCTCGAAGGTCACACCGTCGTGAAGGTCTTCGCCCGGATGGATTTCATAGCAGATATCGACGCCGTGTTCGTCAGCGTGATCGAGGATCGGCTTCCAGCGTCGGGCAAGTTCCCCAAATGCTGTTTCCACCAGACCGGCAGGACGCTGCGGCCATGGGTAGACAAACGGCCAGGCCAGCGCGCCGGAGAAGGTCGCATGTGCGCCGATGCCGAGATTGCGTGAGGCGCGGATCGCCATCTTTACCTGCTCGACCGCCCAGGCCTGACGCGCCTTGGGATTGCCGCGTACTTCCGGTACTGCGAAACCGTCGAAAGCTTCGTCATAGGCCGGGTGCACCGCAACGAGTTGTCCCTGCAGATGGGTCGAAAGCTCCGTGACTTCGACACCATTCTGACGTGCTACACCGGCGAATTCATCGCAATAATCCTTCGATTCAGAAGCTTGCCTCAGATCGATCAGCTGGCTCGCCCATGTGGGAACCTGCACCCCGGCATAGCCTTTTTCGGCAGCCCATTTGGTGATGCCATCCCATGTGTTGAACGGCGCTTCATCGCCTGCGAACTGCCCAAGAAAAATCCCGGGGCCCTTGATCGTCTTCATCAAATTTCTCCTGAATCTGCCCAGACCCCGCCATCAACCGGCATCGAGCAATTTGAGAGCGCGCTTCGCGCTGCATATCGGGAATGAAAAGAAAAGCCGTGCGCCCGCTTAGACAGGCGCACGATATTCTAGCACCTTAGAACGGCGAATCCGGGAAATAGAAATCCTTCGCATTGTCCTTGGTGACGAGCGTTGCATCGAGGATGTAGCTGCCGCTCACAGGAATCTGGTCATAGAAATGACCGGCGGCGAGTTCCATGGCAGTTGAAACCATTGCTGGCGGATAGAGAACATCAACCGGCACAAGCTTGTCGTCATCCATCACCTTCTTGATCATGTCCTTGGAGCCTGCACCGCCCACAACATACTGGATGTCGCTGCGGTTGGCCTGCTTGATAGCTTCGAGAACGCCGACAAGCATGTCGTCATCCTGTGCCCAGACCACATCGATCTTCGGATATTTGGTCAGGAAGTCCTGCATGACACGGAAAGCATCGTCGCGGTTCCAGTTGCCATACTGGCGGTCGAGAACCTTCACGTTGGAGCCTTCAATGCCCTTGTCGAAACCGTCCTGACGCTGCTGATCGATCGGGATCGGCAGGCCGCGAATAACGACGACCTGCGCATCGGGCGTGGTCTTCTTGATATATTCGCCAGCCACCTGTCCGAGTGCCGGGTTGTTACCCGCCACGTAAAGATCGCGGATGGAATTGTCGTTGCTGCTCGGTGCGCGGTCGACCAGAGCGACAAAGGTTCCCTTGTCCTTGATTTCCTTGATGGCGTTGACGAGCGGATCGGGATCGGTCGGCAGAACAACCAGCCCGTCGAGGCCCTGAACGGCCAGATCCTGCAACGCATTGGCCTGCGATGCCGCGTCGGGCGACGTCTTGACGATGACGTTGAGGCCCGGATGTTCAGCCATCAGAAGCTTCGCCACGCGTTCGGCGTGATAGACGACACCTGCCGTCCAGCCGTGATCGGCAGCCGGGATCGACACGCCAATCGTCACCTTCTTGTCCTGTGCGCTTGCTGCGCTGCCAAAGGCAAGCGCACCCGCCGTCAAAGCGGCGAAAGCAAGCTTCATCAAATTCCCTCGCATAGTCTTCCTCCCAGTAAACACGGGGCTCTCATTCCTCTCTGGCTGGAATCGCCCCAACAATTCCGCCAATCCTTAAAGCGTGTCGCATTTTATCGTACTCGTATGACACGCTTTAAGCTTTTGTTTTTATGCATGTCTTCATCCCAAAACCGGTTTTCACTTTTGGGAGACATGCATTAGACCTATCTTCGCGAAAGCGAACGTTGCACCAGCATGGCGATGATGATAATCGCGCCCTGAATTGCCCCGAGCAGATACTCGCTGACGAAGTTCGACAAGATCATGATGTTTCCGATGATCTCCAGAATGAATGCGCCACAGATCGTGCCCCAGATACGGCCCACCCCGCCACGTAGAGCTGTTCCGCCGACAACGACGGCGGTAATCGCCTGCAGTTCCCACATCAGGCCGGTCGTCGCCGAGGTAGAACCCAGACGCGGCACATAAAAAAGCACGGCCACAGCGACGCAAAGGCCCTGAATGATGAAGGCTATAGTCCGCACTTTCTTGACTGAAATGCCGGAATAGCGCGCTACATCCTCGTTCGATCCGACTGCGATGACATGGCGGCCATAGCGGGTCCGATAGAGGACGAATGCCGCAAGTGCCGCAGTCACGAAGATCACGATAACCGGCACCGGCACGCCAAAAATGGAACCAAAATAGGCCGGGCGATAAAGCGCCTGAATGTCCGGATTGCGCAAGGTGATCGCGCCACCTTGCGACAACCATGTGGTGAGACCACGATAGATGCCCATAGTGCCGAGCGTGGCGATAAATGGCTCGATGCCGCCAACCGTCGTTATCAGACCATTCAACAGGCCGCAGGCTGCACCGACAATCAGCGCCAGCATCACGGCTGCAATCAGCATCATCACCGGATCGGCAATCACTCCACTATTCATAAACAGGATCATGATACTGGCGACAAATGCCACCATTGCACCCACGGACAGGTCGAGCCCGCCGGATGAAATCACATAGGTGGCACCAAGCGCGATAATGGCGATGAAAGCGCTACGCGTTGCGACATTGAGAAGATTGTCGATGCTGATGAAGTTCGGATTGGCAATCGTGCCCAGAACAAGCAGCAGGGCGAGCGCGATGAACGGGGCAATTGCCCGCAGATCCCAATCCTTGGACGTCCTCGCCACTGAGCTT
Source organism: Brucella cytisi (assembly GCF_038433355.1). Taxonomy (NCBI): domain Bacteria; kingdom Pseudomonadati; phylum Pseudomonadota; class Alphaproteobacteria; order Hyphomicrobiales; family Brucellaceae; genus Brucella; species Brucella cytisi. The sequence goes on from NZ_JBCAUP010000010.1 coordinate 118,982, forward strand.
TTATCGGTCGCAACCTGTGTCATCTGCTTCCCACTTTATTGTTTTTATGCGGCATTTTCGGCTTTAACGCCGGTTGCAAGCACGACGATGTCATGTTCCGTCATGCGGTCGCCTGTCACCTCACCGGCAACCTGCCCCTCCCGCATCACGACGATGCGGTCGCAGATACCGATCAGTTCCGGCATTTCCGACGAAACGACGATGATTGATTTCCCCTCATCGGCCAGATTGGCGATGAACTGATAAATCTGTTCCTTCGTGCCGACATCGATGCCGCGTGTCGGTTCATCGATGATCACGATGGACGGATCGAGCATCATCATCTTGGCAAGCAAAAGCTTCTGCTGGTTTCCTCCCGAAAGCTGTCCTGCCAGAATGTCCTTGCGGCCCGTGCGAATATCGAACTCGCGGATCGCATCATCGAGCGCGGAGCGTTCCCGGTTGCGGTCGATCTGCAAACCACTCACGAATTTCTTCAATGAAGCTAGCGTGAGATTGACGCCAAGGTCCTTGGACAGAAGCAGCCCTTTGCCCTTCCGATCCTCACTGAGATAAACAATTCCCGCCTTCTGGCTTTCATGCGCATTGCGGAAATGAACCGGCTTGCCATTGTGGCGTGCATCCCCCTTACCGGGTCGCAGACCGACGATCCCTTCCATCAGCTCCGTGCGTCCGGCGCCGACCAGACCGGCAAAGCCGAGTATCTCGCCCCGGTTGAGATGGAAGCTCGCATTTTGCACGTAGCCGGGTACGCTGAAGCTATCGACTTCGAGAATGGCAGCGTTGTCATGCTGGCTTGCGCGGTCAGGATAAAGCTTTGAAACGTCACGACCGACCATCAGGCGGGCCATGTCGGACGGCTGTAATTCCGAAGACAGGTGTGCTGAAACAAGCTTGCCGTCGCGAAGCACGGTCACGCGATCGGATATTTCCTTCACTTCCGGCAGGCGGTGCGAGATATAAAGAACAGCGACGCCCTTTGCGCGAATGTCGCGAATGACTTTCAGCAGCGCTTCCGTCTCAAACGGTGTCAGCGAAGCGGTCGGTTCGTCAAAAATCACCACACGATGCGGCACCAGCAGCACGCGGGCGATCTGGACCAGCTGGCGCTGCGCAATCGACAGGGAGCCGACAACCGCATCCGGATCGATATCGGCGCCCAGATCATGAATGGCCTTGCGCGCACCTTCGCGCATCGATTTATCATCGACAACCAGTCCACGGTTAAGCTCGCGACCAAGATAGATGTTCTGCGCGACGGTCAAATCGGGTGCGAGGAGAATTTCCTGATGCACCAGCACAATGCCCTGCGCTTCGGCCTCCACCGGCCCCGAGAAAGTAACCGGCTTGCCGTCGATGCGGATTTCTCCGCTCGTAGGACGCTCATTGCCTGCAAGCAACTTCATCAGCGTCGATTTCCCGGCTCCATTCTCGCCGATGATCGCATGGACTTCGCCGCCGAAAATGCGCAGATCGATATTTTTCAGAACCTGAACAGGACCGAATGATTTGGAAAGCGACACAGCCTCCAGCAGTGTTGGCCCGTCATCTTTATCTGGCGCACTCATGCGCAACCACCCACAGCGAACTGCCGCATTTTTTGCGTCTTTAATATGCTCTTTGCCGACAGTTCTGGCTGCACGTGAACTCCTCCCAAAGCGTCACGATAAAAAGCTTAGCTTTCGTTTTGAGGTACGTAAAGCAAAATATGCACTCCAAGGTGTTATCAAACCGGAGGAGCCCTGACCTTACAAGGCTTCTGCCGTTAAACAGAAAGGTTCCGATCAATCATCCTGATGGACCGGTTCATCGACAAATGTACCGCCCTGATAGACCGCGAGTGCTGAATCCGGCGCTGGTCGCGGCGTTGTCTTCTCCAACTCGACCCGGAAACGTTCCGCATTGTCCTTGGGGTGCCAGCCGAGAAAACGGGCATGGCTGTTGTCCCACCACGCCGAATCGTTGTTCGAAACACCCCAGATAACGGGACATCCCAGCATCGGCGCCCGGAAAACACACTCAATCAGACCAGCGAAATCGTCATACGACATCCAGGTCGAAAGCATGCGATGATTGCGCGGCTCCTCAAAACACGAGCCGATGCGAACGATTGCCGTCTCCTGACCGAATTTGTCATGATACATGCTGGCAATGGACTCGCCGAAGCATTTTGAAATGCCGTAAAGACCGTCTGGACGTGTGGGGGCCTTTGCGTCGATATATTCGTCCTGTTTATAGAAACCGATCGTATGGTTTGAGCTGGCAAAAATGATACGCGGATGGCCATGCGCCCGCGCGGCTTCATACAGATTGTACATCCCGACGATATTTGCGTTGAGTATCTTGCTGAAAGACGCCTCGGTCGAAATACCACCGAGATGCAGAATACCGTCGCAACCTTCGACAAGACGCATGACTGCCTCTAAATCGCCGAGGTCGCATTGAACCAACTCTTCATTGAGTTTGGCTTTGCCGAGATCGGCAACGTCGGACAGGCGTAGCAGCTCGGCTTTGCCGGCCAGTTTATCTCGCATTACGCGCCCGAGTCCGCCCGCAGCACCGGTAATCAGAAGTCTTTTCACGAAAATCTCCAATCGGACGGGATAGAGCAAAATCGACCGTTCGGCTTGTGGGCGTCAGCCCTCGTGAACGGTTATCTTAAGGATGGAAAAGCAGCGTCCCCTTCCCAAGTACGTCGCCGCGACAACCATCATACATGTCCAAAAGTGACGGTCAACGCCGACACAGCCGGCAACTTATCGCTTCCGACGACGATACGGAATGATTACTGATCCGGTAACAGGCTAATCAGATTATCGATGAGCGGCGACCGGTTGTTCTTCATCGAAACCAGCCCCAGCCGAGCCAGAAGCGGCTCTCCTTCAATAGGCCTGTATGTGACACCGGCCAGCTTGATCTGGGCAATGGCAGCGGGAACAATCGAAACGCCAAGATCGGCAGCGACCAGGTTTACGACCGACGGCATCTGCGGCGCTTCCTGCGCCACGATCATTTCAAAGCCTGCATTTCGGCAAGCCTCAACCACGTCGTCGTAAAGGCTAAGCCCCACAATACGCGGGAAAAGCACAAATGCCTCATTTGCCAGAGCTGAAATTGGCAATTTGGGGTGAACCGCAAGCGGATGATGGCTCGGCAGGGCGATCAGCATCGGCTCATCAGCCAGCCGTTTCATGCGCACATCCTTGGGGTTTTCCAAACCGGGTCGGATGAAGGCGGCGTCCACTTCCCCCCTGACCAGCTTTTCCATCAGAAGATGGCTGTTCATCTCCGTCAGGGTCAGCCGGACATCGGGCCATCTGGCGCGAAATTTACGGATCGTGCCACTGACGACCGGATTGAAGGCAGACGAAGCGGTAAAGCCCAATGCCAGCCTGCCGGTTTCTCCCCGTGCCGCGCCTTGCGCTGCGAGCTTCGCCTTCTCGGCGGCAGCAAGAGAAGCCTTCGCTTCACCGAGGAAAGCCGTTCCTGCTGCGGTAAGTTCCGCTCCGTGCGGCACGCGATGAAACAGCGCAACGCCGATCTCGTTTTCGAGGTCGCGTATCTGCTGGCTGAGCGGTGGCTGGCCGATACCGAGCTTCGCAGCCGCACGTGTAAAATTGCTCTCTTCGGCCACAGCCAGAAAATAACGCAGATGACGCAGTTCCATCGCCATATCCAAAAGCTATTACAATCGTCACATCCATATATTGGACAAATGAAACATCTTTGACTAGATCAAAAAGCGGGAGGATTTAAAAAGGCAAAGTCATGTCACGCCTCGCAGAACGCAGCCTCGACAGCGTCAGAACACCGGAAAGCCAGCTCAAGCTCGTTTCAGCTCCCAGGGCAACCGAACAGAAAAATTATCTCGTCAAGGGAACGCCGGCATTCCGTAATGCGAGCATCGCGCTGTTTCTGTCCGGCTTTGCGACCTTCTCCCTGCTTTACTGTGTCCAGCCGCTGATGCCGCTTTTCGCGCATGATTTTAACATCACGCCTGCAGCCAGCTCCTTGTCGCTTTCTGTTTCGACAGGCTTTCTCGCCTTTGCAATTTTCTGTGCCGCAGCCGTATCCGAACGCTTCGGGCGCAGGACACTGATGTTCGCCTCGCTCCTCGGCTCCGCACTCTGCACAATAGCCAGTGCATTGGTGCCGGACTGGCATATGCTGCTCGTCATTCGCGCCCTGCAGGGCCTGCTGCTTGGCGGCGTGCCTGCGGTCGCCATGACCTATCTGGCGGAAGAAATCGACCCGCGCGGCCTTGGCGCGTCAATGGGACTTTATATTGCTGGCAATGCATTCGGCGGCATGGCGGGCCGTGTCATCGCCGGAACGCTCGCAGAGTATTTCTCCTGGCGTGTCGGCCTGGCAGGTATGGGCCTGCTGGGACTAGCGTCATCCATTGGTTTCCTCCTCCTGCTGCCCGCCTCGCAGAACTTCGTCCCGCGCCCCGGCTTCAATGCACGGTTTCACCTCAGCGCGTAGATCAGTCACATCCGCAACCCGGCCTTGCCACTGCTCTTTGCCATTGGCTTTCTCGTGATGGGCTCGTTCGTCACCATCTATAACTATATCGGTTTCCGCCTCGTGACGGCGCCTTTTAGCCTCAGCCAGACGGCGCTCGGCGCCATTTTCACGGTCTATCTGTTCGGCATTGCAGCTTCATGGCTTGCTGGCAGAATGGGCGACAGGCTCGGCTATTTCACCGTGCTTCCCATCGGGCTTGCCATACAGGCTGCGGGCTGTCTTCTGACCCTCTTTGCACCGCTGCCTGTCATCATTGTGGGTATCATCCTCGTGACAGTCGGCTTCTTCGTCAGCCATTCGGTCGCCAGCGCTCTGGTCGGTCGGCTCGCTCTCCACACAAAGGGACATGCGTCATCGCTCTATCTGCTCGCCTACTATCTCGGCTCCAGTGTCGCCGGTGCAGCGGGCGGCTATTTCTGGGTTGCGGATGGATGGTCTGCGGTTGCCGAATTCACCTTTGTCATGCTTGCCATTGCGTTCGCAGCGGCACTGGGTGCAGCCCGCCTGTCAAGCCGGAACTGAGATTGGACAAAAAGATAAAATTTTATGGAACCATCTTCATTCCAGCGCGTTCATGCGGCTCGGAAGGAGAATGATTGCATGCAAATTGTCGATGCTCTGGTCAAAAGATGCGACAAGGAAAATTCCTATCAGGTAGAATTCATCGGTGAAGATGGCGAAACTGTTTGCGTATCCTTCCGCCACGATTCCGAGGAAGAGCTGAGCCACCATGACGCCATTGCGAGCGCGCTTGCCAAGATGGCGCCGCTCACGGCTTATGGTGCAGCTTTCATCAGCATCCTGTCGGCCAACAAGTTGAACACGGCCGCCACAGCGGCCTGATAAGTTCCAATAGGAAAGCCCTGCGCTCCAGCCGGATCGCAGGGCTTTTTGTGTCTTTTGATCTGCCCTTTTGAACCGCTTTGGGATTGATATCCTTCTGAAAATTGCCTAGCTGCTTGACAGGAGCGAAGCAATTGACGGAGGTTCGGACATGAGCGAATTGGCCGACTGGTTATCGGACACACATCCGGTCACACGAAAGAATGCGGCTGAAGTTGTATTCGACGATATTCGCTTGGCCATCACATCCGGTCGCCTTGCCGTGGGCACCCGCCTGCCCTCTGAAACTCAACTCGCTGGCCGGTTCGGTGTCAGCCGCCCAATCGTGCGGGAGGCGCTGCGGTCACTACAGACACTGGGCCTCACCCAGACCCGGACAGGTAGTGGCACCTACGTCCTGAATGCTTCCCCCGCGAGCGAACTGAATTATGGCGGCTATTCCGCGCGTGATCTGATCGAGGCACGCCCGTTCATCGAAGTGCCGGCGGCAGGTTGGGCAGCTTTACGACGCAGCGCCGAACAACTCGCCAACCTGCTTGAACTTTGCGACAAGATGGACCGCCAGACGGACCCGCAGAAATGGGAATTGCTCGATTCCGAATTTCACTGCGCGATTGCCGAGGCTTCCGGAAACACGGTCTTCTCCAAGATTGTCGCTGATGCCCGCGAGGCGCTGATCCAGCAATCTGAACTCGTCAACCTGATGTCTGGCCGCCGCGAAGCTTCGAATGTCGAACATCGCCTGATTGTCGAAGCTATTGAGGCGGGATCGGAAGCTGATGCCCGCGCTGCGATGGAAGCGCATCTGAGCAAAGTCAAGACTGCTGTAACGACGATCATCGGCAAGGATGAGGTCTGACACCACAATTGCAGGAACACTGCTTTACACAGGATTCGCGCAGATTATTCATGCCAATCCGGCTTGGCACGGTATTTTCATGCCAGATAAGCACAAGCCGGTAACACTTTATTCCTGCTTATTTTTTCCCTGCCAGCCTATTTCGGAAATGCATGCGATGCTTCTCATTTGAAGCCGAATACTTGACGCGCGTTCTGCGATATGCGTTAAAACCGGCTTCAAAATCTGTCATGCAGCTTTACAGAATACCCATCAAATAGGGATGAATTCCATACCCTCATTGAATGACCGGCGGCGCGCCCTAATTGGCCTTTCACGCCGAACGGTCGCCTGTCGAAACCGCGCTCTCAGGGAGGAGCAATGCCGATCGAAACCATGAAGGCCACCCCGGCCGAACGCGAAGTGTTCATTGAAGAGGACCGTGGTTATCACAAAGCCCTGAAACCGCGTCAGATCCAGATGATCGCCATCGGCGGCGCGATCGGTACCGGGCTCTTTCTCGGTGCAGGCGGACGCCTCGCAATGGCAGGTCCGGCCCTGGTCTTCGTCTATGCCCTCTGCGGCTTCTTTGCCTTTCTGGTGCTGCGTGCACTGGGCGAGCTCATCATGCATCGCCCCAGCTCCGGTTCCTTCGTCTCCTATGCCCGCGAATTCTACGGTGAAAAACTGGCGTTCGTGGCAGGCTGGATGTACTGGCTCAACTGGGCCATGACGTCGGTTGCGGACGTAACGGCTGTCGCGCTCTATATGAATTTCTTCAAGCACTATGTGCCGTGGCTGCAAGGCATTGACCAATGGGTGTTCGCACTGACGGCCCTTGTCATCGTGTTGTCGATGAACCTTCTGTCGGTGAAAGTGTTTGGCGAGCTGGAATTCTGGTTCAGTCTCGTCAAGGTCATTGCGCTCGTGACCTTTCTGGTTGTCGGCATTTACTTCGTTGTCTCCGGCACGCCGATTGACGGTCATTCGGCTGGCTTCAGCATCATCACGGATAGCGGAGGCCTTTTCCCGAACGGCATATTGCCTGCATTCATCATCATCCAGGGTGTGGTTTTCGCTTATGCATCCATCGAGTTGCTGGGTACCACAGCGGGAGAAACCGAAGACCCGCGCAAGGTCATGCCCCGCGCAATCCGCACTGTGGTCTTCCGCCTTCTCGTCTTTTATGTAGGTTCTGTTCTGCTGCTGTCGCTGCTTCTTCCCTACACAGCCTATTCTGCTGGCGAGAGCCCGTTTGTGACCTTCTTCGGCAAGATCGGCGTCGAAGGTGCGGATATCATCATGAACCTCGTCGTCCTGACCGCGGTTCTGTCGTCGCTGAATGCCGGGCTTTATTCCACCGGACGCATCCTGCACTCCATGGCCATTTCCGGCTCGGCGCCAGCCTCACTGGCCAAGATGAACAAGAACGGCGTTCCCTATATGGGCATCGCGGTTACCGCTGTCGTCACTGTCATCGGTGTTGTTCTCAATGCTGTCGTGCCTGCAGCAGCCTTTGAAATCGCGCTTAATCTCTCCGCGCTCGGCATCATCACGGCATGGGGCGTCATCGTCCTTTGCCAGCTGAAACTTTGGCATCTTGCGCGTCGCGGCGAAATCGTGCGCCCGGATTTCCGCATGTTCGGTGCACCTTACACCGGCATCCTCACACTCGCATTCCTGCTTGGCGTACTTGTCCTGATGGCACTCGACTATCCAGTCGGCACATGGACGATTGCTTCGCTGGCAATCATCGGCCCTGCCCTCATCTTGGGCTGGTATATGATGCGTGAACGCATCCATCGACTTGCTACCGAACGTGCTGTAGACGCCAGCATTCCCGGTAAGTGAGAGGATTCGGAAATATGACGCTTGCAAAGCCTTCCATAGCGGTGATCGCCACTGGCGGCACCATCGCCAGCAAGCGTGGGGAAGACGGAGCAAGCACACCGGTCCTGTCCGGTGAGGATCTGCTGGAATTCGTACCGGACCTTGAAGCGGAGCTTCTCCCGGTCGACCTGATGGCGAAGGATTCTGCAAGCCTCACCCTTTCCGACATGCAGCGCATCAGCGGTGCCGTCGGTTCCTGCCTCAAGGATCGCGACGTCGACGGCATCGTCGTCCTGCACGGAACGGATGCCATGGAAGAAACGGCGCTGCTGGTGCATCTGCAGCGCCGCATCAGCAAACCCGTGGTTTTCACCGGAGCACAATTTACCGCCGACCACCCGCAGGCGGATGGGCCGGAAAATCTCGCCACCGCCATTCGGCTTGCCTGCGATCCGGCCAATGCCGACAAAGGCGTCCTTATTGCCTTCGGCGGACGGATCGTACCGGCTTGGGGGGCATACAAGTTCAACAGCGACAGCGCCGACGCCTTCCGCTCTGCACGTATGATGCAGATCCAGAGCCCGACGCTTCCAGCCCCTGTCGGTGAACGCCGGATCGACACGATTGCCATTTATCCCGGCTGCGATGCCCTCCACATAGAAGCGAGCATTGCAGCCGGTGCCAGCGGCATCGTTCTTGCAGCGCTCGGTTCGGGCAATACCACACCCTGCGTTGTCGAAGCTGTCCGCGAATGCTCGCGCCGCAATATTCCCGTTGCAGTTTCAAGCCGCGTACCGGAAGGCCTGTTGACACCCGGCTATGGCGGCGGCGGCGGCGGATATGATCTTGGCGAAGCTGGAGCCATTCACGCACATACGCTTCGCCCGGGTCAGGCGCGCATCCTGCTTGCCGCATTGATCGCGAGTGGCAGCTCAAAGGATGCGATGGTTCACGCTTTCAGCGACGACCGATAAGCAGGTCAGCCCGGAAACTGGCGGTAGCATTCTTCCGCCACCTGCCGCAGCCGTTCGCGCGAAATCTCGCCGCTTACTGCATAACCAAGATCGTTGTCGATCCAGTAGAAAGTTTCGACACCATCGCTTGAAGCAAAACGGAAACTCGTATCGCGGTTATCCGGATTGCGACCGACGATCACCGAAAGCCGTTTCCCTGCCTCGTCCTCATACATGAAGAAGGCGCCCGCCTTGCCGTCAACCGGCAACAGGCGCCCACCGACAAGCTGGAAGCCCAACGAACGGAGATCGGGAACACGAAGGTCGGGTATGTCGAGCCGTTTGCCAAGCCATGTCGCAAGATGCGCCTCTTCGTTGGAAAAGACCTCAACCGGATGCTGTACTTCGCTGGCATAGATGAGATATGCCGCCTGCGACTGCTGCGGCAGAGTCTGCACGCTCGCTATTTGTGGCTCTGCTTCCGCAAACAGGCGCGAGCCAGCAAAGCCGCCAGCGGCGCCGATCAACAAGGCCGCCAGAACCGCTGCGGCAACAGCGCTACGATAGGTGCGCGACTGGCGTATCCCCGCTGAGCGGATCATTCCGGGATCGTCGTTCTTTGCCTCGGCATAACCGGAAAAGAGTTGCCTGATACCTTCGTTCTGTCTGCGCCATTCGGCAGCCAGCGCCGCCTGCTCGGGGTTGCACTCAAGAAGCCCGGCAATGCGCGCATGTTCTGCTTCGGACAATTGCCCGTCGACAAAGCCGAGCAGTTCCGCTTCGGTTATGGGAGAATTGCGTTCTGTCATCGGTTTCTCCGAAGCGTTACAATATTCGAGCCGCTCATATGTTCGGCAACGCGATGTCTTGCCCGTGAAAGCCGCGACATGACCGTTCCGACAGGTATGCCCAGCATTTCCGCCGCCTCGCCGTAGCTGTAGCCTTCGACGACGATGAGCATCAGCACCGCGCGGTTATCGTCCGGCAGGGTGTTGATCGCCTCCTCAAGCTGCTGCAACTGGAACGGATCCGTCTCCGTCGCAGCTACACTGACATTTTGCACAGCATCCAGCGTTTCATGTCGGGTCCGGGCGCGGCTTTTGTAGCCATTGCGATAGAGGTTGGTCATCATCGTGAGTATCCACCCACGCAGATTGAGGCCACGCCACTGGCCGCGCCGCGACAACGCCTTCGCCACGCAATCCTGCAAAAGGTCCTCGCCTTCGGCATCGGACTGAGCAAGGCTACGCGAATAACGCCGCATGACCGGCAGGAGGGCCAGAAGCTGGCCCTCGAAGCTTTCGGGAGCAGGATGGCTCACATCGGCCTCATGGCTTTGCTGCGTGCCAGACTCCATTAACGCCGTCTCCGGTGACATCGCCGGGCTTCTTGTCCTTCACCCAGTAATAGAGCGGCATTCCGTCTTTCGCCCATTGCTCGCTGCCATCCTTGCGCTTGACCAGCGTATATGCGCCGGAAGCCTTTGCTCCCTTCATCGCCATGAAGGGCGGCCAGTTCTTTGCGCAAGTATCATAGCAGCTGGATTCACCCTTGCTATCCTTGTCGAAAGTGTAGAGCGTCATATCCTTGGCGCCTGCCAGCACCTGCCCCTTCGAGCTTTCCATCGTCTTGACGGATGGCGCGGCCAGCGCGGCTGACGCCGCCACGGTAGCGATTGCCAGTACGGACATAAAACCAAACGTTTTCATGATCTGCCTCACGGGGTTCCAATCGCGACATGCGATATGGAGATAAGACAATCGACAACCGCGATTTATTCCCGAAGCCGCAAATATTTTTCCGTTCCTGCATCTGAATGCCATCAAAACCATTGATTAGCAGGCTCTAAACATTATATATAGCTACACATATAATAGATAGCTATACAATGTCTCAGTCAAAACATGATCTCGAAGCGGCTTTCACGATGGAGCTTTCCACGGCCGCGCGCAAAATGCGCAACCTGTTCGATTCCCGCGTCCGGGAACGCGGGCTGACGCTGGCACGTGCCCGCGTGCTCCTGCTTCTCGCCCAGCAGCGCGACTGGAACCAGCGCGAGCTGGCAGATGCTCTGGAAATCGAGCACCCTTCCGTGGTCCGCCTTCTGGATGGCCTTGAAAAGCAGGGGTTGATCTATCGCGCCGCGGTTGAAAGCGATCGCCGCGCGAAACGTATCGAGCTGACGGGTGAAGCGCAGGCGCAGGTGCGCGAGTTACAGGAAATCACCCGCAACATCCGGTCGGAGCTCTTGCAGAAGTTCGATCAGAAGTCACTTGAAACTGCCCTTACTGTTCTTCAGGAAATCAGCCAAACGGTGGAAACGACACTCGCGGGGAAAGACCGCTAGAACCATGTCGGAAGAAGACAACAATCAGCAAGGACAACAGGCTTCCCCGGCAAGCCAACCGGCTGCCGCGCCTGCTGTTCCGCATATGCCGGTTTACATGTCCGCTATCTACATCGCCGCGTCTGTCCTCATGTGGTCGACGCGCGGTCTCAGCATGTATTTCATCTCGGCCAACACGCAGCATATACAGGGATCACTCGGCGCAACGCTGACGGAAACCTCGTGGCTGATCGCAGCCTATATGGCTCCCTATGCCAGCCTGACGATCCTTCTCATCAAGATACGCACCCAGTTCGGTCTGCGCCGCTTTGCGGAAATCGCGATTGCCGTTTTCCTGATTTCTTCCCTGCTGCATCTGCTTGTCTATGATATCTGGTCGGCGATCCCGATCCGCTTCATTGCGGGCGCTGCTGCGGCGCCGATCTCGACCATCGGCTTTCTTTACATGCTCGAAGCCTTTCCGCCCGCCAAGAAAATGACTTGGGGCCTCAGCCTCGCGCTCACCTGTTCGGCTGCGGCAGGCCCACTGGCGCGTGTCATCTCACCGCTACTGTTCGATATCGGCCAATGGCAGCAGCTCTATATGGTCGAGATAGGCTTGTCGCTCGCAGCCTTCGCCGTGGTCTATATTTTGCCGATGACACAAGCGCCGCGTGCAAAAGTGTTGCACTGGCTGGATTTCGTCGCTTACGGACTGATTGCCATCGGCTTTGGGCTTCTCGCGGTCGTACTGGTTCAGGGCAAGAACTATTGGTGGTTCGAAGCCCCCTGGATCGGCATATGTCTGGCGATCTCAATCGCTGTTCTTGCCTGCGCTGCCGCAATCGAACTCAACCGCGAGCAGCCGCTGATGAACCTGCATTGGCTGTTCCAACCGGAAATCCTGCGCTTCACGCTGATCCTCTTCATATTCCGCATCGTGCTTGCCGAGCAGACAACCGGTGCGGTCGGCCTCTTTCAGGCATTCGGCCTGCAGGACGGCCAGAGCCGCGGCCTTTATCTCGTCATTCTCGCTGCATCCTTGGCGGGGGGCATTACCTGCGGCATGTGGATGAAGCTTGAACGCGTATCGTTCATCTTCGGGCTGGCGCTGGTCTTCATCGCGGTCGGTGCCTTTCTGGACAGCCATGCCACAAACCTGACCCGCCCGCACAACGCCTATCTCAGTCAGGGCCTGATAGCCTTCGGCGGCGCTCTGTTCCTGCCCCCGGCCATGCTTGCGGGCATCACCAAGGCGCTGAAACAAGGACCGACCTACATGACGAGTTTCATCGTCATCTTCCTGTTCACGCAGAACATCGGCGGTCTTATCGGCTCTGCCGTGTTCAGCACATTCATCGCGATCCGCGAAAAGTATCATTCCGCCTATCTGGTGGAGCAACTGGTTATGTCCAACCCCGTCGTCGCCCAGCGCGTTCAGGCGCTCTCCGGCACCTATGCAAAGGTTCTGGCTGATCAGGGACTGACGAAGGCCGAAGGGCTGGCGCTTCTCGGACAACAGGTCACCAAGGAAGCGACGGTGCTGTCCTATAACGATGCTTTTCTCGCAATCTCCGTCATTGCGGGCCTCTCGCTCGTTTGCCTGATCGCCTATCGCTTCTATGAAAACATGCACACCCACCATAACGCTACGGTGGCTGGTTAAATCGACGAGTATTTGAAAATGTCAGTTGGAAAACAGTATATTCGCGGCGGCTTCGCCCTCATCATCGGCCTTGCAGGCGTTCTGATGGTGCTGTGGGCGTGGCAGTTGCCGCCTTTCAAACACACCGTCGAGACAACCGATAACGCCTATGTCCGTGGACAGGTGACGGTTATCAGTCCGCAGGTCGCCGGTTATGTCACCAAGGTCAATGTCAACGACTATCAAACAGTAAAACAGGGCGACCTACTGTTTGAGATCGACAGCCGCAGCTATCAGCAGAAGCTGGATCAGGCGCTGGCCGCACTCAACAGCAAGAAGGCAGCCCTGGCCAATTCAGAACAGAGCCAGCGTTCGGCTGAAGCGACGATCCAGTCGCGGCAGGCACAGATTTCCGGCGCCAAGGCAGCACTTGAGGTGGCCGAAGCCAATGCAAAGCGCGTCGAGGCTTTGCTGCCGCGCGGTGTGACCACGCAAAGTTCTGCCGATACGGCTCACGGCACCCTGCTTCAGGCGCAGGCCTCCGTCGAGGAAGCTCAGGCAGCGCTGGCCGTCGCACAACAGGACCTGCAGTCCATCATCGTCAATCGCGACAGCCTCAATGCCGATATCGCCAATGCGGAAGCAACCGTTGAACTGGCGCGGATCGACCTGCAGAACACCCATATCATTGCACCGCGTGACGGCACACTCGGCGAAGTGGGCGTGCGTCTCGGTCAATATGTGACAGCGGGAACGCAGCTCGTCTCCGTCGTACCGAAGATCAAATGGGTAATGGCGAATTTCAAGGAAACTCAGCTCTACGGCATGAAGATTGGCCAGCCGGTCACATTCACCGTCGATGCGCTGCGTCACGCAGAGCTGAAGGGGCACATCGAAGCCTTCGCGCCTGCTGCCGGTTCCGAATTCAGCGTCATCAAATCCGACAACGCGACCGGCAACTTCACCAAGATCACGCAGCGCCTTTCCGTTCGCATCGCCATCAATGAAGATCAACCGGATGCGGCACGTCTAGTGCCCGGCATGTCGGTGGTCGTCCGTGTCGACACAAATGCTGAGCCAGTTGCAAACTAAAACAACCGCAACTTACGGGCATGGAACGCCTCGGCGTAAGTTTCAGGCGCGCGGCATTCCATGCCGCGTAGCCGGGCAAGCCCGCGAAAAGTTTCCGCGTCAAACCAGTCCTTCGAGCGCTGCGTGCCGAAGTGTTTCATCAACAGGTCGATCTTGCGATCCATGATCACAGCCGGTAGCGCCGAATAGGCGTTGGGCTGGCCCAGATCGCCATCCCATTTCGGGATTTCATATTCAAGGATCACCTGATCCCGAAACAGGTTCCATGTCAGCTCGTTGACCGTGCGGTGGTCCTGATGCGCATCGCCATGGCGATGAGTAAAGACCATATCCGGCTGCCCTCGCCCGCGCTGTTCGATCAGCCATTGTTTAATCTCACGGCTTTGCGCCGGGAAATAACTATCCTCGAACGAGGCAAGATGAATGTTGAAACTGTCTATCCCGCGCAGAAAATCGCGCGCGGAAGCTTCCGCTTCCGCACGCCTTTCCTCGTTTCCCGACAAAACACACCACTCCACATGCAATGGCGTGCCGCTCTCGATCAGGCTCAGAAGCGTGCCGCCGCAACCGATTTCGATATCGTCGGAATGCGCGCCCAGACAAAGCAACTGCAGCGGACGGCTCTGATTTGCGAGCGAGCGCAGATCAATCATAGCGCTATCGCGACATTGGTAGCGCGTCGTTCGGCCTCTTCCGCCTTGTGCCTCTTCCAGGGCATGTCGCCCTTTTCGACCATGTCCTCAAGCGTCTGCCAGTCGCGCAGCGTATCCATCGAGCGCCAGAAACCCTCATATTTATAGGCCATCAGCTGGTTTTCGGCGATCAGACGGCCGAATGGCTCAAGCACCAGTTCCTCGCCTTCGCGCATATAGTCGAAGATTTCCTTGCGGAAGAGGAAGTAACCGCCGTTGATCCAGATATCGGAGGTGTTCGAAGTCCGGAAAGCTCGCACGTCGCCGCCTTCGGCAATATCGGCAAGGTGATAGGTCAGCGGCGGGCGGACGGCGAGGAAACAGGCAATCTTGCCGCTGGCACGGAAACGTTCCGTCATGTCGTCGAGATCGACATCACTGAGCCCGTCACTGTAATTGGCAAGGAACATATCCTCATTCGCCACATGCGACCGTGCGCTCCAGAGCCTCTCGCCGATATTGCGCCAGATCCCCGTATCGAGCAGCGTCACGCTCCAGTCACGATCCACTTCCTCAAGCAATTGCACATTGCGCCCGCCATCGGAAACCACACAGTCCGCGAAGGTCTGCGGGCGGATCGTCAGGAAGAAATCCTTCACGACATTGGCCTTGTAGCCCAGGCACAGAACGAACTCCATGTGCCCGTAGTCGCTGTAATATTCCATAACGTGATGCAGGATCGGCTGATGGCCGAGCGGAATCATCGGCTTCGGGATGTTCTCCGAATATTCGCGGATTCTGGTTCCAAGACCGCCGCAGAACAGAACGACTTTCATGACTTACCGCTCCTCTGTGAGTAGTGCCGGGTCAATCAACGTGACGTGTGGGATCGGAATGATGAACTTTGCACCCCATTCGACCACGTGCTGCATCTGCCGGATGATCTCGTCCTTGAAGTTCCACGGCAGGATGAGGATGTAATCGGGCCGGTATTTGTCGATCGCCGACACATCGTAGATCGGAATGTGCATGCCCGGTGTAAAACGCCCGTGCTTGTACGGATTGCGATCGACCGTGAAATCCAGGAAATCCGTGCCAATGCCGCAATAGTTCAGAAGCGTATTGCCCTTGCCCGGCGCGCCATAACCGCAGATGCGCTTGCCGGCATTCTTGGCTGCAATCAGGAAGGACAGGAGATCGCGCTTGGTGCGCCGGGTCTTTTCGGCAAACTGCTCATAGGTCGAAATCTCGTTGAGGCCGAAACTCTCTTCGCGCTTCAGAAGGGCGGCCACACGCGGTCCTGCCTTCCGCTTGCTGCTGTTATGCGCAAGATACACCCGGAGCGACCCGCCGTGGGTTGGCAGTTCCTCCACGTCGATGACCTTCAGGTGATGGCGGTGCGCCATGTACCGGATCGTCAGCAACGAGAAATACGAGAAATGCTCGTGATAGATCGTGTCGAACTGGTTTTGTTCGATAAGATTGGCGAGATGCGGAAACTCCAGCGTAATCACGCCTTCCGGCTTCAGCAACAGCTGCAGACCGCGCACAAAGTCATTGAGATCAGGGACTTGCGCCAGAACGTTGTTACCGATCAGGAGGTCGGCCTTGCGTCCTGTGCCGACCAGTTCGGCAGCGAGCGTCGAACCAAAGAAATCCACGCGCGTCGGCACGCCCTTGGCAATGGCCGTTTCTGCCACATTGGCCGCCGGTTCGATGCCTAGGATCGGGATGCCCTTCGGCAGGAAATGCTGCAGGAGATAACCGTCATTGCTGGCAATCTCGACCACGAAGCTGTTTTCGTTCAGTCCCAACCGCTCGGTTATCTCGTCGCAATAGGTCTTCGCATGGCTGACCCAGCTGGTGGCGAAAGACGAGAAATAGGCATATTCAGTGAAAATCTCGGCAGGCGAGAAATACTCCTTCAACTGCACCAGATAACAATGATCGCAGACAAGCGCGTAGAGCGGGTAGTAAGGCTCCATGCGGTCGAGGCGATCCGCCGTAATGAAGCTTTCGCAAGGCGGCGACATCCCAAGATCAACAAAGGTGTGTTTGAGTAGTTTACCGCACAGGCGACAGCCGGTCTGCTCTTGCGCCATGCTCGTGCTCCGCGAAATATCCGGCGTCTGGATGGTCATACGTCGTTCCTCGCCTCAACGAACCTTCGGACTGGTCCGTTACGGGTTGATGGGGTTGAACTCCGATCCACGTCGGATAATCAAAACTACTAAGCGGCCTAAAAATTGCCGAGACTGTCATCAGGGGCGAGCCGTACATACGATCGGGCGCAACATTCACCGGACGGACTACGAGGAGTAGGTACCCGATCTTCACCCTATGGCGACGTGGGCGTAGGCACCTACCTCATTCGGACAGGTTGGCCTCGCCCGGAAGGCTATTTGGATGCATCGAAGAAACTTCTATCGCCCGATAATCCCGCTGTCAGAATGCGCATGTATGGAAATCGGAGCAAAACATGCGTTTCACTTCGCTCAACATCGATGGCGCCTGGTCTATCGAGCCGGAAAGGCTTGAGGACGAGCGCGGCTGGTTCGCGCGGGTCTATTGCGAAGCCGCCTTCGCGGAGCGACAGATGGAAACACATTTTCCGCAGCACAGCCTGTCTTTCTCACGCGAAGAAGGAACATTGCGCGGCCTTCACTACCAGAACGAGCCACATTCGGAGACCAAACTCGTCACCTGCCTGCAGGGCGTCATCTGGGATGTTCTGGTCGATCTGCGCCCGCATTCACCGACCTACAGGCGCTGGGCCGGCGTGGAACTATCCGCCGAAAACGGCGTCCAGCTCTACATCCCCGAAGGCTGCGCACACGGCTTCCAGACCCTGACATCTGACGTCCTCGTGCGCTACATGATCTCGAAGCCCTATGCACCTGATTATGCGACAGGTTTACGCTATGACGACCCGTCGCTCGGCATACCATGGCCGAACAGGCCAAGCGTCATTTCCGATAAGGATCTGGCCTGGCCGCTGCTTTAGCTCTCCACCAACAAGCCTGCATCACGGAGCCGGCCTGCGGCATCGGCAAGGGTTGCGAATGGCAGTTTCGCATGTTCGGCCATATCGAGAATGGAGTGCTCGCCATCCGCCAGATTGAGCACCCACAGCAGCGCCATGGCGTTTTGCGCGGCGCGACTGTCTCCACCCATGTTTCCATAAAGGCCACGCCGCCCGAGCTGCGGCTCCCCCTTTGGCGACGTGTTCAGCGGAAGCCAGTTTCGCTCAGCAATTTCAACAGCCTGCAAGACCATGTTGAACGATTGCTCAAGATAGTCCGGTTTGATGAAATCGAGATTGTCGGCTGATGTGTGATATTCCGGAAAGGTGGCATAAAGACTGCGCTGGAACATACCGACTGGCAGGTTGAATCCCGGAGAACAGAACTGGCGCTCGTCATAGCCATATGGCCAGAAATCATGAAGCGTCGCATTGGTGCAACCGGCAAGGACATGGCCCATAATGCGATCAATCTCCGCATCACCGCGACGACTGCGCTTGTAATTCGGCCCACCAGCATCGCCGACGCAAGACAGGACCAGCCCGTGCCGGACCAGCCCCAGTTGCTCTTCATTCTGCTTTAGCCATGCAAGAGCGCCGAAAGTCGCCGGGCCGAAAAGCAGCCGGTAGGTCAGGCGCGTGCACCGTGATTGCAGCACTTCGCCAAGACGCGCCAGCAGCGCCAGCCCGGAGCAATTGTCATTGGCCAGCGACGGGTGGCAAAGATGTGCCGACAGGATGAACGTCTCGTCGGTTTCCCCCCGGTGAATGAACTCGCCGAAGGTCAGAAAACCGTCCCGGCGCTCCGCATCAATCACGACGTCATAGTCGCCGTCCTGCATCGACAGAAACCCGTTATGCGTCATGCAGAAGCCCCAGCCCTCCGCATGGTAACAGGTGCGATAGGGAATGAGGTCCGGCTGGTCGGGCAGTGTATGAATATGCTCCTTCAGCGCGTTGAGCGGCATTCGCACCCGCACAGGCACGCTGAAATTCACCACATGCAGATTATGCCGGGCAAAATCGACGATGCGATTGCCGTTCATGTCCGCGATATAGGCCTCACGGATGATCCATTCCTGCGGCGCTTTCCAATCATAAAGCAGAGTGCCCGTTGGAACCTGATGAACCGTCAGCGGCAAATGTTCCCCGATGATGGCAAGCGTTTCGCGCACGCCATCACCGGCGAGACTGCGGCAGACTGGATAGAGGCGGGCAGCAAGATCGTAGATGGCCATCCCGTTCGACAATGGCGGAATGGCAATTTCAACGCCCTTGTGCCCGGCCCCCGTATCCATCACGCCGTTGCCCGAAGCGGTTGCGGTTCATCGTCGGCGCGCCGCAGATCGGCATCCAAGACCCCTTCCGCAATCAGCTTGCGAACATGCGCGATGCGCTGGAAGCGCGGGCCCTCAAACTCCTCAAGTGTCAGCGTCGAGCGGCTATAGGCGGCAAGCAGTTCGCGTGTACCAGCAACGGCATCCCATTCCGGTTTTGCCTCTGGCAGCACCCGCGCCAGCTTTTCAAAACTGACGCGATAGGAACGTGTATCCGGTCCGGCATCATCCGCATATTCGATACGGCAATCGGGAACATTCTCGGCGACGATGCCCGCAATGTCGCGGATGCGGTAGTTATGCTCCGTCGAACCGACATTGAAAGCTTCGTTCCAGACTTTTTCGCGCGGTGCTTCCATAGCCGCCATGAAGGCGCGGGAAATATCGCGGATATGCACGATGGGTCGCCATGGCGTGCCATCGGATTTGAGATAGATCAGCCCCTTCGTCACCGCCCATGCCACGAGATTGTTGAGCACTATGTCGAAGCGCAGGAAAGGCGAAACACCGTAAGCCGTTGCTGGACGCAGATAGACCGGGCAGAAGCTTGCATCCGCCAGTTCCCGGATCTCCTGTTCCGCCCGCACCTTGGACCGGCCATAGGCCGTTACCGGTTTCAATTCTCCAGTTTCGTCGATCAAATCAGCATCGCTGATGCCGTAATTGCTGCAGGATGATGCAAACAGAAAACGCCCGACACCTGCCCGCTTGGCCGCTTTCGCCATGGCGACACTTGCCCGGTGATTGATGTCGTAGGTCAATTCCTCATTGAGATTACCCAGCGGATCATTGGAGAGCGCGGCTAGATGAATGACCGCGTCGAACCCTTCCAGATAGCGCGGCGACACATCGCGCACGTCCTTTCGGATGGTCGGCACGTTCATAACGGCACCGCCTTCATCAAAGAGGCAATGTTCGTAAAGGCCGATGTCATAGCCGGACACTTCATGCCCCGCATTCATGAGGACCGGTACCATGACCGATCCGATATAGCCCTGATTGCCCGTAACCAGTACTTTCATGTCCGACTCCTCAAGCTTTGATAAATGCATGTTAGCCAGAGAGGACAGGAGCGACGACTTGACCGAAGGCATGCCCGATTAGGACAAGCGTTTATGAAAAGCGTGAAAGGACGTATCGCCTACCTCTTTTGGATGGGTCGCAGACGCTCGTTGCTGCCGATCAGCAGAAGCCAATCGGTTCCGCCGCCGGAATTTTGCACCTGCTTTGGCGTGTAGGTGGCAATCGGCCCCTCCACCCTCGGCTGGCCTGCATCGGCAAACTTGCCGGAAACAGGGTCATACCAGACGGCCTTCCGGCCATCTTTCACGACATTTTTCTGTACCTTGAAATCGTTGGCGTCCCCGTAGACCACCGACAAAGTGCCATCAGGCAGCGATACGGCATAGCTTTTCGCGCTGACCAGAACAGCTCCTTCGCCATCTGGTTTAAGTTGCGGCCAGGACAGTTTGTCGAAGAGCCTCTTCAACGCCGTCATCGACTGCGCGCCGGGGCTGTCGAGTGCTTCCTGCCAGCTGCGATCAGCAGTGAAAACACCCGGCCCGGTAAAATGCCAGATGGGATTATTGCCAAAGAACTGTCCGGCAGCACCGGCAAGCAAAGCACCATAGGCGTTGCGCCGGATCATTTGCGCGGTCGTCTCCCGCTCGAACTCATAGCCCCCCTCCAGCAAAATGACGGGCATTTTGTTCGGTTTGCGCCGCTCGGAAACCGTGGCATGCACATCGTCATAGGTATAAACCGTATCGAAACTCAGCCAGGACTGATCGGCCCAGAGTTCCGCCGTATTCGTCTTGCGGCCAGAGTGCACCGTCTGGAGGGCGTCTGGATCAACGCGCGCTATACCCTCGGCCATTTCAGAGACAAGCCGCTGATCCGGCGCATTAAAATCACCGCCCAAGACCCAGACTATATTATGAAATTCCTTAAATCGTTGGGCGATCGTCTCGCCATAGACGCGCATTTTCTGGGGACCGGCAACCTCAGCCTTCGAGAACCAGCCCTGACTGTTACCGTTCACGCCCAGATAGGCGGGAGCCAGAAAAACAACTATCCCCAATTGCTCCGCCCGCCCGATCACCCAAGCGGCGTGGTCAAAATATTTCGGGTTGAGATCGCCAAAGGCATCGCCCTTGAACGGTTTTTCACCATAGGCATTGGCGGGTGGATCACGGGAGAAATAGTGTTCGACAAGATTGACCAGAATGGCGTTGAAACCGCGCTTCCGGCGATCCTGCAGATAGATCTCGACATCCTCGCGCTTCAGTTCGGCGATCAACGACCAGGCAGTATCGCCCTGCAACAAAAACGGTTTACCCGTCGCATCCTCGAAAATGCGCCGATCCTGGCTGATCTTGATCGGGAACGAAGCAGCTGCATCGGACGATCCTGCTGCCATTAACAGCAGGATCGTGGCGATCATGGCCGCTGCAAAGTGTTTCATCGCATCGTCGGCGGATAGGTCGGCGCTTCATTGAAGCGGCGATAGACCACCTGTGAAGGACGTCCGGTCAGATAAGAGCTTACACCGTCGTTCAACGCCCGGACGTAAACGTCGAGCGCACCGTCGATGGCATCCACCGTGCGCGCAATGTCGGTGTCACTGTGCGTATAGCTCACCACCAGCGATGGCATCAGAACGCCGCGCCGGATTGTCTCCTGAAGGAACAATGTGCGAAATTCCTGCGACGGCTGCCCTTTCTCGTCGAGTGTTCCATAGGCAAGGCAGCAAGGACGCCCGAACAGGCGAACATGGTTCTGCAGGCCGTGACTGGCAATCGTCGCATTCACGCGCTCTGCCAGTTTGGAACCTTGCTCATAGAGCCTCTCGATCACTGGCTCGTCGCGATAGATCGTCATCGTGGCAATCGCGGCTGCCATGGCATGGGTTTCAGCGCCATGGGTGGTCGAAAGCAGGAACACACGTGGATGGTCGGTCTGTGTCAGTCCACCCAGCTGCATATATTCCGCCTTGCCTGCCAGCGCCGATATTGCAAAACCGTTGCCCAGCGCCTTGCCGAAACAGGACAGGTCCGGCTCGACATCATAAAGCTTCTGCGCGCCGCGCATATGCCAGCGGAAGCCGGTAATCATCTCGTCCAGAATGAACAAGGCTCCGTTTTCATGGGCGATGCGCTTTGCTTCCTGCAGGAAGTTGTTTCGCGGCTCGTCAGCCTTTGCAGGTTCGAGGATAATGGCCGCGATACGCCCCGGATAATCCTCGAACAGGGCTTCAACGCTTGCAATATCGTTGTAACGGAAAGTTGCCGTCAAAGCCGAAACCGAAGCTGGAATGCCTGCATTCATCTTCGTCGTTCCAATGAACCAGTCATCGGTCGAGAAAAATGGATGATCGGCACAACAGGCAACCATGTCACGTCCGGTATAGGCACGCGCCAATCGCACCGCGCCGGAGGTCGCATCCGAACCGTCCTTGCAGAATTTCACCATCTCGGCTCCGTCGATCAGCTCCAGAAAACTTTCCGCGCATTCGACTTCGATGGCACTTGGGCGCGTAAAATTACATCCGTCCTGCAAGGCATCGCGCACGGCGCGCACGACGGGCGGGTAGGCATGGCCAAGCCCGACCGCACGATTGCCCATGCCATATTCGATATATTCATGGCCATCGACGTCGAAGACATGCGAACCGGACCCGCGCTGGATGAACCCGGGCGCGAGTACCGGATACTGGTCGTCACCCTTGGCATAGGTGTGACAGCCGCCCGGAATGAGCGCGTGCGCCTTGCTGGCGAGCAACTGAGAATTGCGGAACTGCGATGTGAAAAGGTTCATGCCCCTTCTCCTTTCTTATTCACAGATCATGCTGCCGACCATCTCGTATGCAGGCGCTCGCGCACCTGACGCAGCCAGTTCTTTACCGGTTTTGGCAAGCGACTGCGCAAACTGGAATGAAGTGCGTTCGGCATCGACCATTGCGAAAGCGGCAGTGGCGGCGCAATGGCTGGGCGATCCTCCGCGAGATGTTCGAGAAGACCGGCATAGGCTCGACCGGCAATATCGTTGTCGAAGACCGTTTCCACTTTCTGCTGGGCGGCGGCTGCCATGCCGGCAAGTAGCTCTCGGTCGCGTGCAAGCCGGTTGATATGACACGCAGCCTGACGGAAATCGCCGACGGGAAACAAGAGCCCGTCCTCGCCATCGGTGACAATCGTATCAGTCACACCAGCGATCTTCGAGACGACCGCCGGGCATCCCTGGCTCATCGCTTCAATGAGCGTCAGGCCGAAACCTTCAAAGCGTGACGGCATGATCATGACGTCATGCTGGTTCACCAGCCAGGGAACATCGGCAGGCGCAACCCAGCCACTAAAACTCACCTTGTCGCCGAAAGGCGCAAGACGATGCCGCAGCTGTTCCAGATCGGGACCATTACCGGCGACCGTTAGGTGATAGGAGCAATCGAGCTCGCGCAGAATATTCGGCAGCCAGAAAATGCCCTTCGAGTTGTCTTCCATCCGCCCCAGATAAAGCAGGCGAAGCGGGCCGGACTCATCCGGCTTTTGAACATTGCGCGACAAGTGAATGTCCCGGTTCAGTCCATGCGGGATGACAAGCGTGCGCGACGCATCGAAACCATGCTGGCGCACGAGATCGTCACGGCAGCGTTTTGAAACGCCGACAGTTGCGTGAACATGATCGCGGATTGCCCGCGCCGCCGCGTAGGTGCCGGGTGTGATATTGTGCACAATCATGATGCGCAGAATATCGGCGGGCAGATAGCGCGCCAGATTGGTTTCGAAACGGTTCGCAAGAACATTGACGAAAACGGCGTCGAAATGGTTTTCGCGCAGGAAGCTGATCATATGCCTTGCGCGGGTTTCTTCATCCAGCACACCCATGCGGTCGATGGCATCGCCCTTGCGAAGCGCATCATCAAGGCCCTGCCCTGTCGGCACATTGACCGTATCGCCAGCAGCGCCTGCAGCAAGCCAGCGAAGCTCTATGCCCGACTGGGCAAGCGAGGCGCGCAGACGCGTGAAAACCGAATAGGTCCCGCCTATGTGAGGACGGACAAAGTAAGCACATTTCATGGCCAGAACCTTGTTGCCACAGAAACACCTCAGGGGAGACAAGACTTCGAGGGAACAACTCCCTCGAAGCCTTACTCCGGTATATCGGGGGGCAATGGATATACCGCTGGCCAGTGTATCGAAATTGCTCTGCCACGCATTTCGGCTATGAGGGGTACACCCCATCCTACAATAGAGTATGGTGTTCACCCTTCTGCCAGTTTTCCTGCAGGTCGGTCTGGCCTAAGCTTGTCGGTGCAGCGGGAGACACGCGCATGAGAATAGGACTTTTCGGGCAGTTTGGTTCCGGCAATACCGGCAATGACGGTTCGCTGGAAGCCATGTTGCAACTCTTGAAGCGTAACTGTCCCGACGCCCAGCTTGTCTGCATCTGCTCCAAACCCGATATCGTTGCGCAGACATTCGATCTTTCGGCTCATCCGGTCTCCCAGCCCGATCCATCCAACTGGCTGCTCCGGGCAGCCAACAAAGCGATGCTGCATTTTCCCCGACGAACAGTTGGTTTCAGTTGCGCGCTTCTGCTTGCTTCTCAGCTCGATCTCATCATTGTGCCGGGTACGGGCATACTGGATGACTTCAACGAGAACCCCTTTGGCTGGCCTTTTGCAGTACTGCGTTGGTCGCTGGCGGCCAGACTGACCGGCACGCGCATGATCTTCGTGTCGATCGGTGCCGGACCGGTCGATCATCGATGGAGCAGGTTCTTCATCCGTCAGGCTGCAATGCTGGCGTCTTTTCGTTCCTATAGAGATCAGATCTCTCATGACTTCATGAAACAGCTGGGCGTAAAACCCGCTCAGGATTTCGTCAGTGCTGATATCGCCTTTGCATTGCCAACGGTTCCAGATCAGAACCGGGATAGCCCGGAACAATGTGTGGGCATCGGCGTGATGACTTATCGCGGGTGGAAAAAGATGGAGAAGGATGGCGATGCCATCTACAGGGACTATGTCTCCAAAGTGACGACACTGGTGAACAGGCTTCTGGCCAGCGGGCGTCAGGTGCGTCTGCTGATCGGAGACAAGGGCGACATAGAGGCGGCCCGCGATATACTGGAGCAGCTCGCTCCGGCGGAAGCGAACAAAGTCGCATTTGAACCATCCGCTTCCCTGCACGAACTCATGCAGCAGATCGCCAGAACCGACGTCGTTATCGCAAGCCGCTACCATAACATCGTCTGCGCGCTGGCCATGGGACGCCCCACAATCTCCACGGCTTATGCGATCAAAAACGACGCTTTGTTGCACGATACCGGACTGGCGGCATTCTGCCACCGGATTGACAGTTTTGATCCTGAAACAATCCTCTCCCAGGTCGACTTTGCTTTCGAGCATCGAACGATATTGACCACGCAGGTGAAAGCCGGTGTGGAGCGCTATCGCAGCCGGCTGGCACGACAGGAAGAGCTTCTTCGCACCACATTTCTCGACAATGTCAGGAGTACGGCTGATCCAGCCATTCAGTCACTACGACCGAACTAGTGCGTGTTTGGAAAAGCCCTATCTTTTTGTATTTACACACACCTTGATCCGAAAATCGTTTCGGATTTCTCGGGATGCGTTCTAGGCGCCGCGTCCGCTTCGCCAGGCGGAACGCTTCAACAGGTAGTCGAAGGGTGGCATGACAGCGAGCAAGGGCTCCCGCTTCAGCGCGAATGCCATCAGCGAACCCGCCACTTTCGGCCTCCGCACCAGATTGGAGACCGCTGACCAATAAGCCCGTTTGGTAAGGCAATCCTGAACCATTGCAAACAGACGGTGTTGATGCGGCAAGCTGGCGCCTTCATGATCGAAGAAGGACCGGAATCCCGCCTCAAACTCGCGGTTCCAGGACAGAATACCATTCACCGTCGCCGACCGGTTCTGGGGATGCGACCGCGCAAAAGCCTGTATCTGGCCGGTAGAGGCGACGGAACCGCGTGTGGCGATGCGAAGCCACATTTCGAGATCGTCAGTATGGGAAAGCGACGTGCGGTAATATCCCATCTGTTTCTGGATCGCAGTCCTCACAACCGCAGTCGGGCCTGTAACCGGGTTAAACGCATGCTGGCAGGCAAACTCAATGAATTCTTCCCCGGACCATATCCGCCACTCGTCCGAAGCGGGGGACGTGGCACCTGTCACACGAGCTTCACCATCGTCGGCTTTTATCCGGCCCGTCGCGCCATGCGCGAGATGAACGTCGTCGCGTTGCGACAGCATTCTTGTCGCCCTTTCCAGAGCCCCTCTCGCCAGCAGATCATCCGAACACAGGATCAGGAAATATTCCGATGCGGCCCAGTCTATGCCCTCGTTGAACGAAGCATGCGGCCCCAGATTTTTCTGACGGAGCAGCAGCTGGACACGGCTGTCGCCGGCCGCAAGGCTCTTGGCAACCTCGACGCTATTATCTGTCGAGGCATTGTCGATGATGAGCAGACGGACATTGACGCCTGATTGTTGCAAGACGCTGTTGGAGCAGGCGGAAAGATAGCGACCATAGTTGAAGTTGGGAATAACAACGTCGATTGTCGGCTGTTCCAATTTGCATTTGTCCATGACAGGCCGTCCTATTCTGCAGGGGTCGACGCCGATCGGGGCATAAGCCGCGCCCGAAGCTTTCCGAAAAGCCAGCTCAGCGATGGCTCGACCTCGGCAGCGAAGGGATGGCGCACCACAAATAGCGCGCCCAGCCAACTCACCACCGCGATGAGGCCCATCACGACGCCTCTGGTCCAAGGGATTTCCAGCGAAAAACCATCAGCGGCAACCATTGCAAGCGGTATGGCCAGCGCAATCAGAGTCACAAGACCGCTTTTCAGCAATTCCCGACCAAGCACGGCATAGGAAAAGGCCACGTGCCTGCGCACGAAAACGATGGCTATGACCATCTGTATGGGCAAGCTGATGAACTGACCCAGCGCGACGGCAAGCAGCCCATAAAATGCAGCTGTGCCTATAACGGTGAGTGCGACCAGCCGCGAAATGAGATTGGACAGGAAAGCTTCGCGGTTTTCACCCAATGCCATCAGCAAGGGATAGGTCAGAATCGCAGGAAACCAGAAAAGGCAGGCAAGGCTGAGGATCGCCACTATGGGCACGCATTCAGTCCAGTCGGGGCCAAGAACGATGTGCACTGCCGGATAGGCGAGCAGCGCCAGCAATGCCTGTGCCGGCCAGTAGGCGACGGTAATATAGGACAAGGCGCGGATGTATGACTGGCTGATATCCGCTCCGGCACGAACTTGCGCCGAAAGCATCGGGAACGCCACGGTGAAGACGGCTGAAAGGATGATGCGATCCGGCAAACCACTCAAAGTGTCGGCACGGTTGTAAATGCCAACTGCCGATATGGGCATGAAACGCCCGAGCAGAAGCTGCGGAAGCGTCATGCAAATCTTGTTCAGACCAGCATTGCCTCCAAGATAAATCCCGAACCGCCAGGCCGTGTCGAAACTGGCCAATGACGGGCGGAACAGATTTTTCAAAGGGTGGATCGAGACAGCCAGCCCCGTTGTTATCAACGCGCTTGCCAGCAGTCCGAAGGCAAAACACATATGCCCGAAACCGCTGAAGGCCATGGCAATGGTTACCAATGCACCCAGACCGGCCCCGGCGGTGCGGATGCGCGCTAATGTTCCGAAGGCCATGTCGCGCTTCAGCAATGCGACAATCGGTAAGGACAGGCTTTCGACCAGCGCGGCCACAATCGTGATGCTGAGAAAAAGCTTCAACTTCGGATCGTTATAGGATTCGGCGAAGTATCCGAGTGCAAAATACAGGATCAGCGACAGCAGAACCGTTACACCCATCAGAAAAGTAAGCGAAGTCCGGATGTCCTGATCGCGTACCTTATCGATCTTTATCAAAAATTCGGGACTGGCGAATTCACGCAGCGAAAACACGACTGCCGTAAGGCTCAAGCCTATCACACCCATTCCGGTTTCGGCTGGCCCCAGAACACGTGACACCGCAGCCACCGTCACAAAGTTGAAGAGCAGCCCTGCATATTGTTCGAGCGCCGCCATGAGGAAACCCCTGCGACTGCCATTCATGATCCGCTCCAACAGGTATTCTCTGGCACCGCCAGCGTTTTCTGCATCATCGTTTCATCCCCCATTCATGACAGCGCGGGCAAAAGCGTCCGCAGGCGCAATTTTCCAATCCTCGCTCAGAATAATCCTTTGCCACAGGCACGAAATGTCGCCCTTGGTGTTAGCACCTGACCTGAAAGGAGTATGCGGCACGCTCTAAAGCCAAGTCGTGGATAGCAGCGTCAGTGCGTAAAAATTTCCGGAGTTTGATCTTTTGCACGCGCCTCGGAGGAGACATGACGAGTCTTTCCTGGATCACGCTTCTGGCCTTCGCTCTTTCCGTCGCTTTCTGCCTCGGCTTTCGGGGGCTGGCACGCGAATGGCATCTCATCGACATTCCTGATGCCCGCAAGAGGCATGACGGGAATGTCCCGCTTTGCGGGGGCATTGCCATTTTCCTCTCGTTTTCCGCAGCCACGTTTCTGGCGTTTGGCGTTTCAGGACATGCCAATGCCATGGCCTTGCTGCCAGGGCTTGTGCTCATCCTCGTCGCCGGTGTTCTCGATGACCGTTTCAACCTGCCTGTCGCGCCGCGCCTTGCAATCCAGTTGCTCGCAGCCTTCCTGATAATTGCTATCACCGGGGTGACGCAGACCTATCTCGGGCTTGCTTCCGATGGCGTCGAAACTGCCGCCACGTCCACTCCGGAAATGCTTATACAGGTCCTGACCGGACCGCTTTTCCTGATTATCGCGCTTGCTTTCATTGTCGGCCTTGTCAATGCGGTCAATATGAGTGACGGCGTGGACGGACTGGCAGGGTCGGCGAGTGCTGCCGCATTCTTCTGGCTGGCCGTCATCGGCTTCGGGATCGGCGAACATCGCCTCGGGCTCCAGGCGCTCGCTCTTGCTGCTGCCTGCCTCGGCTTTCTGGTTTTCAACATGCGGCATCGCTGGCGCGCACGAGCAAGCCTTTTCCTTGGCGATGGCGGCAGCACATTTCTCGGTGCAGCCCTTGCCGGATTTATCCTCATCCTTGCAAGCGGAACCGCCGCCGTCGCCTTTCCCGTCCTGATCTGGATCGTGATCGTGCCAGTCATTGATACGCTGAGTCTGATCGTGCGCCGCATGTCTGTACGCAGAAGCCCGTTCTCGCCGGACCGGCAGCATCTGCATCATCTGCTGATGGATGCGGGCCTTTCCTGCGGGCAAACAGCCGTAGCGGTCATGGCGCTCAATCTTCTGGCGGGAGCCATCGCCTACATCGCCATCCGGTTCGACATACCCGTCTGGCCGATGCTTCTGGCGCTGGCGATCCCTGCCGCAGCGCACACGCTCTTCGTGCTGCGCATGACCAGAGGCGCACGTCCGATCGTTACCGCTTCGATGGCCGAGGCCAACCCGACCACCAAACCGAACATCACTTATCCAGGGGCAACTTCATGACTGTGTCCGTCCTCATCAGAACGCTTAACGAGGAAGTCAATCTACCTGCATGCCTCGCCTCACTCGACTGGTGCGACGATATCGTAGTGCTCGATTCATTCAGCACTGATCGTACCGTGGAAATCGCCAAAGCAGCGGGCGCGCGCGTCTATCAGCGCGTCTATGACACCGAGGACCGCCAGCGCATGTACGGGCTGACGGAAATCGAGTTCAAACATCTTTGGATCTATACACCCGATGCGGACGAAATCACACCGCCGGACCTGCGAGATGAAATACTGTCGGTCACCGCTGATCCCGACCGACCGGAAGTGTTTTTCCGGCTTCGCTACAAGAACATGTTCATGGGGCGCTGGATACGCCATGCAAGCCTCTATCCGACATGGATCACCCGGCTGGTCAGGTCGGATCGCGTACGCTTCGAGCGTTCAATCCATGCACGCGCAACCGGAGGTCCGAGCGGCCAGTTACAGGCGCATTTCATCCATTACAGCTTCAACAAGGGGCTCGCCGCCTGGTACGACAAACACAATCTCTATTCCACCGTTGAAGCGGATTTGTCGGCAGCGCGGCTTCTTGAGCGGCGCGTCGATTGGGGTGGCCTCCTGTCGGGCAATCCGGAACGGCGTCGGCGCGCCATGAAATCCCTGTCCTACAATTTACCGTGTCGGCCGACCTTGCGCTTCTTCTACATGTATGTGCTGCGCGGTGGCTTCCTCGACGGCAAGCCCGGCTATCTCTATTGCCGCCTGCTTTCGGCTTACGAGTTCATGATCGTGATCAAGATGGAAGAGCAACGCCAGCGCCAATCGGCGCTTCTGGCTGAATCATCATCAGTCAGACGCCCTTTGGAAACCGAAGCACCAGAACGGCGTATGGTATGATGCTGCCCATTATTCTGCCCTGTGCCGTTTTGTTCGGACTGGTCGCCATGTTCTTCTCGGAACCTGTTCTGACCTTGCAGGATGATGGCGGCAGAGCTGATGTGATCGTCGTACCCGGCGGAGACGGACCACCCCGCGCGGCGGAGGCCGCACGTCTCTGGAAGGAAGGCCGCTCACCGGTGATCCTTGTTACCGGCGACGGGGATTGTCTCTCCAACAAACGGATCATGGTGCGCAAAGGCGTGACACCATCGGCGATTTTTGTGGAATGCCAATCGGGCAGCACCTGGCAGAATGCCCGATTTTCCGCGCCCCTCATGCGCGAAATACAGGCCAGAAGTGCGCTGATCGTGACTAACTGGTATCACTCGCGCCGTGCCATAGCGAGCTTTCGCGCCGCCTGCCCCCAGATGCGTTTCATCTCGTCTCCCATCGGCGGCGATGACGGTCGGCCCGGTTTTCCAACAACACCCACGGACATGGAACTCGTCGTCAAGGAATATGTGAAACTTGGCTGGTATCTGATTTCAGGCCGCATCTTCCCACACGACCTTTCCACGGACGAACCGGCACCCGATCTTTCGGATGTATGCGCTGATGCGGGGGTTACACAATGAACCTCTCACTCACCTGGATTTTCGTCGGTTGCGTCCTCTGCCTTCTGGCTGGCGGTCTCTTCTCCAGACCGGAACGCATGTATCAGTTTCCGTTTCTTGCAGGGGTGATGACCTTCGGCTTCCTGCTGCCGCAGCTTCCCGCCCTCGTATATGATCAGTTTCTGCCTTCCGGCGCTTATGCCAAGACCATGATCATGGGCATTCTGTCGTTCGCAATGCTGATGCTTGGGTGGCGCCTGACGAAAAAGCCGATACAGTTTCTCAGCATGAGTTTCAGCGAACGCAGACTGCTCTGGGCTGCAGCAGGCCTGTCGGCTTTCGGCGCTGTCTTCTATTTCCTCCTTAGCCGCCTTCCAGGAGACGTCTCCATCGGCGTACAAATGACTGGTATGCCGGTGGTGTACCTCTTCTTTGCACAGCTCATGCCCTATGGCCTGGCCATCGCCGTCCTGTGTTTCGCACGGCGGCCGTCATGGTTTGCCATCGCGATCATCCTGTTCGATCTGGTTTTCTATCTGGACCGTATTCTGGTCACAGGAAAACGCGCAGAGACCATCCAGCTGGTCCTCATGTTCCTTCTCGCCTTCTGGTTCTACCGACGAATTGTCGTACCTCGAACAATCATGGCAATCAGCATCCTGGCTGGCACATTTCTCATGACCAGTATGGGCGATTATCGACAGGTAACCCGTGCGGATGCGAGCTTTGTTCTCGATGAGATTCTGGAGATCGACTATGCCGCCAATTTTCGCGCTACCCTTGACCGTGGTGGTCCGGAAATGCGCAATGCCGTGCAACGTATTGATGAAATTGATCGGCGGCTCGAGTTTGATTACGGCAAGTATCACTGGAACCGTATCATCTTTACATTCGTTCCGGCGCAACTTGTGGGTAGTCGCATCAAGGAAGCGCTCTATCTCGATGTCCCGGAACCCAGCCGGGATTACAACCCTTTGACAGGCTCGACCGAAACGGGATTGGTCGATGCGTTCTTGTCATTCTGGTATTTCGGAGCCCTGAAATTCCTGCTGCTTGCCTGGGCCATGCGCAGACTTTGGGAAACGGCAATGGCAGGCGAGATGCTCGGACAATTGGTGTATATGCTTTCCATTGTTCCGGCCATGCACTCAATTTCTCATCACACGGATTGGGTCGTGCCTGTCTGGATTCACATGGCATTGTTCCTCATTCCCGTTCTGTCGTTCTGCGTAATCCGCAATCGATCAATCCAGCTCCCGCTTCCGCCATCACAAAGCGGCGCGATCAACATTGCGGGGGCCAGGTTTCAGGAAGGATGGTCATCATGACCGTGACGTCAGACCACAAAGGGACGTTCACCGGAGAAACCGGTAAATCGCGCCAACTGGATGGCATTTCAGGCAGAATGAACGCGTCGCGCCCCATGGAAGGCGGCGCGACCTTCACACTCGGACACCGTGTTCAGCGTCTGTGCTGGCAGGCAAGCTGGCTGTTACTGGCGGCATGGACGCCGTCTTTCCTGTGGCGCTGGCGTGGCGCGGTGTTGCGTGCCTTCGGCGCGAAGGTTCACAAGACCGCCATCGTGCGCGGCAGTGCGCGCATCTGGTGGCCGGGCAATCTGACCATGGGCGCTCATTCATCGCTGGGACCGGGAGCACTCTGCTATAACGTAGCGCACGTAACGCTTGCCCCATTTGCCATCATTTCACAACGCGCGCATCTGTGCACGGCGGGGCACAATATCGATCAGGCGGATTTTCCTCTCACGGCAGCACCTATTCAAATCGGGCCTTATGGCTGGGTTGCAGCTGAAGCCTTTGTCGGGCCGGGCGTGACCATCGGTGAAGGCGCAGTTCTTGGCGCACGCGGGGTCGGCTTCCGTGATATGGAACCATGGATGGTCTATGTCGGCAATCCGGCCAAGCCCGTGAGACCCCGACGAAAGCCCTGACAATCAGGAAGCAGGAACGGACCGGAGCGCCTTGCTGCCCGCAACGGCGCCGCTTTTTTGCGGCTGAAAGCTTTGATAGGCCGCAATTGTCTGGAGAGCGATGCGTGGCCAGGTGTAGTTGGCCCGCACAAGTCTGGCACCAGCCGCACCCATGCGTCTCGCGTGATCGGGATCTTCCAGAATTTGCTCAAGCGCTGAAGCCACAGCCATCGGGTCGAGCGAACAGACCACACCGGCACCAGCTTCAGCCACTTCCGGAAAATGGCATACATCGGTAATCGCAACCGGTACGCCGCAGGCCAACGCCTCGGTTATGGCGACGCTGAATCCTTCCTGACGGCTTGGCAGGCAAAAACAGGCCGATTGTTTCAGGGCAGCGATCTTCGCCGAACCATAGAGCCCGCCTGTCATGTGTACCCGCGTCTCAAGCCCGTATTGACGAATACGCTGCCGAAAATCTTCTTCCGCACCACCATCAGGACCCGCGACAACCAGATCCACATCAGGGAACAAGGTGGCAACACGACGAAAGGCATCGGCAAGTATATCAAGACCTTTCTTGTAGTGCAGCCGCGACAGAAAAAGTATGTAGGGCCGTTCCGGCAATCCGCGCACGGCAATATCCTTGTCGCCCTCGACTTCATTGAGGAAAATTCCGTTCGGGATGATCATCGAGGGTGATTTCAGGCCTAGCGGCCGCATCAGCTCGATTTCATCCGCATTCAGCGCGTGGATGAACGCTGCACCGTCGAGCATACGACGAAAACCGAGCATCATCGCGATCTTCTTCTTCCATGCGCTCTGTTGCATACTCCACACGTCAAGCATACCGCAACAACATACGCAATATGGCACACGATAGCGGCGGCAAAGCATTGATGCCCGCAACAGATTGGTTTCCCATATGCCATGAAGATGCACAAAATCTGCCGAGCACAGCAGCATCTCCATTGCTTTTGCTGCAGCCCCGCCGAACAAGGTTTCCCGCAGGTCAGGCATTGGTAAAAGCAGGGTACGCACCTTGTCGAAACCGGGAATTGTGGCCGTGGCGCTGACGGCGCGACCGCTCACTTCATCATCGCTATAGCTCACGATTGTCACTTCATGACCGAGCGTGGCCTGCGCTGCTGCAAGCCGCACCACGACGGCTTGCGGGCCGCCCTTGGCAGGATCGTAGGAACCGATGACGTGGACAATGTTCATGCCGCCTTCTCCCGAAAGATTGCTGAGGTCAACCGTTCGCCATAACGCGATAAAGTAAAATCAGCCGCGCGTTCGCGGGCGCTTTCGCCCATCCGTTCCAGCGCTGCCGGATTGCTTGCAAGTTCCCGCAGGATTTCTGTTGTCTCCATGACGTCCCGGATAGGCACGATATAGCCGTCGATACCGTTGCGAACGACACTGCCCGTATTCTCCGTACAAATTACAGGCAGCCCAGCGGCCAGCGCTTCATAAACGGAAATCGCCGACCCTTCGCATAACGAAGGCAACAGAAAGACATCGGCCCACTCAAATTGCTTGCGCATCTCGCTGCGCGGAATGGGGCCTGTCAATTCGACCGAGGCGGCGAGCTTCTTCTGTGCTTCCGGCAACAGTTCCAGCGGGCCGACCATCCGGAATTCCACCTCTCCCGCCAGCAATCGAGAAACCCCGCCGACATAAGGCGAACCTTTGCGCAAGCCAACCGCGCCCACTGTCAGCACGCGCAATTTGCCTGGTGCCCGTGGTTTCCGTTCAACCTGGAAACGCGTATCGACACCTGTCGGAACCACCACGATCTTTTCGGGAGCACAACCTTCTTCAACCACATGACGGGCAACAAAAGGTGATGGACACACAACCACATCGGCCAGCTGCCATTCGGCTCGTTCACGCTCCGCGAAAGCCTCGGAATATCCATCGCTTTCGAGCGGCAATTGCCACCCCAGGTTCAACAATTCCTCTTCATAACCAAGCTGGTCGACGATGGCGCGCGGCGCGATCACCTGATCGATCGCTGTCCAAAGACCCATTTTTCGCGCAGCCGACAACAGCTCAACAGCTTCACCGCTGAAGGCATAGACACCACTTGCGCCGTGAAATCCGCTTTCAGCGACCAGCCTTCCGAAGGTTTCACCAGCCCATATTGCATTGGCAGTGGATTTCGGCCCGGTCTGGTTCGCCAGTCTGCGTACGGCGGAATGCAGTCCGAAGCCCGGAAAAGTTGTCATCTGTTGTTGGGGAATTCCCTGGGGTTTGCGTCCAATCAATCTCCGAACAGAGGATGGGAGCGCATTGGAGGGCAAGCTGTTGAGGAAACGTGGCCATCCCTGAAAAGCGCATATGTCCGTATAAAAATGTGCCAGCTTCTGATTATTCGCAAAAATCCGCGGGACTGCATAGTGCCGGCGGGCGCCCAACTGGCTGACAACGACCGACCCATCCATCATAATTCCCTCGGCTGGAACTGCCGGTCGAGAACCGGCATAGCCTGTGGCACCACCTTTTCCTCAAGCCGCGAGATGGCCGACTGCCAGACGGCTGCGCCATATTCACGCGAATAGGCCGTTTCCATCAGATAGCGGGCATTGTTGCCCATCGACATGCGTCCCACAGGCGAATGGCGCAAATGAAGGATCGCGTTGACCAATGCATCGACATCGCCCGGTCTCAGCGCCATACCGCACTGAAAATCGCGGACGATTGTGCCGATCTCGCCTTCCGTATCACCGATGAAGATTGTCGGACGGGCCGCCGCGAGGACGCCATAGAACTTGCTGGGCACGATACAATGTTCCAGCTCCGGCTTCAGCGAAACCAGATGCACATTGGCCGCGCCAAGGCTCTCGGAGAGCTTTTCCACGGGCTGGAATGGTTTCATCATCACATTGGTCAAACCGCGTCGCTTGACTTCACTTTCGACGAAACCACGCTGCTGCCCCTCGCCGATCATCAAAAAGACGATGCTTTTCATATGCCGGAGCCGCTCCGCAGCATCGAGCACCGTCTTGAACTCGTGCGCGCGCCCGAAGTTGCCCGAGTAACCGATGACGAATTTTCGACCGAGCCCCCAGCCACGGCGCAAGGGGTTCTGCGACGGCTCCACCGGAACGATTTCGTTGCGGTCGGCCCAGTGGTGAACCACGCTCAGGCTTTCCGCCGGAATATCCCGCGTCGAAAGATAATGCGCCATGCGGTCTATCGGACAGATTGTCAGTGCGGACTGGCGCATCGACCAGTTGCGCAGGATCAGGGCGAGCTTACCGGAAACGGTATCGGACTTGATGAGGCCGAGTTCCATTGCCGTTTCGGGAAAAAGATCCATCACCCAGTTGACCAGCTTTGCCCGTCGCAAGCGAACAGGCAGCGCTGCCGAAACGGAAAGAAGCGGCGGATCGGTACAGACGACGCAGACATCGTCCTTGCGGGCATTAGATGCAAACCAGGCGGCCGCGGACAGATGAAAGGTTGCATAATCGACCGCGCGCCCGACAAGCTTGCCCCGACCAAAGCCCGAGGTCCATATGCGATGCACATCTATGCCGTCGATCGTTTCACGCGCGGGCAACACGTCCTTCCGCTTGTCGTGATAGCTGCGGCTTGCCAGCACTGTCGTTTCGATGCCTTCACGCACAAGCGTATGGGCAAGGCTCGTCACCATCCGGCTCGTCGCCGACTGGTCCGGGTAGAAGTAACGATTGGCAAGCACCACACGCATGATTTCACGTCCTGTTGTTCGATCCCGTTGAAACGAGCATCGCAACTGCGCAGCAGATACCGCAAGAAACACAAAGGCATGGCACGCACCGACACCGGGCGAACCGCCTACCTCTTTGGGTGAAACCGGACATACCGGGCGCGCCTCAAGCCTCATCCGAAGAGGGATGTTCCGGCCCGCAATTGCCGTTTTGGAGCCGTTCTGCCCACGCAGGAAATCGCTAACATGGTTTCATTGCAGCTTTGGAAAGCTTTGGTCGGAGGGAAGCCCTTGCAAGAGAAAACAGCTCTCATCGTCGGTGTGACTGGACAGGACGGCGCTTATCTAAGCGAGCTTCTGCTCAAAAAAGGCTATCGCGTACATGGTCTGAAACGGCGGTCTTCCTCGTTCAACACTGCGCGTATCGATCATCTCTATCAGGACCCGCATGAGGAGGACATTCGCTTCCGCCTGCATTTCGGTGACCTGACCG
Source organism: Brucella cytisi (assembly GCF_038433355.1). Classification (NCBI taxonomy): domain Bacteria; kingdom Pseudomonadati; phylum Pseudomonadota; class Alphaproteobacteria; order Hyphomicrobiales; family Brucellaceae; genus Brucella; species Brucella cytisi. The sequence goes on from NZ_JBCAUP010000010.1 coordinate 156,159, forward strand.
ATGCAACCAATCTGTGCCGTGTCATTCAGGAAGTGCGGCCCAACGAGATTTATAATCTCGGCGCGCAAAGCCATGTTCAGGTAAGCTTTGAAACGCCTGAATATACGGCCAATGCCGATGCGCTCGGCACGCTGCGCCTGCTCGAATCCATGCGTATTCTGGGTCTCGGCAAGACATGCCGTTTCTATCAGGCTTCCACGTCGGAACTTTTCGGTAACAGCTCGCCCCAGGCACAGAACGAACAGACGCCTTTTGCTCCGCGCAGTCCTTATGCGACAGCAAAGCTCTATGCCTACTGGACGACGGTAAACTACCGCGACGCCTATGGCTTCCATGCTTCCAACGGCATTTTGTTCAATCACGAAAGCCCGCTTCGCGGCGAAACCTTCGTTACCCGCAAGATCACCCGTGCTGTCGCGGCCATTGAACGCGGCTTGCAAGACAGGCTTCGGCTCGGCAATCTCGATGCCCGTCGCGACTGGGGTCATGCGCGTGATTATGTCGAGGGCATGTGGCGTATCCTGCAGGAAGACACCGCCGACGACTATGTGCTGGCGACCGGCGAAACGCACACCGTGCGCGAGTTTGTCGAACACGCCTTCAAGGCCGTCGACAAGGAGATCGAGTGGCACGGTAACGGCGTGGAAGAAATCGGCCGCGACCGAAAATCCGGCAATTGCCTGATAGAGATCGATCCCCGCTATTTCCGTCCGAACGAGGTCGACTTCCTGCTCGGCGATGCATCCAAGGCGAAAAATCGCCTCGGCTGGCAGCATAGGACCGGCTTCGACAATCTTGTCACCGAAATGGTCGACTGGGATTTGCGCAACATCATGCGGGAGGTTGGACGCAATGACTTCTACGGCTGACATCACCCCCGCTCCGTTTTATTCACTCGAAGGCAAGAAGGTGTTCGTTGCCGGGCATACAGGCATGGTCGGCTCGGCCATTCTGCGCCGCCTGCAAGGCACGGATTGCGACATCATCACTGCAGCGCACAGCGCACTCGATCTGACCCGGCAGGGACCAACGGAGAATTTCATCAGCGGTCGCAAACCCGATGTCATCATCATCGCTGCCGCTCGCGTTGGCGGCATCCTTGCCAATTCGCAATATCCGGCAGATTTTCTCTATGACAATCTCGCCATCGGCATGAACCTCATCCGCACTGCCCATCAGAACGGTGTCGAACGCCTGTTGTGGCTCGGATCAAGCTGCATCTATCCCCGCGACGCAGCGCAGCCTCTCACCGAGGATGCCCTGATGACAGGCCCGCTGGAAGCGACCAACGAAGCCTATGCCGTCGCCAAAATTGCAGGGCTTGAATATGCGCGGGCTTGCGCACGGCAATATGGCAATCACTTCATGACGGCGATGCCGACCAATCTTTACGGTCCAAACGACAATTTTGATCCCAACACCTCGCATGTCCTGCCGGCACTGATCCGCCGGATTCACGAGGCCAAGGTGCGAGGGACCGACCATGTGACGCTCTGGGGCACCGGCAAACCCTTGCGGGAGTTCCTGCATGTGGACGATCTTGCCGATGCCTGCCTGCACATACTGCGTTTCTACGACGGCATTGAGCCGATGAATATCGGGACGGGTGAAGAGATTTCAATCAAGGATCTGGCGCTGACCGTTGCCCGCGTCGTCGGTTACGAAGGTCGCTTTGAACACGACCTCAGCAAACCGGACGGTACACCGCGCAAACTCCTCGACACGTCGCGGATGCGGGCGCTGGGCTGGAAGCCGCAAATTCGTCTGGAGGACGGCCTGCGTGAAGTCTATCGCGATTGGTTGGAGGAAGCCGCCGATCCTGTCGCCGCTTGAAGCCCCCGGAAAAGCGGAACCCGCTTTTCCGATCAAGCGCGACGTTTTCTTCGATATTGTCGATCCTGGACAAGTCTCCTCGGCATCCCTCATGCCGGGGAGACGCGCAGCGTCGTCCCGAAGCACGAAGAGACGCCCCGCCTTCCTAAGTTTCCATTGAAGTGAAACTCTCAACCTATGACGGCGAGCCGCCGACCCTGCTCATATCCAGCTCGACGCGCAGGATGTCACCCGGTTTGATTTCCGTGCTTTCGTTGGCGACGATATCCTGAAAGCTGCCATTCACGATACGACTGATCGAGAACACCAGTTTCTGGCGCAGCGTGGCCGCGGAAATATTACCGGAAGACTTGGCGATCTCGGCCATAGCCTGGAGTTGTGTATTGCTGCGGCGCTCCATGCGGGCAATGTTGAGGTCAATATCCTGCAAATTGGTAGCCGCTTCGCTTTTGCGAATTTCTTCCAGATTGGCGATGCGCTGCTCCATGGCAAGCTGGTTCTGTCTCGCCCGTGCAAGAAACGAAGCAAGCTCCAGCGCGGCCCGCCGTGTGGCCGACAGATCACGCTCCATGTCGCGCAGGTTGGATTTTGCGGCCAGGCCGCGATCCACCAGTGACTTGCTGGAATCCACATTCTCCTGCAACAGCCCAATTTCGGTGTCGTGCAGCTTGATACTCTGCTGCAGGGTCTGGATTTCATCGCCATAGCTCGCTGCTTGCGCTTCAAGCGCTCGACGCTCGGCTGCAAGATTGTTGCGGCGGACGTTGAACACTGTCTTTTCACCGTCCAGCATCTTCTGCGTCAGAGCCACGGTTTCCTTGTTCGCAGCCGCCTGATCCGGCAGAGTATAAGTAAAATCCGTGCCGTTCAGTTCCGCCTCGAAACGGGCCCGCCGGATTGCCATGGCAGTGATCTGCATCTGCAGGTCGACATATTCCTGCTGCGCGGAAATAAGCTGCATCCCGGCAGTCAGGGCTGGAGATTCCGCTTTTCCGGCTCCGCCACCCAGCGCCATGAGTTCAAGCACCACCATTCCGGGCCGGAACTGATATTTTCCCGGTACCTTCACATCACCAACGACAAATACCGGCGCATATTGATTGATCGTTGCTGTGACCGTCAGTCCCGGAATATGCTGGGATAGAGATCCCGCGATCTTCTCGCTGATCTCATTGGTGGTCAGCCCGGTGACGGAAATATTGCCTACCACCGGATAGCCGATATTGCCGTCCACATCGACAGGATAAAGCCCTGTAAGCGACGGCTGCCCGTAGACGGTAACCTGAAGCACATCGTCGGGGCCGACGCGATAGGCCTGCCCATCGGCGAGCGCTCCGAAACTGCCACCCAAAAGCAGGAGCCCGGAAAGCATAGTGGCCCGGAGATGCATGCCGATGCGGTTTTTGATGATCTTGTGTGACATGGTCTGCCCCTCACGCCTGTTCCTGAACGCCATCTGTGGCTGGCTTGCGCCTTCGCGAGAACATGGCGCTCACGCTCCGCTTCGCCTTCTGCAGACCCAGCCCGCAAAGCACGACAGGTACCGTTATCCAGCTTCGATAGGACGAGGAATTGTGGTTCACGACCGCAAGTGCAGGTTTACGCCCGAAAGACGCCATCGTCTGGATGAGCGCATTGGTTGCGTGCTGATCCTGGCGGTCGGACGGCACGACGAGAAGCGCCGTATCCGTCGCCCGCGACAGGAGAACCGAACGTTTGTCTTCCATAACCGCCGGTAGATCCACGAGGATAATCTTGTGATCGGCGCGCAATTGGGCAATCAGATCGGCTAGCCAGTCTCCCTCGCGCATCTGCCTGTTCGGCTTGATAATATCGATCCCTGAACCGTGATCATGCATAAGTGTTGCGCCAGTGAGCAGACGTCCGGTCGACACGCCACCGTAATCGCTGTGCGGAAGCCCGAAGGCCTCCGACAAGCCCGCTCGCTTGTTCGTCGCGTCGATGACCGCAACCGTCAGGCCCGTCGCCGCTATCTGTTGTGCAAGTGCGGTTATCAGCAGCGTCTTTCCCTCGCCGTCAGACAGCGAAACGATGGACAGTGCCAGCGAATCCCGACCGCGTGTCAGGACCCGAAGACGGTCATGGACCGACTTGATGGCGCGACCGAACGGGCTGGCCGGATCGAGACCGCGATTGACGAGAAGCGGTACAGTCAGCCGCGGCGAAACCGGCAGCAGCGTCGCTGCCGGAATGCCGGGCAACACCAGAGATGCCGTTTGCGCAGGCCTGATCTTGTCGAATGTTTCCTTCAGCATGGTGCCAACAAGCGCGACGAGCCCACCCAGCCCCAGCCCCAGCAGCAGCCAATTGGCCAAGTTCGGGCTGGCCTTGGCCATGGCCGGTTCGGCAGGCGAGATCATCTGTGCTTCCGGCGCGGCGATGCCGTCCTGCTCGATCAGCTGCTTGTAGCGTGTGAGATAACTTTCATAGACCGTGCGGCTGGCATTGGCTTCACGGTCGAGCTGCCCGGCCTTGACTTGCGCCTGGTTGGCTTCGGCAAGGTCGGCTTCCGCATTCTTCAGCGCATCTTCCAGTCCGCTGCGCCGCTGCCGTGCGATCTGGATTTCATTGCCGAGGCTCTTGATGATTTCACCAACGTGGTTCGAAATCTGCTGCTTCAGCGCTTCCTGTTCAGCCTTCAGCACCGGAATTTCGGCACTTTTCAGCGCTCCATTCGACTGTAACTCGCCAAGCTGACGCTCGACACGCGCCTCCTCATTGCGCAGGCTCTGGATCGCTGGCGATGCCAGCACTTCGGCGAGCGCAGGCGCTTCATTGTTGTTCTTCAGCTCCTGGGCCGTGCGCAGCCGCGCTTCGGCAAGCGAGACCGCACCTGTTGCCGCGACAATCTCGCTGTTCAGCGCCGCAACGCGCTGGGCCTGAAAGCTGATCTGCCCCTGCTCGCCTGCAAGCCGGGATTTCTGGCGGAACTCTTCCGCCGCGCGTTCTGCATTTTCAAGATCGCTGCGCAAATTGCCCAATTTATCGCCAAGCCAATCGCTGATACGCCGCGTGGCCGATTGCTGCACATCGATCTGGTGATTGAGATAGGCCGTCGCAAAGGCATTGGCGACCTGTGCCGCATAAACCCGATCGGACGCACGATAGGAAATGAAAATCGTGTAGGACCGACCGTCATTGGTAACCCGCAACCGCGAGAGAAGAAGGTCGATCTGCTGGCGTTCGCGCATCGCCGGATCGACATCACGCGCACCTTTCGTTTGCGAGCCCGTATCCGAAGCAGACGACAACACCGTGCGCGAACGGAACTCCGTCGGCACGACAATGTTCTCCGCTTGCAGGATGTCGATGACTTTCAGCGCCATCATGCGCGAATTGATGATGTCGAGCTCGGACCGCAGAACCGGACTGTCCTGCGGTAGCGGCGTGATTGCGCTTTCACTGGGCAGTGCCTGCAATCGCCGCATATCCAGCACCAGTACCGACTCCGACACATAACTGATCGGTGCTGTAAGATAGCCCGCAAAGCCGACGCCGATGCCCGCAAGCACCGGCACGACAAGCATCATTCTTCTACGTTTTATAATATCGAGCAGGTCAGCCACCGGCTGCCTCCCGTTTCCTGCTGAAACGTCGGAGATAATCACCAAAATTCTCCTTCACGGAATAATTCAATCCGCAGGCTGCCGAACGCCCACTGTTCCAGTTTCCGACCTATTGCAGATCGGAAAACGAAGTCTCCGACGGAAACAGCTCGTTGATGATGCAAGCCACCTCGGTACGGTTGGACGCCTTCAGCTTCTTCATGATGTTGCGGATATGAACCTTCACCGTGCTTTCCCGCAGCTTCAGCTCATAGGCGATGATCTTGTTCGCCTTGCCCCGGCGCAGCGCATTGACCACTTCGGCCTGACGCTGGGTGAACATTCCGCCAAGAGGCTGCAGCCGCTGCGAATTCGGATCGGTGGCGTGACGCAGAGCCAGCACGCTGCTGGCTGGAACGAAAGTTCCCCCTGCCATGGCGAGCCGCAATGCTTCAACGCAGACATTCACATTCACCGATGTTGGAATATACCCCTTCACGCCATGGTCGAGCGCTTTGAGAACCTGCGAGATTTCTTCCTTGTCGGCCAGAAGAATGACCGGTGCCGGAGCGCAGTCAGTAACAATGCGATTGAGATAATTGCCGACAGCCGGGTCCGAAACCTTCTGGCCACCGATGTTGAAGAGCACTGCACCTGCGGTGCGGCCCTTGCGCTGATGCTGCCACTGCTCGAACGAGCTGAATGTGGCGATCGACATTTCGATGCTGTGGTTTGTCAGTCCATGTGCGAGGCATTCGCGATCCAACGCACGGTTGTCTATGATGACCAGTAGCGGCAACATGCTGTCGTTAGGCTGTTCAGGTTTAAAAGAACTATCTTTTGACGCCCCAAAGCCATTATTCTTTAATTCACTCGTCCTGCTACTGAATTGTGGAGAAATGTTCATCTGTTCGCCCTCTAATCCGACTTATGCGCATGACCCCATTGTTTGCACATCACAATCACGGAAGCGCATCGGTTACCTGTTATATTTTTTCTTCTTGAGATCTAGACAAAACCCCGGAAGCAATTCTCGTTTTTGTTCTTATTTTGATGAAAAGACTGCCTGAAATTTATTTGAGTGTCATTAACCTAGATTAAGGGTTTCGGCAAAATATGGTTTAGACAAAGCGCGGATATATACCCAATTAGTGGTAGAAATTACTACCTTGCCAAAACAAATGGCCTCGCTGAAACTCTTTAGATACCTGGCTTCCTTGGAAGAGCTGGGGGAAACGAACCGTGGGGGTCGCTCGACTTTAAACTTATATGCACTCATGCTGGGCGAAACGGCAGGTAGGCTCTATGGTGGTAAATGCCGACGAAGCAAAAACGCTGCGCCATTTTCTGGAAAGCGCGCCTATCAGTGCGGTTTTCAATGAAAGCGACTTGAGCGTTCTTAGCGCCCTGCCCATATCCTCAAAAAACTATGCCCCGCACACCGTGGTGAGCAGCCAGGGAGACTGGGCCAACTCGGTTCACATAATAAAGAGCGGTTGGGGCTGCATCTATCGCGATCTTCCCGATGGCGACCGCCAGATTCTGGACTTTCCCATGAAAGGTGATTTTCTGGGTTTCCGAACCGGGCTCGGCTTCAACTATTATACCCTGATTTCGGTTACCGAGCTTTCTGTCCTCGAAATCTCCCTGGATCATCTCACCGAAAGCCTTCTCAACTCCCCTCGCCTTGCAATGACATTCATGGAACTGATGGCGCGCCAGCGTGCCATTCTGATTGAGCATCTCATCAGTATAGGCCGCCGAAGTGCACTTGTGCGTATCGCACATCTCCTGCTCGAACTGGGGCACAGGGCGCGGATCAACGGAACGGGTGATGAAAACAGCTTTTTCTGTCCGCTGACACAAAGCGAGCTGGCCGATGCGCTGGGGCTTACGCCGATCCATATCAACCGGATGCTGCGTGAACTTCGTGAGGACGATCTTCTCGTCTTCCGCAATAATGAGGTCGAATTTCTGAACCGGTCAGCTCTCGTCCATATTTCAAGCTTCGATGAGCACTATCTGACCATGGAAATTTTCCCGCGCGTGCGGATCAGCCGGTGATTGACACGCAAAATCACGGATTATTCCAATAGGAAACTATCGTTGATAATCCATCAAAACTCGCATACTAAAAATACTATTTATATATAAATTAAACCTCAACTTACACATAGAACCAAAGATTAAAGCAGCTGTCATCGCACCGGATATACCGGTAAAGCCTCAAATACATCGCCATATATTCATATATGCGCTATATATTTATCAGAGAATTGCGACTAGTTTCCGCTTCACCATCGTGCCCGGAGGGGCAGCATTGAGGAGGAGGCTCAACGATGCAAGACAATCTCGTCGATTCCGCCGTTGGCAAGGCGACAAAGCGACTTCTGCCATTTCTGGCAATCATGCTGATCCTGGCCTTTCTGGACCGCGCCAATATCGGTTTCGCCAAGTCCGAGTTTCAGGCTGACACGGGCTTAAGTGACGCTGCCTATGCATTCGGAGCCGGCATATTCTTTATCGGATATGCGCTTTTTGAAGTTCCCAGCAACATCATCATGCACAAGGTCGGCGCACGCCTCTGGCTGAGCCGGATCATGATTTCGTGGGGTATCGTCTCCGCCGCCATGATGTTCGCTCATACGGAAGGCGTCTTCTACACGCTGCGTTTTCTGCTCGGCGTTTGCGAGGCCGGTTTCTATCCGGGCGTCCTGCTTTATCTGACCTATTGGTTCCCCGCGAAGCAGCGCGCACGCGCGACCGGTATCTTTTATCTTGGCGTTCCGCTGGCGCTCGTCCTGGGAAGCCCGCTTTCCGGCTGGTTGCTGACCCATCACGGTATTTTTGGCCTCACCAACTGGCAATGGATGTTCGTGGTCGAAGGGCTTGGCGCATCACTGGTCGGGATCATCGCCCTTTTCTACCTGACGGATCGCCCCGAAAAAGCGCGCTGGCTCTCGGTCGAGGAGCGCGATGCCCTCACACGGGTTATCGCCGCGGAAGAAGCCGCAAAAGAAACACAGGCTCAGCATTCAGCCATGTCGGTACTGAAAGACCGCCGCGTCTGGGCTTTTATTGGCATCTACTTCTTCCTGCAGATCGGCACCGCGCCTTTGACCTTCTATTTCCCATCGCGCTTCGCACAGGCAGCATCGAATGGGCAGATGAATCTTCTTATCGGCTCGCTTCTCGCCCTTCCCTGGCTGTGCTCGGTCATCGCAACCCGTTATTTCACGGTTCTGGCCGACCAGACCAACCAGCATCGGCTTGTCTGTATGGGCATGGTCATCGCTGGAACAGTGGCGCTTGCCGTCATCGGGCTTACCGGCAACCCATGGCTGATGCTTCTTGCGGCCTGCATTGCCGTGCCGGGCCTCACAGCTTCGCAACCTGTATTCTGGAGCCTGCCTACCCGTTATCTGGGCGGGATCGGCGCGGCCAGCGGCATCGCCTTCATTGTTTCCATCGGTAATCTCGGTGCATTCTTCGCGCCGCAAATCAAGAATTGGGCCGATGTCGCAGTGGGCAATCACGATGCTGGTTTCTATACACTTGCGGCCCTCTGCGGCATCGCTGTTCTGCTTCTCGCAGGTGCTCGCAAGGCCGCTCCAGGAGGGCGAGTGGTCACTGCCAAATAAGGTTCATCTTCGCGAAATTATTGAAACAGAACCCTCGCTCCAGCGGGGGTTTTTCTGTTCCAAATATGTGGAGTCACTCTATATTCAGCGATCGAAATCAACCTTCGAAAGGACTGCACAATGAGGATAAGCGCCCGCAATCGACTAAAGGGAACAATCGTCGAAGTCACCAAAGGGGCAACCACATCCCATGTCCGGATCGATATCGGCAATGGTGTGGTCGTTACCTCGTCCATCACCAACGAGGCTGTCGACGAGCTTGGCCTGAAAGCTGGCGGCGCCGCTTATGCCGTGGTGAAGGCATCCGACGTGATGATCGCAGTTGACTGAACTCTGCAATTGAAGCGTTTGTTGCATGTGAAGAAAATCTTTTTCGCACGCAACCTTCCTTCTTCAACAGTTCGTCACTTGCGACGGGCTGGAATAGTTGCTCCCTTCGTCCTAGATTCAGGGCACATATCAAGGGAGCGCATATCATGACCTACAGCAAGAACCCCGAAGCGATTGCGAAGCTCACGCCCGAGCAATATCGCGTCACACAGGAAAGCGGCACCGAGCGCCCCGGGACCGGTGAATATCTCTACAACAAAGAGCCGGGAATTTACGTCGATATCGTTTCGGGCGAGCCGCTCTTCGCCTCGGCCGACAAATATGAGTCCCATTGCGGATGGCCCAGCTTCACCAAGCCGATCGAACCCGCCAATGTTGCCGAACTGAACGATATCTCGCATGGCATGGTACGGACCGAAGTGCGCTCGGCACATGGCGACAGTCATCTGGGCCATGTCTTCCCGGATGGGCCGGTTGATCGCGGCGGCCTTCGCTATTGCATCAATTCGGCCTCACTCCGTTTCGTTCCAAAAGACCGGATGGAAGCGGAGGGATATGGTCAGTATCTCGATCAGGTCGAAGATATCGGTTGATTTCTATGTCAGGCCCGGACCCGTTTCGGGCCTGAATGCTCTCCAAAGATAGAGGCGACCTTGCCAGACGAAACAAAGAATTCCGTTCGGATTTTAAACCCTGACAATGTCGCACCGCCTATAGCGGCTTATTCACATCTGGCAGTCATTCCGTCCGGCACGGAACTTCTGGTTATTGCAGGCCAGGTCGGCTTGGACTTGAACCGTACAATTCCCGAAGAGCCGGAAAAGCAATACGAACTGGCTCTGCGCAACATTGTCGGCATCCTCGACAGTCAGGGCCTCACTCCGGCCAGTCTGGTGAAGCTGAACATCTTCCTCGTGGACCGGCTCGACCCGGAACGCGCCAAAAACATCCGCGCTGAGTTACTGGGTGACAGCCTTCCACCGACCACGCTCGTTTATGTCGCCGGACTGGCACGGCCCGAGCTGAAGGTCGAAATCGAAGGCATGGCCGCGCGAAGTATTTGAAATAAAATAACCGCGATATGGAAATAATTTGCATACAAATTAATTGATCCACAGGCATTACATCGGGCCATGAAGTAAGACTTCTTTCTGTCGCAATGATCACTAATCTGATCCAGCGCACCGCTTCGGCGGAATCAGGCAAATGCGCAGCCTCGGTATGATTATGCTATCACCACACATACCGAGGCTTTCCGGGGCTTTTGGCCGTTTCATGTCCATTACGCCGCCCCATTCCAGATATTTCTTCACTCTGATAGGTAAATCAACCGGCACAATGGTTGCAGCCGCAGCATGATTTCCATTGCAAATAGCGAAAAACTATATTCAATATACTGTCTTACTATTAAAGGACTATCGATTTCGATAACGCAACATTTTGGGAGGCAGCTTGGACAGCGCAGTTGGGGCCTACCGGATTTATTCTGAAAAGGAGTGCTCGGACGCACCTGCACTCGACTGGCCCTACGTTTGCGCACTGCACCTGCTCCGAGAACCCTTCGAGAACGCGATTTCGGAGTTTCTCGCCTTCGTGGGCAATGCATCGCGGGCTGATCGCGCCTGGATGATCGAATATTCGCCTGATCTGCTGCGGTTTTGTAACACGCATGAATGGTGCAAAGGCGATACAACCGCCTATATTTCCGAACTTCAGGAAACCCCAACCACGCTAATTGGTTGGCTGCACCGTTATCTGACCGAGGGACAGGCCGTCGCCGTCCACGATGTCAGGGGGCTGCCGCGCACCGCGCGCGCCATCCAGGCTGAATTCCTGCGTCAGGGCAATCAAAGCATACTCAGCATACCGGTTTTTCATCAGCGTCGGCTGCGAGGGATCGTCGGTTTCGATACGACCGTGGAAGCCAGACACTGGTCGCGCGCGGAAATCAAGGCCATGTTCCAATGTGCGTGCCTGATCGCACAGGCGAAATATTCGACCTCCGATGAGGAAGCGGTGTCAGACGAAGAGCCCGACCCGACATCAGTAATCTATGTCAGCAAACGCGGCGTAATGCGCGGAGTGTCCCCGGAGGAAATCATCGGGGTGCGCTCGGCTGGCAATTACAGCGAGATATGGCTTGGCGATGGTTCCTCCGTTCTTGATTCCAGACCGCTTGGCATATGGGCAGGCATTCTCCCCGCTAGCGTCTTTTTTCGCATTCACCGCACGACGTTCATAAACGTGCTGCATGTATCGGACTTGGACAGAAGTACCATCGACAAATGGCTGGTCAGGATGCGTGGCATCGATCAGTCGTGGCCGGTCTCGCGATCCTATCGAAAAGCGTTGCGGGAGCGCCTGGGCTTCTAGCCTTTGTTTCGCCTTGTTTTCGCCCGTTCGTCGCCACAAAATTTGATGCGAAATAAGCAGATTTTGCTCCAAAAAATGCCGCTTCAGCGCCGAACGGACGCAAATCCCGAACTTCCTCAATTTGAAATCGGCGCTTGGAGCATAATCCGAACGGAGCAAAACGAGGATCGATAAGATTATGCTTTGGAAAGAAAATCTTAGAGCACCGATCTGATTGAATCAGATCGGTGCTCTAAGACAGATCCAGATGTGCCTTGAGCGGCATGTCGTCATGAACCGGAACAGTCTGCCTTTCGATCATGCGATGGACGAGCGGCGGCTTGTCCCCTTTGTGCAAAGAAAGGAGCCGTTCCGACACTTCGGCATCGGCCTGGGTGCGACGCTGGTTATGGCGGACATACTCGACCCAAGTTGGCACGTGATAGCTTTCCGTCCAGGTTTCCGGATTCTCCAGATCACGCAGCAGCACCCATTGCCGGGCACCATCGCGGATACGCATACGGCGGCGCAAAGCCATGGCGGAAAGGAAGGCTGGAACATCTTCCTGTGCGATCTTGTAGTCGACCATGATCATGATCGGACCGCTGCGCGAACGCAAATCCAGCCGAAGCTGCGGCTCGCTGAAACGGTTGAGCGGGTCGAGATTGAGGTCTTCAAATTCAGGCTGCGGCAGGAGCAGACCGATCAGCGCGCCGAACATCAGCACCACGGCAGCAGCCAGAAGCGCGCCTGGCACGCCATATTCATCTGCGACAGAGCCCCATAGCCAGCTACCTGCCGCCATCCCGCCGAAAGTCGCCGTCTGATAGAGCGCCAGAGCACGCCCCACCACCCAGCGCGGCGTGGAAAGCTGTACGGTGACGTTGAACAGCGACAGCGCCAAAACCCACGAAACACCCGCAGGCAGCAGGAAAATGCAGCTCAGCCACATATTCCGACTGATCGACAGCAAGGCACAACTGATCGCAAAGGCCACAAAAGCACCGCGCACCAACCATTCATTGCCGAGCAGTTCGCGAAGCCGGGCACTGAGCAAGGCGCCGCCAATGGCGCCAAGCCCGAAAAAGCCCAGCATGATACCGTAGGTGAGCGCTGTTCCGTCGACGAGGTCGCGCGCGACGAGCGGCAAAAGCGCCAGAATGACAATCGCGGACAGACCGAACAGAAACCCCCGGAACATCACCTTGAGCAGGTTCGGCGACATAGCGACATAACGCAGCCCTGCCACCATGGCCGGTCCCAGCGTTTCGCGCGGCAGGGTGGATTTGACCGTTTCCGGCTTCCACTGCCATAGCGCCAGAATAAGCGCACAATAGCTGAACGCGTTGAAAATGAAGGCAAAAGCAGCACCCGCTGCCGCAACGATGATGCCGCCGATGGCAGGACCAATGCTGCGCATGAGATTGAAGCTCATGCTGTTGAGCGCTACAGCTGCGGGCAGATTGGTACGGGGCACGATGTCCCCCATCGACGCCTGCCATGACGGGTTGTGCAAGGCCCCGCCGCAGCCGATCAGGAATGTGAAGCTGAGCAGCATCCATGGTGTGAGAATGCCAAGATAGGCAAAAACCGCCAGTGCAACCGAAACAATCAGTAGTAAAACCTGCGCGGTGAGCATGATGCAGCGGCGGTCGAAATTATCGGCCAAGGCGCCTGCAGCAACTGAAAAGATCATCACGGGCAGAGTTGTCGAAGCCTGCACCAGTGCAACCATATCGTCCGAATGGGCGATGGTTGCCATCATCCAGCCAGCACCGACCGTCTGCACCAGACCGCCGAGGTTGGAAACCAATGTAGCTGACCAGAGCGCCCGAAATGTTTTGTATTGGAAAGGCGCCAGGGGGGAAATTCTCTGCGGCACCGGACGACCTCCCGTTCCATCTGCCTAATAGAGCGGATACGTGAATCTCTCCCAAGGGACAAGGGGTTAAAACCAAAACCGGCGCAGAACTTCTCCTCCAGTGAGGCTTCCAAACAGTTTTTCTCCCCCGATTGACTCCACCTATCAATTAGGTAGACTGGTCTACCTAATCATTCGGACGAAATGTAATGAGCGATCCCGCGACACCTAGTTCAAAACCGGCACGCGAGCGGCTTCTGCAAGCGGCAGCGGAATTGTTTTACGATGCGGGCATTTCGGCGACCGGGATCGACGCGATCATCCAGCGTGCGGGCGTGGCAAAGCAGAGCCTCTACAACAACTTCGCATCCAAGGCGGAGCTGGTGGCCACCTATCTGGAGCATCGCCATGCCGAATGGCTGGGCCTCTATGACAAGCGCCTGGAAAAGGCAGCAAGCCCGATGGATGGGATACTGGCCATATTCGACGCTTATCGCGATCACGCGGAATTTGCCTACGAACACGGGTTTCGCGGCTGCGGGCTGCTGAATGCGGCAGCAGAACTGCCCGCTGGCGATCCGGGCCGCAAGGCGGTGAGAAAACACAAGGAAGAAGTCGAAGGCCTGCTTGTGACACATCTCACCGGCTTGATCCCGGACGATCCACCTCGGGTCCGCCAGCTCGCCGTGCAGCTCTCCTTCATTCTCGAAGGAGCAATCATGCGGGCTGGCCTTGAAGGCAATAGTGCGCGTCTTGGCGAGGCCAAGGCCATGATCACGACAATTTTGAAACCAGTGTAAAATGCAATCATCAAAAAGCTATCTTCTGGGAGTGACCGCCATCATCGTCGCTTCCACCATCTGGGGCACGACAGGCACCGCAGCAACCTTTGCGCCCGAGGTTGGCGCGGCGGCGATCGGCGCCGCTGCCATGGGACTTGGTGGACTGGCGCAGGCGGCAATCGCCTGGCGCGGGCTGATCGCTTCACGAAAGGCGCTCGCCGATCAATGGCGCGTCCTGTTGGTGGGAGCCGTCTGCGTCGCGATCTATCCCCTCGCCTTCTATGGCTCCATGCGGATGGCTGGCGTGACCATCGGAACGGTCATTTCGCTCGGTTCCGCCCCGCTTCTTTCGGCAGGGATTGAGTATCGGCAAAGCGGCTTTCGCCCTTCGCTGCGCTGGCTGGCAGGTGCGATCATCGGCATTGTCGGCATGGTGCTGCTCAGCATGTCGGAGGACGGCGGCGGCCACGCCGCGTCAGCAGAAGGCTCCACACTCATGGGAGCCTTGGTCGGATTGGTGGCGGGCTTCACCTATGCGCTTTATTCCTCATGCGCGCGCCAGCTGATGCAGGGCGGCATATCATCGACAACCGCCATGGGCGCGACTTTCGGTATAGGCGGTCTTTTGTTGATGCCAGTTCTGCTCGCAACCGGCGGACCGTTCCTCGCCTCGTGGAACAATGCAGCTGTCGGCCTATACATGGCCTTCGTGCCGATGTTCCTCGGCTATGTCTGCTTCGGTTACGGGTTGGGCCGCGTTGAAACCAGTGTGGCGACGACGATCACACTTTTTGAACCGGTTGTCGCCGCGTTCTTCGCAGTGGTCATTGTCGGTGAACGCCTTTCCGCCCTCGGCTGGTTTGGTGTTCTTCTGGTTGTCATCTGCCTTGTCTGTATCACCATACCGACCCGCAGCCAGAAAGCCCCGCTGGAAGTGCCCGAGCCATCAACCTGACACGCACTGTCCGAAAACCGTTTCACACTTTTCGGGATGCGCTTTTTAACCAGGCTTTGACTGCGTCGACCGATTCCGGATGACGCGGTTTTCGCAGGGAAACCGCATAGAAATCCGCGCCCACCCGTAGCTCGGTGGCCATTGGCTGGACGAGGCTGCCCGCTGCAACGTCCTTTTCCACGAAGAAACGGCTTGCCAGTGCCAACCCCTGCCCGGCAATCGCCGCATCGATGGCAAGTGACGTCTGGTTAAAGCGGACATTCTTCGGCGATGTCGACACACCGCCCGGAAAAGCCTTTTCCAAATATTGCGGCCAGAAATTATGCGCGTCGTGCAGCAGCGGATAGCGCTTTAGATTTTCCGGCAGCCCCGGATCACCAAGCCTTTCGACCAGCACCGGGCTTGCCACGGCGACAATCACGTGCTCGAAAAGCAGCTCCGCGTTCAGCCCAGGACCGAAAGGCGGCGCGCCGTAGCGTACCGCCAGATCGACGGCATCGGTCTGGAAATTGGCGACCTTGTCGCTGGCGACAATGCGCAATTCTATATCGGGATGTGCGTGCGTAAATTCCGCCAATCGCGGGATCAGCCACTTCGATGCGAAGGTCGGCGTCACGCTGATGGTCAGGTGCCGCGGCTCGGGTCGCAGCATTTCGGTCGCCTCCGAAAGCAGGTCGAAAGCCCGTCGCACATTGGCAATGTATGCACGGGCCGGTTCGGTCATGACCAGCGTGCGGGGTTGGCGTTCAAAGAGTTTCAGTCCAAGCTCTGCCTCAAGCCCGCGTATCTGCTGGGCCACTGCTGCCTGTGTCACGCCAAGTTCTTCCGCTGCCAGCCGGAAATTCAGATGTCGCGTGACGACTTCAAACACACGTAGACCATTGAGCGAGGGAAGCCTTTTCATGAGTTAAACTCGATAGAATTTCTATTGATTAAAGTTACGCGTTTTCGTTCGTCACGATAATGGCTCTCCGCTATAACGTCAAATAATGGTTGTCGACAGTTGCGACCTGGTGCAACATTTCGGAAAAAGGAACGCATCATGACAGTAGAAAAAGTAGCGATTGTAACGGCGGGCGGAAGCGGCATGGGCGCAGCCGCCGCGCGCAGGCTTGCGCAGGACGGTTTCAAGGTTGCAATCCTCTCATCCTCCGGCAAGGGCGAAGCGCTGGCACAGGAGCTGGGTGGCCTCGGCGTCACCGGATCAAACCAGTCGAATGATGATCTGAAGCGCCTCGTAGACCTTGTTCTGGAAAAATGGGGCCGTATCGACGTGCTGGTAAACAGCGCAGGTCATGGCCCGCGTGCGCCGATCCTCGAAATTACCGATGAAGACTGGCACAAGGGAATGGACACTTATTTCCTGAATGCAGTTCGCCCGTCGCGTCTCGTCGTGCCGACGATGCAGAAGCAGAAGTCTGGTGTCATCATCAATATCTCGACCGCATGGGCATTCGAGCCGAGCGCCATGTTCCCAACCTCGGCGGTGTTCCGCGCAGGGCTCGCCTCTTTCACCAAGATTTTCGCCGACACCTATGCTGCCGACAATATTCGCATGAACAATGTTCTTCCAGGCTGGATCGACAGCCTGCCGAAGACGGAAGAGCGCCGAGCAAGCGTTCCATTGCAGCGCTATGGCAAGAGCGAGGAAATCGCGGCGACGATCGCCTTCCTCGCATCGGATGGCGCCGCCTACATCACCGGCCAGAACCTGCGCGTGGATGGCGGGTTGACGCGAGCTGTTTAAACTACGACTCGACGGTGAGCCGCCGCATGGCGGCTGCCGTTTCCTCATTGGCGGGGAAGAAGGTCTCGATGACCACTTCCGACAGCGTGATATCGACGGCGGTGCCGAATACCGTCGTCGCGCTCAAAAACTCCAGCGGGCCTTCACGGCTGTCGATCCTGAGCGGAATGGCCACCGGATTATCAGTGACAGTCCCCCCACCCGAAGACACCGCGCGCGCGGGAACCGGATAGGACTTCAGTTCATCGAGAAGCGCTGCCAGACGCGGATCGGCTGAATTGTCCGCATCGCGGGCAAGGCGCGCAAGAATATGGCTGCGCCACTGCCGAAAATTCTGGATGCGCGGGGCCAGTCCTTCCGGATGCAGGCTGAGGCGAAGCGCATTCACCTCCCCCTGCAGAAGATATTCCGCCACACCCTCCGTGAGAACACCTACCGCCTTGTTCGCCAGAAGCAGGGTCCAATGCCTGTCGATTGCAAGGGCCGGATGCGGGTTGTGTCCGTGCAGCAGGGCTTCAATCACGCTTCGCGCGGCGGCAAATTCCGGCGCTTCCAACCCTCGCTCGCTGTGAACGGGCGCATATCCGGCGGCAACCAGTATCCGGTTGCGCGCCCGCAGCGGCACGTCCAGATGTTCGACCAGACGCAGAACCATGTCGCGGCTCGGCACCGAGCGCCCCGATTCAAGAAAACTCAGATGACGCTGCGAAATCTCGGCCTCGACCGCCAAGGATAGCTGGCTGAAGCGGCGGCGCTGCCGCCATTCCCGGAGAAGCGAGCCGACTGTCTGTTGTGTTTCGGTCATAGGCTTGTCGGATCCCTTGAACGATTTGACTGCCCATCATGGCTGGTAGGTGCATTCTGGAATGCGCCGCAAAATTCATAGCAACAATTACCTCTCACGTAATCGACCCCAGAACGCAACAGGGCAAATATGCAGCCAGCCCGAAGAACGGGACGCCAAATTGAAAGGTCGATAGGATGAAAACCGCACACCCAATATTTGCCCTCAAACCGCTCGTCGCCATTGATGCCATTACCTGCGCAGCGATGGGTGCCGCGCTTGTCACTGCCTCAGCACCGGTGGGCGAACTGACTGGAATTCCAGCGTCGTTGCTTTACTGGGCAGGCGTACTGCTGCTGCCAGTGGCGGCCTTCATAGCATGGGTGTCGCGGAGCTCAAATCCTCCGGCATGGGCGGTAAACCTCGTCATTCTTGGCAATGGCGCATGGGTTGTTGCCAGCCTTTTCCTGCCTGTTGCAGGAATGATTGCACCCAATCTGTTCGGCTGGGTTTTTCTCGTTGGACAGGCCGCGGCTGTGACTGTGCTTACCTGGCTCGAAGTTCGCGCCGCCCGCATCCCTCAAACCGCATTCTGATCGAACGGAGACCTCAAATGACCGCTTATGCAATCGCGCAGCTTCGCAATGTTCGGGTTAATCAGGGAATTGTCGATTATCTGAAAGCCATCGATGGAACTCTCGCACCGTTCGACGGACACTTCATCATCCACGGCGGACCTAAGGACGAACTGGAAGGTTTGTCACCGGACGATCTGATCGTCATCGCTTTTCCCGATCTGGCAACAGCACGCAACTGGTATGCCTCGCCTGCCTATCAGGCGATTATCGAATGGCGCCGGCAAGGATCAGAAGGAGAGGTGTTTCTGATCGACGGCGTCGATAAAGATCACCGCGCCGCCGATATTCTATGAAGCCAAATCAATCCGGCGACAGTTTTCATTCTGTCGCCGGATTTTTCCGGTCAGGCCGTGTAACGTCTGGTGCCATCCATCCAGGTTTCGCTGACCTTGATCTTGCCGATCTTCACATCCGGCGCAGTCGGGTCTTCTTCCAGAATGGCAAAGTCTGCAAACTTTCCGGTTTCCAGCGAACCAATCTGGTCTTCCATATGACACTGCCAGGCCGCATCGATGGTAACGGCGCGCAGCGCTGCATCCACCGGAATACGTTCTTCGGGGAAGAAGACGTCGCCACCTTCGTTCATCACGCGGGTGACGGCATCTTCGACATAGCTCAGAGGCTCGATCGGTGTCACGTTCCAGTCGGAATGAAGCGAAATCTTGAGACCCGCAGCCAGCGCGGAAGCACACGGATCATAGAAGCGGGCGCGCTCAGGCCCCAGAAGACGGTCGCGGAACGCCTTGCCCCACCAGCGCACATGGCCGATCAGGAAGGACGGCGAAAGCCCCATATCCTTCATACGTACCATCTGTTCCGGGTGGAAAACGCTGCAATGTTCGATGCGATGGCGAAGATCGCTGTTCGAGGACTTTCCGAGAACGGCCTCGTAAGCATCCAGTACCATGTCGATTGCCGCGTCGCCATTGGCGTGAACGCCAACCTGCCAGCCGCCTTCATGCGCCCGGCGGATCACTTCCGTTACCTGCTCAAGGCTGTAGTTCAGGGCGCCGCGCGCATCGGTGCCCAGATAGTTCTCGCGCTGATAGCCTGTCTGCGCCTGATTGGAACCATCGGCCCACGCCTTGATGCCATCAACGCGGAAAAGATCGTTGCCTCGACCGGGCTTGATCCCCTCCTTTTCCCATTCATCCATGATCGTTGACACGAGCATACCGCGATAGCGCACCGGGGCCTTGCCTTCGCCCAGAACCGCATCGAGGATTTTGAGATCTTGCGCACCGGCCATGATGCCGATGCCGCAATCGTGCAGCATGGTGCAGCCAACGGAGCTTGCGTGATCCAGAAAACGCTGGACGCGACCGATCATATCCGCCGCAGTCGGAGACGGCATGACGCCGAGAAACTCCTGTTGCGCCGCCATCTCTTCCAGGCGCCCGGTCAGGCTGCCATCGGCATCCTTTACAAAGCGCGCGCCGGACGGGTCAGGCGTCTCGCGGGTGATACCGGCGGCCTTGAAGGCGGCACTGTTGGCATAGGCGATATGGCCGTTGCTTTCCTGCATGAAGAAAGGATTGTTGGGCGCAAGCGCATCCAGTTCAGCAATCGTCGGAATTTTGGCATCGCGGGTGATGCTGGCATCGAACTGCTGTGCGCGCACCCATTCCCCCGGCTTGGCATCCGCCACGCCTTTCTGCAACTTCGACCAGACGGTCGCGTAATCCGGTGTCGTGATCGGGCTGACATCGATCCAGTCCTCGAATGCCGTGAACACGAAATGCATATGCGGATCGATCAGGCCCGGCATCAGGGTGCGGCCCTGAAGATCCACCACCTGCGCTCCAGAACCGATGGCGGATTGCACGTCATCCAGCTTGCCGACGGCCAATATCTTGTTGCCGCGAATGGCAATCGCTTCGGCACGCGGCGCCTTGTCATTCATGGTCAGGATTGTCCCGCCCTTGAAGATGATATCGCCCGCGGGTGCTGCAGCCTGCTGCGCGAACGCCATGCCCGGCGAAGAACAGGCAAAGGCCGAAGTCGCGGCGGCAGCGCCGAGATATTTGAGAAAATCGCGCCTTGAGGCCGTGGACCGCAGAAACGCCACCATACCCGGATTACAGGCTATACACATCTGAATATCCTCTTTACCGCCACAACAAAAAAGCCCTAGATCAAGTGGCAATTATTTTTGTATCGAGACTATACTTATACAATATTACAATTTATCAAATGGATATTATTGTTACTTTCATTAGTATTTACTAAAATAAACACTCTACAAGATGATCAATTATAAGAAATAAAGATAGACATAGATACATGTTTTTTCTTCGCGATTTCGTGTGCTCGTAACTTTGAGACTGCCTTTTGCACGACAGACACGCACCCGAGCATCGAAATGCGCATTAAAAAAAATCCGCCGTAAACCGACGGATTTCACAAAAATTCTTGGAAATTAGGGGGCAATCAGCTGCGTTTGGTTTTTCGCTGCGCCCGCTTGGCTGTATTATGCGCTATAGCAGCTTGAACGAGTGCGATGAAGGCATCTTCGTTGACCTCTTCACCTTCGCTTATGTCCAGCGCGCGGCGCGTATTGCCTTCAAGACTGGAATTAAAGATGCGGGTGGGATCGTTCAGCGCTGCGCCATTGGCAAAAGTCAGCTTCACGACCTTCTTGTAAGCCTCGCCGGTGCAGATGATGCCGTCATGCGACCATACCGGCACGCCACGCCATTTCCATTCCTCGATCACGTCGGGATCGGCCTGCTTTATGAGCGCCCGCATTCGGGCGAGCGTCTCGCCGCGCCAGTCATCGAGCTCGACAATCCGCCCGTCAATAAGCTTTGAAGCGTCATTATCATCTGTCATGAAACCCCTCCCAGAGCGTCTTTCGATCTGCGCTCCAACCTACATTTTCTCACCCGGCAGCTGGCTTGCCTGTCTGATCCAGTCCGTCAGCTGGGCTTCATCCACATCGTCGTGCTCATGAATGTGGAAATAGCGCGTATCCTGGCTCTTGGATTCAACCGGCGGCATCGGCTTCAGCTTGGCGCCGCGAAAGAATGCAACCTTTATATATTTGTCGAAACAATGATAGCTGAGGAACCACCCCTCTCCCTTCATTCCGTAGAAGGGGGAATTCCATTTGACCGCTTTATGCACATCGGGAACGGTACGCACGATGAGAGCATCCAGGCGGCGACCTGCTTCGCTTTTCCATCCCGGCATGGCAGCGATATAGGCCTGAACCGGCGCATCCCCTTCCCCTTTTGCAATCTGGGGATTGCCGCCCGACAAAAGTACCGGACCGTCAGGTTTTTTATCGCTCATTACGTTTCCTCCACCGATCGCGTCTCCCGCTGGTTCTTCGTTGCTGGGACCATACATCTCATCCGGTTTGCGACCAAGCTTTGGATGACAGGAAAGAACAACTCCCGTTTCAGCCATGTCTCGTGTAAGCAAAGCTGACCACATCAAACAAGCAGATGGCAATGAGACGATTTTTCCACCTCGCGGCACTCGGAATTTGTCTGGCATTTCTATCGCCAGGCCTGATGAACCTTGCTTTCGCGGAAGAAAATCTTCCTCGCCTTCTGCCAGAACCGGGCGTGAGCGCGCATATCGAAAGACGCAAAGAGGGTTATGTTCTGACCCAGCCCGATGGATCGAAACTCGTTTTGCTGGATTCCGATTGGCTCAACGGACTGGACGGGCCTGTCAGCTTCGAAACCGGCGACTATGACTTCGATGGCTACACCGATTTTTCTTTGGGCGCCCGCGAAGCGGGAAGCCTCGACGTTGGCGTCGCGCTTTATCTCTATGATCCAAAAGCCAAAGCCTTTTCCCCACTGATTATCGAGGACGAACTTGGCGGAAAACTGAATTGCGGCGAGCTGTGGAATGTCGAGCGCATCCCGGAACGAAAGCTGATCAAAAGCAGCTGTAGTCTGGATGGGCATTATAACCGCGTCGACATCCTGTCGATCGACCGCGACGGAAAAGTCCGGCTTGTGGAACAATCGCGCCCGGAAGAGCAGTTGTCTGGCTGGCCCTACCTGATGAAACCCATGCGCATGGTCACCTATGACGCACAGGGAAACAGCGTTCTTGAAATGCCTTTGGCACCGGATGAAATGGAACAGGGCTGGGAGGTTCCTGTAGAAAAGCTGGCCCTGTACAGCGATCCTGACCGGCAAAGCGCCACAAGCTCCTATCTGGCCAAGGGCGACAAGGCACGCAAGCTTGTCTCTGCCGGCGATGGCTGGATGAAAATTGCCTATCTGGCCAAAACCGGGCCGCTGGAGGGCTGGATATCCCTGAAAGAAGCCTATGACCTTGCGGCCTGGCAGGCGGAAAACGGGCAAAAACCGCAATCCTTGCAGCTCGGTCTCGCGGATTACAGCGATGTCGACAAGGATCAGGATTATTACAAGCACCTGTTCACGCTGACGCTGGCCAATGAAAGCCGCGAAGCCGTGGAACTCGGCTATGGTGAATTGCACCTGATTTTCACATCTGCCGACGGCCAGCAGACCACGCATAAGCTCTATGATCTCTTCAACAAGACCCTTGAGCCGGGAAAGAGCGAAACGCTCGACGATAATCCCGTACAGAAGCGCGGCGGGCAATTTGTGATCTATCACCCGGTCGGCGACGACGACGCCTATTCGCCGTTCTTCCCCGAAGGGCTGACTACAGGAAAATACAAGATCCGCCCCATCCTGACCGGCCCCAACCTGAAGAGCCCCATTTACGGTCAGGACGAAATCGAGATGGATTATCCACCCAAACTACCGGACAGCCTGATCGAACCGTGAGCTGGCACTCGCTTTGGCAAGGGCATCAAGAGCCATGCTCGCCGGCAGAGCCGGTGAAAACAGGAAGCCCTGCCCGGCATTGCAACCGAGTTTACAAAGCATGTCGCGATCTTCCTCGGTCTCGATCCCTTCGGCAGTGACCTTGATGCCAAGAGCATCGCCCAGCTCGACCATAGCGCGCACGATATGCTGATCGCCTTCGGATTCGGCAATGCCACGCACGAAAACCTTGTCGATCTTGATCTTGGTGATGAGGCCCTTCTTCAAGGAGGCGAAAGTAGCAAAGCCGGTACCAAAATCGTCAAGTGCGATGGAGACACCAGCGCTCGACAGCACTCCGAGGCTGTCACTCATCCCGCGCTGATCGAAGGGAGCTTCCTCCGTTATCTCGATTTCAAGCATGGACATCGGAAGTTCGCGTTTTTCCATTTGGGACAGGATTTCGTGTGGAATGCGTCCCCCCGCCAGTTCGCGAGGGGAAAGATTCATGGCAACTGTCAGATCGCTGCGCCCGCCTTCGGTGAGCTTGTCGATCATCTCGCAGCAATTGAAGAGCACATTATTCGTCAGCTGGCGCACCACACCCACTTCGCACGCAACATCGATAATTTCCGGCGGGGGAATTGTGCCGTGCTGCGGATGATCCCAGCGCAGCAATGCCTCAAAACCAACCATGCGCCCACTGGAGAGTTGCACCACCGGCTGAAAGTAGGTTTGCACCTGCCCGGTTTCGATTGCAATGCGCAGGTCTCGCTCGATGCTTTGCTTGCGCTCCCACTCGTGCTGCAAACGCTTCTCGAAAAAATAATATTCGTTGCGTCCGCGTTTCTTGGCCGCATAAAGCGCGAAGTCGGCGCGCAGCAACATTTCGACCGGATCGAGACGCTCCAGCCGGCAGATGCCGACACAGGCGCCGATCTCCACCGACAGAATCCCCTCGTAATGGGCGGTCAAACTGCCGATGATGCGTGCGGCCACCAATGCGGCCTCGATCTTGGCTGAGGGCTCGGGATAAGCGAGTACGAATTCATCACCGCCAATACGCGCCAGAACGGAACGCTCCGGCGAGACCTGACGGATACGCTGCGCAATGGCGACAAGGAGATCGTCACCCACCTTGTGACCATAGGTGTCGTTGACGGACTTGAACCCGTCGAGATCGATCAGCATGACGATGAACGGGCCGTCTTTCACAGGATAGAGGCGAATGGAGGTTTCAAGGCCGCGCCGGTTGAAGAGCCCCGTCAACGGGTCCTCCTGCGACTTGAGCGCCATTTCGTCAGCCAACTGCTTGGCTTCGTGTTTCAACCTGCTGGTCTGGATGAAGCGGTTCTGCCCCAAGAGTGCGCCACGCGTAAGCCCGAGCCAGAACAGAACAACAGCAACGGCAATCACGCCATATTGCAGGTCGGCTTGCAGGACCAGACACACCACCGTCACGACAAGCGGCGGCGTTATGAAATTGATTGCAACGGCGGCATAGGACGAGCCGTAGGTGACGGCGCCCGCGCAGATACCGGCCAGAATGACCAGATAGACTGACGATTGCGGATCAGAGAACCCATGGGAAAGAATGGCGACACCGGCCCAGACGAAACCGGCCATAGCGCCAAACAGCTGAAAGCGGGCGAGCTGGCGCTGCAGAACCGCGATATTCTCAACTGGCGCAGCCGGGCTTCTATAATAGGCTATCGCATCGATGAGGCGCAGCGCATTGATGATATTGACCAGCGCGAACCATATGATGGGCATCCAGAAATGCCCGGCAGCAATCTGGACCAGCAAAATGAGCACGGACAGAATCGTGCTGATAGGCATCGAAAAGCGCGCGCCGTCGCAAATCTCCCTGAGCTGGTCCGCAAGTATCTTGTCGGCTATCGGGCTGTCCTGCCTGCTATAGGCAGACCTGACCAGTTGAAGCCAATATTCAGTTCTCGACCCCATTTAAACGCCACCACTGGCCAGAGCACGTTCAGCTTTTTTCCAATCGGGACGCCCCTCGTGTCCTGATTAAAAAGGAATGACAGCAAACCTGCCCCCGACTGACAACTATAACATGCATACAATCTAAAATGCCAATGGTACGGCAGTTCAATCAAGACGATCACTTCGGCGGACAAGGCATACCATCGACATGCCGCTTGAGGCGCGCGCTCAACAATAGTTAGGGACGCGCAGGAACCCATACTCATGCGCCACAGGCGGGACACGATGGTGAGATAGCAGATACTGTAAAACAGGCCGATAGAGCATTGCCCTACAGTTCGGACAAACCAGGGAATGCTCTATCCCGGAATTACTCGGTCGACTGTTCTTCCGCCGTCAGCAACAGCTTGTCGATGCGGCGTCCGTCAAGGTCAACGATTTCGAACACCCATCCGTTCTTGACGAAGGTTTCCCCCACATCCGGCAGATGCTTCAGTTCCTCAAGCGCCAGCCCGGCAACGGTGTTGTATTCCGCATCGTCGTCAATCGGGAAACGCAAAAACTCCGAGAACTCGTCAATCGGCATCCAGCCCGAGACGAGATAAGAACCATCCGCCCGGCGCACGATAGCCTTTTCCTCGATATGGTCCTCCTGCATGGCGCCGATGATCGCTTCCATCACATCGCCCGCAGTAATCACACCTTCAAAATGACCATACTCGTCATAGACGAGCACCATATGCGTTGGCGTGCCGCGAATGGCTTCCACCACGTCGAGCGCATCGGAAAAGTCCGACACGACCGGAACATCACGGACGATCTCGCGCAGATTGACACTGCCCCTGGAGGACAGCTGATTGAAGAAGTCGCGCACCTGTAAGACGCCGATCACTTCATCGGAATCCTCGCCGCGCACAGGAAGCCGCGAGCGGCTTGTATTGTGCAGTTGCAGGCGAATTTCATCGAAACTATCGTCCACATCGACCATTTCGACATCCATGCGCGGCGTCATCAGCCCGCGTGCCGTCCGGTCCGCAAGGCGCATAACGCCTGCAATCATGCGGGATTCCTCCGTCTCGATCACGCCCGCGCTATGCGCTTCGGCGAGAACGGACTTGATCTCTTCGTCGGTCACGCCGTCGCTCGACTTGCCCGACTGGCCAAGCAGCTTCAGCACTAAACGGCCCGACGTATCGAGGAGCCAAACCAAAGGTGCCGCCAGCTTGGACAATAGCGTCATGGTAGGTGCCACGCGGCTTGCAACCGATTCCGGCTCACGCAGCGCGATCTGCTTTGGCACGAGTTCACCGACGATCAGCGACAGATAGGTGATGACCACGACCACCGAACCAACGCCAACAGCATCGGCAAGGGCTGGCGACAAGCCTTGCCCGAGAAGCCAGCCTGACAAACGAGCACCCAGCGTCGCGCCGGAAAATGCACCCGACAGAATGCCGACCAGCGTGATGCCGATCTGGACGGTGGACAGGAAACGGCCGGGATTATCGGCAAGCTCGATGGCCATGCGGGCGCCGCGGCTGCCCTTGTCGGCCATTACCCTCAGTCGCGCCGGGCGGGAGGAAACCACTGCGAGTTCCGACATGGCGAGAACACCATTGAGGATCGTCAACAGCACGACCGTAATTATTTCAAAGTACAAAACTGCCCCTCGGGATCAGATAATCGGAATATAATGATAGAAAGGAACCGCCCCTCTTTCCAGAGGCCGCGACACAAAATACTGCGATACTGTCGGAATTGCAGTACTTATGTGCTCTCTTCTCGCCAGCAGAAGCTGCCTTTTCTCTTCTTTCCAGTAAATGATTCACGATGCAGGTAAAACCGCAAAACCATCGTCTGGTCAGGCCAATTAAGTTTAATAACCGAAATTCTGGAGAGCCGGTCCGCCATGTAGCGGGTTTTTTGCTGCTCGCGCAAAATTGGCTTGACCAGAAACCAGCAGGCTTCTACTTCTTCCATTCATAGGTGACGAAACTTTGCGCGAGGGAGGAAGCGCGATGGGAGGATTGCCGTCAGCGACTGCGCGCGCCGATACCGCGCCTATCTTGCTCAAGCTGGATTCCGTTTCCAAAGAATTTCCAGGCGTCAAAGCCCTGTCGAATGTCAGCTTCGAATTGTGGGCGGGCGAAGTTCATGCCGTCTGCGGCGAGAATGGTGCGGGCAAATCGACCCTGATGAAGATCGTCAGTGGCGTCTATCAGCCGGATGGCGGGACGATCCATTATCGCGATCAGACTGTCCGCTTTGCTTCCACGCTTGAATCGGAAGCGGCGGGCATCGCCATCATCCATCAGGAACTGAACCTCGTTCCACACCTGAGCGTTGCCGAAAACATCTATCTCGCTCGCGAGCCGAAACGCGGCCTCTTCGTCGATCGCCGCAAGCTGAAGCAGGACGCGCAGCACTGCCTCGACCGGCTTGGCGTCAAGATCGACCCGTCTGCACAGGTGCTGAACCTGTCCGTCGCCCAATGCCAGATGGTCGAAATCGCCAAGGCCCTCTCGCTCAATGCTTCTGTCCTCATCATGGACGAACCGACCTCCTCGCTGACCGAACAGGAAGCACAGCTTCTGTTCAAGGTTATCCGCGAACTGAAAGCGCAAGGCACCGGCATCGTCTATATTTCGCACCGTCTCGATGAAATGGCGGAGATCGTCGACCGCGTCACCATCCTGCGCGACGGACGCTATGTCTGGACCAAGGACTTTGACGCTGTCACCATCGATGAAATCGTCGCCGGGATGGTCGGGCGTTCGCTTGATGAAAAGTTTCCGGAACCGACCCGAAAGCCGACGGAGGAAGTGATTTTCTCCGTCAGCGGACTGACGCGAAGCGGCCTCTTCGGGAATATCGGCTTTGAACTCCGGCGCGGAGAAATCCTCGGCTTTGCCGGACTGATGGGCGCAGGGCGCACGGAAGTAGCGCGGGCGATTTTCGGCGCCGATCCGCACGATGCCGGAACGATTGTGCTTGAAGGCGAGACGCTTTCCATCTCCAGCCCGCGCGACGCCATCGAGGCAGGCATTGCCTATCTGTCGGAAGACCGCAAGGCGCAAGGACTGGCGGTCAAGATGCCGGTCGATGCCAATCTCACACTCGCCAATATGGAAGCGGTCAGCAGCTCATATGGTGTGATCGATTTCGAACGGCAACGACAGGCTAGCCAGCGTTATGTCGATCTTCTCAATATCAAGACGCCGGGACTGGCCCAGCCTGTTCGGCTGCTTTCGGGCGGCAATCAGCAGAAGATCATCATCGGCAAATGGCTGTTCCGCGAACCGCGTATCATGTTCTTCGATGAACCGACGCGAGGCATTGATGTCGGTGCAAAGTTCGCGATCTACCAGATCATGGACGAATTGGCCGCAAGGGGTATCGGCATTGTGCTGATCAGCTCGGAGCTACCGGAAATTCTGGGGCTTTCGGACCGTGTGGCGGTCTTTCACGAGGGGCGCATCACCGCCGTCCTGAACACGGCCGCGACATCGCAGGAAGAAATCATGACCTATGCCTCCGGTCGGGGCCGGCAGGACAAATGAGGACGCAGTAATGGCCGAAATCACTACGGACAAGCCCCAGCAGACGGTAAAATCCAAGGGGCTCAGCGACCGTCAGAAGGATATCATCCAGAAATTTGCGGCTGTCGGCAGCCTTATCATTCTGGCGGCGATCTTTTCCGTCACCAGCAGCGCCTTCATGACCGTCAACAATGCGATGACCATCGCCTTGCAGGTGACCTCAATCGCGTTTCTCGGCATCGGCGCAACCTATGTCATCATAACCGGCGGCATCGATCTTTCGGTCGGCTCGGTTCTGGCACTCGCCGGTGTTGTGGCCGCACTTGCGGTCAAGGATCTTTCGCTGCCGATCCCCCTCGCCATGCTACTCGGTATATTGACGGGATCGCTCTGCGGTCTCATCAACGGCGTCGTCATCACAAAACTCAAGCTGCCGCCCTTCATCGCCACACTCGGCATGATGCTGATCGCGCGCGGTGTCGCGCTTCAGATCACCGGTGCGCGTGCCGTCTCCGGCCTTGGCGAATCTTTCGGCGTGCTGGGCAACGGCTCACTGTTTCGCATCGAGAGCATTGACGAACAGGGCTTTCCGGTCGTCACCTTCCCCGGCATCCCCTACCCGGTGGTGCTGATGATCGTGATTGCGATTGCGGCAGCGCTCGTGTTGAACCGCACCGTGCTTGGCCGCCACATCTATGCCATCGGATCGAATGCGGAAGCAGCGCGGCTTTCGGGCGTCAATGTCGCCCGCGTAACGGCCTTCACTTATGTCGTATCGGGAACACTGGCTGGTCTGACGGGCTGCGTTCTCATGTCCCGCCTCGTGACCGCACAGCCCAATGAAGGTGTCGCCTATGAGCTCGACGCCATTGCGAGCGCGGTCATCGGCGGCACATCGCTCATTGGCGGTGTGGGTACGATTTCGGGCACGTTCATCGGCTCGTTCGTCATCGGAATCCTGCGGAACGGCCTCAACATGAACGGCATTTCCGCTTTTACACAGCAGATCATCATCGGCCTCGTCATTCTGGTCACAGTATGGATCGACCAGATGCGCAACCGTCGATGAGAGGGGAGACGGAATGTGTCAGGCATTCCGGAAAAGGGTAGAGCCAAGAGCTCGATAACAGGAGGAAAACATGCGTAGACTGGTTTCTGCATTGATGGCTTCGGCCTTTGTGCTTACTGGAGCGGCAAGCGCTTCGGCGGGCGAAATCGCCGTTATCGTGAAGACCGTGAATTCGACTTTCTGGCAGAACGTCCAGAAGGGTGCCGAAGCTGCGATCAAGGATTCCAAGGATCACACCATGACCTTCCAGGGTCCGGCGGCTGAATCGGCCATAGCCGATCAGGTGAACATGGTGGAAAATGCCGTGAACCGCAAAGTGGATGCAATCCTTCTTGCCCCGTCCGATCCGGATGCGCTGACGCCTGCCGTGAAGAAGGCGTGGGAAGCCCGCATTCCGGTCGTCATCATTGACTCGCAGCTCGCCGATGGTGCCGACAAATACTACCAGTCATTCCTCGCCACCGATAACCGCAAGGCCGGTGAAGCCGCTGCCAAGGCCCTGATCGACAAGGCAGGCACGACCGGCAAGATCGCCGTCATGTCCTATGTTGCGGGCGCTGGCTCGGAAATCGGTCGCGTCGGCGGCTTCGTGGATTACATCAAGGCCAATTCCAAGCTGAAAGTCGTCGGTCCTTACTACTCGCAATCGCAGATGGCGACGGCGCTCAACCAGACCACCGACGTTCTGGCGGCCAATGGCGACCTCGTCGGCATCTTCGGTGCCAATGAACCGACCGCCATCGGCATGGGCCGCGCGATCAAGCAGGCAGGCAAGTCCGGCAAGCTGACTGCCATCGGCTTCGACGGCAATCAGGACCTGCAGGAATTCGTCAAGGACGGCACGCTCAATGCCATCGTGGTTCAGGGTTCCTACCAGATGGGCGAAAAGGGCATCGAAACCCTGTTGAAGGTGCTGAACAAGGAAAAGGTCGAGAAGGTTGTCGATACGGGCGCCGTCGTCGTCACCAAGGACAATATCGACCAGCCGGAAGCCAAGAACGTGCTCTACTAAAACACGGCAACAAAGCTGTATGAAAAAGGGAGGCGTAACGCCTCCCTTTTTTGTTTCGTCGCGATTCTTATCCGGAAACCGTTTCACACTTTACGGGATGCACTAACGGCCATTTTGTTCGCGCCAGTTCTCAAACTTGCGCTCGGTCTCTTCTTTCGTGCACGGATAGAGGCCGACAATGGTAGCGCCGTTCAGCACTTCTTCCAGCACGAAATCCTCATAAGTTTCCATACTGATACATTCGGTTGCGATTTCATCCGCAAGACCAGCCGGAATGACCATGACACCGTCAGCATCGCCAACCAGCACATCGCCCGGAAACACCGCCGCATCGCCGCAGGCTATCGGCACATTGATATCCACCGCCTCATGCAACGTGAGATTGGTCGGCGCAGATGGCTTTGAGCAATAAGCAGGCATATCAAGCTCGCCGATCCCGCTGACATCGCGAAATCCGCCGTCAGAAACAATGCCCGCCGCGCCGCGCAAGGCAAGCCTTGTCACGAGGATAGACCCCGCAGTCGCCGCACGCGCATCCTTGCGCGCATCCATCACCAGCACGAAACCGGGTGGGCAAGTCTCTATCGCAACGCGCTGCTTGTGGTCCGGATTACGAAAAACCGTGATGGGATTACGGTCCTCACGCGCCGGGATGTAGCGCAGCGTGAAGGCCTGACCGACCATGTTCTCGCGCTTGCGCGCCACCGGTAACACACCCTGAATGAACTGGTTGCGCAGGCCACGCTTGTAAAGCGCCGTCGCAACGGAAGCCGTCGAAACCGTCTTCAACTTGGCCCGCGTTTCCTCGGAAAGCACATAATCTGACATCGAAACTGCCTCTCAATAGATGACCGGTTCGTCGACAGGACGGCCGAAATCGGTTTTCAGGAAGTCGAAATCGCAGCCCTTGTCGGCCTGTTCGACATGCTTGGAAAAGACAAAGCCATAGCCGCGCTCATATTTGGGTGGTGGCGTCTGCCAGGCTGCGCGCCGTGCCGCCAGTTCCTCGTTCGAAACCAGCATGTTGAGGCTGCGGGCTGGAATGTCGAGTTCGACGATGTCGCCCGTCTTCAGCAGGGCGAGTGGTCCCCCGATGAAGGATTCCGGCGCGACATGCAGAACACAGGCACCGAAACTGGTTCCCGACATGCGCGCATCCGAAATCCGCACCATATCGCGCAGCCCAAGTTTCAACAGCGCTTTCGGCATGGGGATCATGCCCCATTCCGGCATTCCCGGCCCGCCCTGCGGACCGGCATTACGCAGCACCAGAACCGTATCCGGCGTCATGGGATAATCGGGGTCGTCGATGATCTTTTTCAAGTCGGGGTAACTGTCCGCGACTAGCGCCGGGCCACTATGGCAGTGAAAGCGGGGGTCGCAGGCAGCAGGCTTTATCACCGCGCCATCGGGGCAGAGATTGCCTTTCAGCACCGCAAGCGAGCCTTCATGATAGACCGGATTGGAAAGCGGGCGGATCACGTCATCGTTCCAGATGTGAGCCTCATCCAGACCGTCGGTCAGCGGCTTGCCGGTCACGGTCACGGCCGAAGGATCGAGTTTGTCGCCAAGCTGCTTCATGAGCGCTCGCAACCCTCCCGCATAGTAGAAATCTTCCATCAGATAGGTCGTGCCGGAAGGCCTGATATTCGCGATCACAGGCGTCGTGCGTCCGATGCGATCCAGATCGTCCAGTTCCAGTGGCACGTCTGCCCGGCGCGCCATCGCGATCAGATGAATGATGGCATTTGTCGAACATCCCGTTGCCATCGCAACAGTGACCGCATTGGTTATTGCAGCGGGCGTCATGATCTTTTCCGGCGTCAGGTCTTCCCAGACCATTTCCACAATGCGGCGACCGCACTGCGTGGACATGCGCTGATGATTGGCATCCGCAGCCGGGATCGATGATGCACCGGGAAGCGTCAGCCCCATGGCTTCGGCAATCGCGGTCATGGTCGATGCGGTTCCCATGGTCATGCAATGGCCGTAGGACCGTGCGATGCCACCTTCAATCCCCTGCCATTCCTCCTTGGAAATGGTGCCTGCGCGGCGCTCGTCCCAGTATTTGAAGCCATCAGTGCCGGAGCCCAGATATTTACCGGCATAATTGCCGCGCAGCATTGGTCCGGCGGGCAGGAAAATGAACGGCAGTCCCATACTGACGGCTCCCATGACGAGACCCGGCGTGGTCTTGTCACAACCGCCCATAAGCACCGCGCCATCGACAGGATGCGAGCGCAGAAGTTCCTCGGTCTCCATCGCCAGCAGATTGCGATAGAGCATGGTTGTCGGTTTCACGAAGTTTTCCGACAGCGACAATGCTGGCAACTCCATCGGGAATCCGCCAGCCTGCAGGATGCCGCGCTTGACCCATTCCACCCGATCCTTGAAATGCATGTGGCAAGGCTGGGCCTCGGACCAGGTGTTTATGATGGCGATGATCGGACGACCTTCCCAGTCGACCGGATCATATCCCATCTGCATGGTGCGCGAACGATGGCCGAACGAGCGTTGATCATCGGGCAGCATCCAGCGCGCCGAGCGCAGATCACCATAGGTCTTTCTCGTCATTTCCCTACCTTCCCGATCAGAGCGTATTCCAAAGGGCGTGAAACACGTCTTCGGAAAAATTTAAATCAAAACAAATATTTATGGAGAGATCAGCGAGCACACTACGCTCCCTTCATCCGGGTCACCGGGGCCCCGGCAACAGACGCCTGCGCCAGAAACACACCGCCCGACCGAGGGGCCGTCTCCAGAGCCGCTTCCGGCAGCTGGCGATGCGAGGTGATGGCCAGAAGTGTCAGGTCTGGTCCGCAAAAACAGGGCATTGTTGGAGCCGAAACCGGTACCGGAACCTTTTCAAGCAGATTACCCTCGCGGTCGAAGCGATTCAGAATGCCAGCGGATACACCCGCGCTCCAATAAGCACCCTCAGCATCGCAGGCGCCGCCATCCGGCCTGCCGCTCAGTTCATCGAGATCGCGAATGCGCTTGCGCCCACTAATCTCACCGGTCTCCGGGTCGAAGTCATAACGGTCGATCCACGGCCCGCGGGAATCCGTATGGAACATGGTTCTGCCGTCCGCCGTCCAAGCGAGACCATTAGAAATCTCAAAACCCTCGGCCTTAACAGAAGCCTCGCCGTCCCATGTTACTCGGTAGAGTCGCGCGATGGCTTCCCGCTCAGGACGGCCATCCATGCTGCCGATCCAGAACGCACCGTCAGGACCGACCTTGCCGTCATTGAGTCGGGATGTTCCCGGCTCATCGTACCCCGTCCATAGCGGTTCACGGATGCCGGTTTCAGGATCAAACAGGATGACCTGACGTGAAAGCGCCACCACGAGACGTCCGCTTTCTGTCAATCCGAAGCTTGCTACCTCGCTTGTAAAGGACCATTCACGAAGCGCGCCCCTATCGGCGTCAATGTCGATTTCATATATGCGGCGCCCATAGATATCGCAGGCGAAAAGTGTTCCCCTGCGGTCATCCCAGACCGGACTTTCCATCAGTTGCCCGCGCAGATCGGCTATGCAGCGAAACGGCCCCATCATTCAGCTCCCGTCTTTCTCCGAATGACATCGGGATGACTGAGTACGAAATCAGACAACTCCAATCCAAGACCCGCTCCTTCGAACGGATAGATCATGCCCTTCTCTATGCGCGGCATCACCGTCACCAGATCGCGATACCATGAGGTGTAATAGGCCCGCACAGATTCCTGAAAGATCGCGTTGGGCGCATTGAGCGACAGATGGACGGAGGCCGCGAACACCACTGGACCAGTGCAGTCATGCGGCGCAATGGGGCGCTGAAATGCCTCGGCCATGGTGGCGATCTTCTTCGCCTCCGAAAGCCCGCCGCACCATGAAATGTCGAGCATGACATAATCGGAGGCATCGGCGCGTAGGACATCGAGAAATTGCGCACGCGTCGCCATGGTTTCGCTGGCACAGACCGGAATGCCGGACTGGCGTGCGTAAACGGCCAGCGCCTGCGGGTTCATCATCTTGATCGGGTCTTCCGACCAGAACGGTCGGAAGACTTTCAGTTCGCGCGCAATGGCCAGAGCCGACGTCAAGTCCCACATGGAGTGGAACTCGACCATGATTTCCATCCGCTCGCCGACCGCATCGCGTATCTGGCGAAACGGTGCCAGCGCCTTGTCGAGATCGCCGGCATGGATGAAGTTTCCGCCGGATGCGACAGCGAACGGGTCGAAGGGCCAGATTTTCATGGCCGTGATGCCTTCCGACAGAAGGCTTTCGGCAAGTGCACCTGCGTCCCTATGAAAAGCCATCTGGTCCTCGTAGGGCCCTTCCTTTGCCTCATCGGCATCACCGATATATCGGCGCGCGCCGCTTTTGTTATAGGTGTAGCCCGCGCAGGTATTGTAGGTGCGGATCGATTGTCGAGACAGGCCACCGAGCAACTGATGGATTGGCTGGCCGGTCACCTTGCCAAAAATATCCCAGAGCGCGATGTCTATCGCCGAGGCGGCGCGGATTTCCACACCTGACGAACGAAAGCCGACATAAGGCTCCAGCAGCAGTTTCGAGATTCGGTCGATCTCCAGCGGGTTCTGGCCGACGAGCAGCGGTGCGATATCGCTGTGGATATAGGCGGCGACCGCATTTGCGCCACGGAAAGTCTCACCAAGTCCGACAACGCCCTCATTGGTGTGGACCTGCACCCACACTATGTTGTTGAGGTGCGGAAGCTGCACCGTTTCGATAGCGATGATTTTCATCCTGTTGTGCCTCAATGCGCAGACGGTTGACGGTTGCGCGCAACGATCTGCGTCGGATTGACGAAACGCAGTGCCAGAAGCAGCCAAACCAGCGAGGTGACCATGTAAATGACCGCCATGGCGTCGATGGACTGGACGGAGCGGACCCCGGCAGCGAACACCGAATAATAGAGCGCGACGACGAGCGTTTGCGATGTCGGTCCTGCGGTCAGGAAGGTCAGCTCGAACATCGCGACCGTGCGCACCAGAACCAGCAGCATGGCCGCAAGCACACCGGGTAACAGCATGGGTAGAAGCACATGGATGAAGAGCTTGAATGTGCCTGCACCGAACACGCGCGCTGCCGCCTCGACCTTTGGGTCGATCTGTTCGATGAAGGGGATCATCACCAGAATGACGAAGGGTACCGTTGGTACGAGATTGGCGAGAACGACGCCCCAGAAGGTACCGCCGACCCCGAACTTGTAAAGCACGGTTGCCAGCGGAATGCCGAAGGTTATCGGCGGCACCAGAAGCGGCAGCAGGAAGATCAGCAGCACAAGCTTCTTGCCCGGAAAATCGCGGCGTGCCATGGCGTAAGCTGCCGTGACGCCCAGAACGCCCGACAGGATCACCACTGCAAAGACGACCTGGAATGTGACCAGAAGCACTTGATCAAGCTGGAATTCGGCCCAGGCGGCTGCATACCAGCGCGTGGTAAACGCGTCTGGCAGCCATGTACCCAGCCAGCGCGTGCCGAAACTTGAAACCACCACGGCCACGATGACAGCAAGAACATTGAGCACGAAGAAGCCGGTTACGAGCCAAACGAGCGTGATCCAGAGCTTGGAAAGGATGGAAGTATCGCGGATCATGATCTATCCCTTTCCGCCAGCGGTCGAGCCGCGATAGAAGAGCGAGCGCACACCGAGCAGTGCCCCGACGACGAGCAATTGCACTGCCGCCATGATCATGGCGATGGATGAAGCCATGGAGTCGTCATATTGCTCGAAGGCCGCCTGTGCTGCAGCGATGGATATCACGCGGGTCGGTCCCGACGGCGCGCCCAAGAGGACAGCGGATGGAAACACAGCAAAAGCCTGCACGAAGGTGAGGCAGGCCGCGACCACCAGCCCCGGCACCAGCAATGGCAGCATGACATGGCGAAAGCGCTGCCAGCTATTGGCGCCATGCGTGGCGGCGGCCCGTTCCAGTGCGGGATCAATGCCGGTTATGTAGGAAAGCGTCAGCAGGAAGGTGAACGGAAAAACCGTAATGACCAGCGATGCAAAGACCCCCCAGTAATTATTGGTGAGCTTCAGCGGATTGTCGATCAGGCCAATATAGATCAGCGTGCGGCTGAACCAGCCTTGCGGCCCCAGATAATTCAAAAGACCTTCAGCAATCAGAACCGTGCCGAGCGTCACCGGCAGAACGAGGATCGTGGTCAGCAGTTGCTGGCGCGGCATCAGACGCACGCGCATGGCGATGGGAACCGCGAAAAGAACACTGATGACGGTGACGGGAATCGCAAGCCAAAGCGTCGCGCCGATGGTCTTGTAAAGATAGGGATCGGAGAAGAACTTGGTGTAATTGGCCAGTGCCCCGCCGCCATCGAGCGGATTGAATGACAGAACCAGCCCGTACAGAAACGGATAGATGAAAACGCCCACCACAAACAGCAACGCCGGCAGGATCAGAAGCGTAACGCCATCGAAGCCGCGATTTGCAAGCCGTTGTCGCAAACCGGGCTTAAGCGGTGCATCCGCATAGGTCTCGGCCACCATTGCTCAGCCCTCCGCCGGGAAAACCAGCGCATGGCCAGCATCGACGCCCAACACGATACCACTGCCGGGCTCCACGCCCTGCGGCCCATGGAAGATCAGCTCCATCCCAGTTTCGGTGCGGGCTGTGCCAACATATTCACGCCCGCGATATTCAATGGTTTCGACAGTCGCCTGCAGGTCGTTGCGGTGCCGTGAACCGGACACAACATCATCGCCGCGCGCCATCAGCACGGCATCGTCGCCCGGCTCAAGCTCATCCATCGCACGGCCAACGAGTTCGTTTCCCGCGACGGAAATGATCGCCTGCCCGTTCTCGACGCGCACGACCTTGCCTGGCAAGGCGTTGCGGAAACCCATGAAGGCGGCGACATCACGATAGCGGGGCTCTTCGTAAAGCTCGTGCGGTTTGCCGACCTGACGGATTTCACCGTCGCGCAAGACCACGATGCGGTCGGCCAGCGACAGGGCTTCGTCTTGATCGTGGGTCACATAGATCGTCGTTGAGCCGAGCTGGTTATGGATGCGGCGGATTTCGGCTCGCATCTCAAGCCGCAACTTCGCATCGAGATTGGAAAGCGGCTCATCCATGAGAACCACCGGCGGCTCGATGACGATGGCGCGGGCAATTGCCACGCGCTGTTGCTGGCCACCGGAAAGCTGTCCCGGCAGTTTTTCTTCCTGTCCTTGCAGGCGCACCAAAGCCAATGCAGCGCGCGCACGTTTTTCTATTTCGCTTTTTGCCAGACCGCGCATCTTGAGACCGAAACCGACATTTTGCAGGACATTCATATGCGGAAACAGCGCATAGTTCTGGAACACCATGCCGAAACCGCGATCCTCCGGTTTCAACTGGTCCACGCGCCGTTCATCGATATAGATGCCACCGCTCGTCGTGCCGAGAAGTCCGGCGATGCAATTGAGAGCCGTCGATTTCCCGCAGCCGGAAGGTCCCAGAAGTGCGATGAACTCGCCTTTCCGGATTGTGAGGTTGATTTCCCTCAGCGCATTGAAAGTTCCGAATGATCGGCTCATCCGGTCGAGCCGGAGTTCTTGAAAGGACATTGAGACAAGCACCATGATTTAGAATTGGCGACTATCAGCGGCCAGTGGCGAGCCCTTCACGGCCCACCACCCAGCCTTCGGTCAATCAACCAGCGGCGACGTCTTCGTCCCAGCGGCGGAATGCAGCGACCAGCGC
Organism: Brucella cytisi; assembly: GCF_038433355.1. Classification (NCBI taxonomy): domain Bacteria; kingdom Pseudomonadati; phylum Pseudomonadota; class Alphaproteobacteria; order Hyphomicrobiales; family Brucellaceae; genus Brucella; species Brucella cytisi. The sequence goes on from NZ_JBCAUP010000010.1 coordinate 194,695, forward strand.
CTCCGGTTCGAGCGGCAGCTCGATCGGATTATTTGCAATCCAGTCGGCATATTCCGGACGGCCAAACTCCGCGATGATGTTCTGGCTTTCCTTCGGCGCCATTTCGATGGTGACGTCCTTCACAGCAGGACCCGGATAGAAATAACCGGCATCGTAGGAATAGGCCTGCTGGTCGGGTTTGAGCGAGAACTTGATGAATTCCATCAGCACTGCGATTTTTTCCTCGGACACGCCCTTGGGAATGGCGAAGTAATGCGCATCGCAAACCCAGTGGAAGCCTTCCAGCTTGCTGACGCCCATTTCCTTCGGCACCACCCCGAGCGCACGCGGATTGATGTCCCAGCCAGTGGTCGTCACCGTCATATCGCGCGTGCCTTCGCCCAGTTCCTTCATGAGCGCGCCCGTACCTGCCGGGTAGTATTCAATATTCTTGTGCAGCTCCTTCAGATAGGCCCAGGTTTTGTCCCAGCCCTTGACCGGGTCCTTCGGATCACTATCACCCAGAAGATAGGGAAGCCCCATCAGGAAGGTGCGCCCCGGACCAGAATTGGCCGGGCGAGCATAGATGAACTTGTTCGGGTTTTCCTTCGTCCAGGCGAGCAGTTCTTCAGCGGTCTTGGGCGGTGTCTTCACCTTGTCGGGGTGATATTCAAGAAGGGGGCCAGATGGATAATAGGAAACCACAACGCCCTTGCCCTTCGACATTTCCTGCATACGCCATGCCGGTTCAAGATAGATATCCTGAAGCTTCGGCAAGCCGTTATCCGGCAACGCGATGATGTCGGTCCATATGTCATCGGCAAGTCCGGCGGAAAGCGCATCCGGCCCGACGATCACCATGTCGATGTCAATTCGGTTGGCGCGCTGCTGCGCCTTGATTTTCCCCGGCAGTTCCGGCGCCGGTGCCTTGTTGAAGGTGAAGCGCGAAACCAGAGCTTTCTGCTCGGCTGCGAAATTGTCGAAGATCGGTTGGGTCAGGGCCAGATTGCCAGCGGCATCAATGACGTTGAGCGCTACTGGCGAAGACGGCAGTTTCGCCGACTGTGCCCATACGCTTTTCGGCAGCATGATACCCATGCCGGTCGCAATCCCGACCCCCGCCATGAATGTACGACGTGAAATTCCCTTATTCATGTTCTCCTCCACTTTTTGGTTTTCCGGTGCGCCCCTCTTCTCCCTGTCAGGACGGCCGGCTTTCATTTGTCAGACAATGCCATCAGTCTCCCAGCCCGAGACGATTGTCTGGAGCACCTCGCGATCATTCGCTTCAAGATGTGGCAATCCGGGTAGTCGCACTTTTCCGACCTCAAACCCCTGAATTTGCAACGCTTCCTTCACAACAGTCACGTTCGCGCCATTACGGTACTTGGTGCGCATGGTCTCGAAATCGGCAATGCTTTCGACCACCGCTCGCGCTTTTGCGAAATCTCCCGCTTCCAGCGCATTCCAGACCGCCAGCGAACGCTTCGGTGCAACATTGACGAGGCCAGAGGTAAAGCCGCGGCCACCAAGGGCATAGAAAGGCAAGGCCCAGCTTTCCGCCAGGCCGCAGATCCAGGTCGCATCCATGCCTTTTGTCGCCCGACAGCATTCGAAGAAGAGCATCGTGTTTTGCGATGCAAACTTGACGCCTGCGACCTTGGCATGGGTCGCTAGGCGCACCATTTCATCGAGCGGAATCAGATCCGAACGGATATAGGCAACGATTGGCAAGTCTATGGCTTCGGCAATCGCAATGAAATAATCCACCTGCGCATGCGGCGCCGCAAAGGGATCAAGCGGATGATGGATCATCACGCCATCGGCGCCTTCGGCTTGTGCTGCTTGTGAAATCCTGATCGCATCACGCACGGAACGGCCGGCTGCGGCTGTCACTGCAGCCTTGCCATTTGCCGCTTTCACCGCGATAGCCTGCAAGCGGATAACCTCATCCACAGTCATGCTGTAGAACTCGCCCGTATTGCCGCCGGTAACGATATTATGCACACCGGCGCCGGCGATCCGCTCGACAATTTTCGCCGTCAGCGCGTCATCGATTTCGCCATCTGTATCATAGGCAGTCGCGTGCACACCCGAGATGCCCCGAAGCACCCGGCGGTATTCCGCTAGATCCATTATTTCCTCCCAATGTACTGGTCAGAAGACCAGTTCGATATGCGTGTCTCCCGCTTTCACGATGTGTTCGCGCATCAGACGCTCAGCCAGATCGCCGTTACGTGCCGTAATTGCCTTCATGATTGCTTCATGCTCGTTGAAGGACTGCCGACGCACATCCTCGCGCGACAGAACGGTCACCCTTGCGGCGTGGTCGTACATGCGCTGTGCATTTTGCAACCGGCGCAGATATTCACATCCCGATGCCTCATGGATGCCGTCGTGGAACTTCTCGTTCAGCTCGATCAGCTGATCGACATTGCCTGCCTCGACCGCCGCCCGCATTTCTTCAATCACCGCGCGAAGAAAGCCGAACGCCTCCTCGCCGCCATGCTTGGCCGCCTGCCGCGCAATGATGCTTTCAAGCGCGGCACGAGCGAGCGTCATCTCTTCGGCCTGCCGCGCATTGAACGATACGAACGTTCCACGACGGGCCTCCGTGCGCACCAGCCCTTCTCCTTCCAGCTGGCGCAGCGCTTCTTTCAAAGGGCTCGTGCTGATGCCCAGATCGGATGCCAGCTGCCTCTCATTCAGCTTTTCGCCGGACTTGATCCGCCCGGAAATAATCGCCTCCCGCAGATTGTCATGCACATGGTCTCTGAGGCTCTTCACCTTGATCGGAGAAAGGGGGGAAACATTATCACCCAAGGCAACACCTGTTTGTCACTGAATTCACGCTCTGATCCTGAAACAGCGAATCTGATATGTCAATATCTGATACATCAGATATCAACGGAAACTCTTCCGCTCATTGTCAGACAATAAAAAAAGACGGCCAAAGGCCGCCTTTCTTAAGCGTATCCTGATGTGCAGATCAGCCTATTCCGCCGCTGAATAATGCCCCTGATTCAGCCCAGCCTGCGCAATATGCAGGCGCTTGTAGCGTCCGTCCTTCATGGCCAGAAGCTCGGCATGACTGCCCTGTTCGGCAATCCGTCCGCCCTCCACCACCAGAATGCGATCGGCATTGACGATGGTTGCAAGGCGGTGTGCGATCACCAGCGTCGTGCGGCCCTGCGAAAGCTCGGCGAGCGATTGCTGGATGGCACGTTCGGTTTCCGTATCGAGCGCGGAAGTCGCCTCATCAAGGATCAGGATCGGTGGGTTCTTCAGGAATATGCGCGCAATGGCCATGCGCTGCTTCTGCCCGCCGGAAAGCTTGACGCCACGCTCGCCGATAACCGTGTCATAGCCTTCCGGCAGATTGGCAATCACACCATCAAGCCGCGCGCGGCGCGCAGCCTCAACGATTTCCGCGTCGGTCGCATCAAGACGGCCATAAGCGATGTTTTCCCGGATCGTTCCGGCGAACAGGAACACATCCTGACTGACAATACCGATATTCGACCGCAGAGACTTCAGGGTCATATCGCGAATGTCGCGGCCGTCGGCAAGAATCGCGCCCTTCGTCACATCATAGAAACGCGGCAGCAGCGAGCAGATCGTCGTTTTACCTGCACCGGAAGGACCAACAAAGGCAATCGTTTCGCCAGCACGAATGGAAATATCGAGACCGTCGACAATGGGGCGCTCGGTACTATAGCCGAAACTGACATCGCGATATACGATATCGCCGGTCAGACGTGCAACGGACTGCGCACCGGGGCGGTCTGCAATATCCGGGCGCGTATCGAGAAATTCCGTATAACGCTGAAAACCGGCAATGCCTTTTGGATAGGTTTCGATGACCGAATTGATCTTTTCAATCGGGCGGAAGAACACGTTCACCAGCAGCAGGAAGCCGACAAATCCACCAGCCGTCAGTTCGCCGCGCACCACGAACCATGCGCCTGCCAGCATCACCACGACCTGTACAAAGCGCATCGACAGATAGGACAGAGACATCGACGCGGCCATGATCTTGTAGGCGGCGAGCTTGGTGGTGAGATACTTGTCGTTGCTCTCCGCGAAAAGCTGGCGTTCGTGATCTTCGTTCGTAAAGGCCTGAACGACGCGGATGCCGCCGACATTCTCCTCGATACGGGCGTTGAAATCGCCCACACGCCGGTAAAGCGCGTGCCATGTGTGCGTCATGCGTCCGCCATAGCGGGTGGTGACATAGGCCGACAGCGGTACGATGACGGCGGTAATCAGCGCAAGCTGCGGATGCACCCACAGCATCAGGATGAAGGCGCCAATCAGGGTCATGATCGCGATGAAGACATCTTCCGGCCCGTGATGCGCCACTTCGCCGATCTCTTCCAGGTCCTTGGTCAGCCGCGCCACAAGATGGCCGGTCTTCTGATTATCGAAGAAGCCGAAGGAGAGTTTCTGCAGATGATCGAAGGCCTTGCGGCGCATCTCTGTCTCGATCTTGATACCAAGCATATGCCCCCAATAGGTCACGATGACCTGCAGGAAGGCATTGACGACGTAAATGGCCAGCAGGCCGACCGCAGCAATGGCGATCACGCCAAGCTGGCCGGTCGGCAACAGCTTGTCGATGAAAAGCGTAACGGCAACCGGAAAGGCAAGCTCAAGCAGGCCGGAGGCCACGGCGCTGGTAAAATCCAGCGCGAACAGCCCACGATGCGGACGATAATATCCGGCAAAACGTTTCAGCAATCCAGCCATGGCACGGTTCCCTCAAGATCGTTCAAAGGGTGCCTAACTCATTCATCCCCCTATTAAAAGGGTAATTTGACCAAAGAGTTCAAGATTTGAATGCTTCTGCTGGCTTTTGTCCGGAATTTCGCCGCCCGGAATGATTTTCCTATGAAGACCTCGTCATAATACGATCGTGGAAAATCATTCCCAAAACCATCATCGCAACGAAGAGCCATACCTGCGGCAACCCCATGGACAGTGCGGACACGACAGGGCCGGGACAGAACCCTGCCAGCCCCCAGCCCGCGCCGAAGATGGCAGAACCGGTAATCAACCGACAGTCGATCTCAGCATTCTCCGGCAGATGGAAAGACTGGTCCAGCACCGGCCGCGCCATACGCCGCTGCAACATCACGCCGGGGATAGCCACCAGGAGGGCGCCACCCAGCACGAAGGCAAGGCTCGGGTCCCAATGGCCGCTGGTAACATTCAGGAAGCCCGTCACCCGCGACGGATCGATCATGCCCGACAGCGACAGACCAAAACCAAAGATCGCGCCCGCAAGCAGCGTCATAGCCAGACGCGCATATGCCGACTGTTTCATAGCAATGCTCCCGAAATGCTGGCCACCACGATGCCCGTTATGAGAAAGGTGAGCGTCGCGGCTATCGAACGCCTGGAAAACCGCGCCATGCCGAGGATGCCATGACCGGATGTGCAGCCCGATCCCATCCGCGTTCCGATGCCGACCAGAAGTCCTGCCACGACGATGACGGGCCAGGACATAGCCATCGTGACTGGGGGAAAGGAACCGCAAATTGCCGCATAGATAATCGGTCCCAGAACGAGGCCGACCACAAAGACCGCATTGGCTGGAACCTGTTTGCCGCCCAGAAGCCGCCCGACGATGCCACTGATACCGGCGATGCGCCCATTGAAGACGAGCAGCAGGATTGCGGAAAGGCCAAGCAACATACCGCCTGCCAATGATTGCAGATAGGTTGTGATCATGCCCGTTCCTCCGGTGCGCAAAAAATACCGTAAAGCGCCTCGATGAGTTGTGCGGCCTTGGCTTCCGTCAGCCGGTAGAAAATCTGCTTCGCTTCGCGACGGGTTTCGACAATGCCCGCTTCACGCAGCACGCCCAGCTGCTGCGACAACGTCGGCTGGTGAATGCCAAGCACTTCCTCCAGCTCTCCAACCGAATATTCGCGTTCTGCAAGCGTGCAGGCCAGCATAAGCCGCGCTGGATGCGACAGCGTCTTGAGGAGTTCGGCAACCTCGGTTGCCCGCCCCTCCATTTCCGAACGCGTCATTTTGTTTTCATGGGTTGGCACACGGCCCGAAATCGCATCCATCATGGCACCCTGCATTCAATATACATTTAAATATAATGTATATTGTTTTTTACAAGAGAGCCAGAACAATAATGCCGCCGTGCAAAATTGAACGGCGGCTTTGAGCTTAATTCTGGAGCAGTGACTGAACGGCGGCCAGTTCCGTCTGGCGCAACTCGTGCCCGCCCGGATGCCAGGCCAGCTCGACATCAGCTTTCTGGCGCTCGAAATAGTGTGCAAGCGCTTCTGTCAGATCCGGCGGACAGATCGGGTCCATCCGCCCGGCAGTCATCAGAATTTTCGCGCCTTCGAGCGCCGGATTGTCCTTCGGCCTGAATGGCACCAGCGGATGCAGAAGTGCCGCCTTGTCGAACACCCTGCCTTTCTCGATCAGTAGGTTCGCCATGATATTGGCGCCATTGGAATAGCCGAGCCCGATCACTTCGGACGGCTTGTGCTGAGCCACAAGGCCAGCCATGAAATCGGCCATCTTGTCGGTGGCGCGAGCAAGGTCTTCCATATCGTAGACGCCCTCGCCTGTGCGGCGGAAGAAGCGCGCAGCGCCATATTCCGAAACGTCACCGCGTGGCGACACGATGGTCGCTTCCGGCAAAAGCTGCTCTGCCAGACCGAAAAACTGGTTCTCATCGCCGCCCGTACCGTGAAACACGATGAACAGCGGCGCTCCGGTCGCACCGGCCTTCAGCCGATGCTCATAGGTTTGGATTGTCATATTCGATCTCCTGTCCCGACCTCTTCAGATCTTGTCCAGATGCTCTTCAAGATAGCTGCGCAGATGCTGGTGCTGCTCCGGCAGCTTCAGCGCTTCACCGAGATGGGCCGTATCCTCGTCGCGGTCGAAACCGGGTTCGTTGGTCGCCACCTCGAACAGCACACCGCCCGGCGTGCGAAAATAGATCGCCCAGAAGTAATCACGGTCGATGACCGGTGTGACGTGATAGCCCGTATCCATCAGCGCCTTGCGCACCTCCAGCTGCTTCTCGCGGTTTTCGACGGCGAATGCCACATGATGCACGGAACCGGCACCCTGCTGGTTGCGACCAACTGCTGGCAAGGTTTCCAGATCGATGACGCCCGCACCATTGCCTTCCGGCATGATGAGCCGGGTGACACCGTCCTTCGCATCGAGCTTCTGGTATCCCATATATTTCAGCAGTTCCGAGGTCGCGCCTTCGTCGCGAAGCCGCATTGAGACCGAATGAAAGCCACGGATGGCGTGCTTGGCATCAATCCCCTCATGTGCCCACGGCACACGCGGATCGTCCTTCACTTCAACCAGTGCAAAACTGTCGCCATCCGGTCCACGGAAATGGATACGCTTTTCGCCGAACGCCTCGTCTTCGGATTCAATCTTGACGGCGGATTGTTCGAAACGATCCTTCCAGAAGCCACGAGAACCCTGCGGCACGGCAAATACCGTCGTCCCCACCTCGCCCGTACCATCGCGACCGCGCGGCATGCCGGGAAATGGAAAATAGGTCATGACAGTGCCGGGCGTGCCTAGTTCATCACCGTAATAGAGATGATAGACACTCGGATCGTCGAAATTGACGGTCTTCTTGACGCGGCGCAGTCCCAGAATATTGGTGAAAAAGCGGTTATTGGAGCGCGCATCGGCGGCAAGCGAGGTCACGTGGTGGAGGCCCTTGATCTGATTAAGCATGGCTATCTCTCCTGTTGTGTTACCGCCAATATAGCCATCAGTATGATCATTGAAACATTGACAATCATGCACAGATTGTATCGATTTCAGATACAGTTGCAGGCAATGATGATTTCCATCTAGACGTACTACCCATTCAAAGTTTAGCTACCCGCAACAGCAATATAGAAAGGTTCCCCATGGCGTCCGGCTTGTTCGCGCTTCTCGATGATGTCGCAGCCATTGCGAAAATGGCGGCAGCTTCGCTCGACGATGTTGCAGGACAGACGGCAAAGGCCAGCGCCAAGGCTGCAGGCATCGTGATTGATGATACGGCCGTCACGCCGAAATATGTCGTGGGGCTGAAGCCGGAACGTGAATTGCCGGTCATCTGGAAAATCACCAAGGGATCGCTGCGCAACAAGCTCATCGTCCTGCTGCCGCTGGCGCTCATCCTCGGCTATTTCGCACCATCCTTCATCATGCCGCTTCTGATGATCGGCGGTGTCTATCTGGCCTTTGAAGGAACGGAAAAGCTGGTGGAGTTCTTCATCCCGCACAAGGAAGAGGAACATGAGGAAACCAAGGGCACGACTGCCAAGGAGATCGAGGAAACAACCGTCAGCGGTGCGATCCGCACGGACTTCATCCTGTCGGCGGAAATCATGGCGCTGACGCTGGCGGGCCTGGCTCCGTCGAGCATTTATACGCAGGCGGCCATCCTCGCCGCGGTCGGCATATTGATCACCTTCGCCGTTTATGGCGTGGTCGGCATCATCGTGAAGCTCGACGATATGGGCGTCTCGCTCGTGCGCAACAGTCACACGGCTTTCGGCAGGCAACTCGGCAAGGGGCTGGTCGCGGGCATGCCCATCATATTGAAGGTTCTGAGCACTGTCGGCACCATCGCCATGCTTTGGGTCGGCGGCAGCATCATCGTACATGGGCTGGATTCCATCGGCATCCATAGCGTTGAAGCCTTCATCCATTCCATCGTCTCGCACCTGCCGACCGAGGGCACCCGGTTTGCAGCCGCCTTCGAATGGATCGCCACCTCCTTCCTACAGGCTGTACTTGCGGTTCTAATCGGTATTGTCGTCGTGATAGCCGTCAACGTCTTCAAGGCCCTGAAAGCGAAGGCCTAGAGCGCGTTTCGATCTGATTGCATCAGATCGGCGCCCTATCTGTTCGTTTTCACGCATGTCTTCATCCCGAAACCGGTTCCCACTTTCGGGAGACATGCTCTAACTTCAGGCCAGATAGCGCTTGAACCATTCGATTGTCCGGTCCCATGCGAGCTTCGCCGCCGCTTCGTCGTAGCGCGGTGTGGAATCGTTGTGGAAACCATGATTGACGCCCGGATAGATATAAGCCTCGTAGGTTTTGCCGTTCTTTTTCAACGCTTCCTCATAAGCGGGCCAGCCCTCATTGATGCGGGTGTCCAGTTCGGCATAGTGCAACAGGATAGGCGCCTTGATGCGCGGCACTTCATCTGCAGGGGCCTGCCTGCCATAGAAAGGCACGGCGGCTGCGAGTTCCGGAAAGGCGACCGCCGCCGCATTGGCAACACCACCGCCATAGCAAAAGCCGGTAATGCCGACCTTTCCGGTCGTCAGATCGCTTTTCATCATGAAATCGACCGCCGCAAAGAAGTCGTTCATCAGCTTGGTCGGGTCGACCTGCTGCTGTAATTCACGGCCCTTATCGTCATTGCCGGGATAGCCACCAACCGAGGTGAGACCGTCGGGCGCGAGTGCGATGAAACCGGTCTTTGCGACACGGCGGGCGACGTCTTCGATATACGGGTTCAGTCCGCGATTTTCGTGCACTACCACGACGGCGGGCAGCTTGCCCTGCAGCTTGGCCGGTCGCACCAGATAGGCTCGAACCTCGCCGTTTCCTTCCGGTGACGGATAGGTGATGTATTCGGGATGGATATCGGGATCGGTGAATTCGACCTGTTGCGCCATCGCATAATCGGGACTGAGCGAGGTCAGTATGGTTGTGGCCGTCATGGTGCCGACCGCAAACTTTGCAGCCTTGTCCAGAAACTCTCGTTTGGTTATCCGGCCATGGGCATAGAAATCGTAGAGTTCGAGAAGTTCTTGCGGGAAATCCTTCGCCGTCAGACGTGTCATGGTCAGCCCTTCCTCTCAAAGAAGGTCAGTCTAGCACAAGGTTGAAATGGAGCCACACCGCTGCCAGCAATGCATATCGGCAGCTTCTTCAAATTGATTGAAACCAACTTTACTGCATTCGTCTTTCAAAACAAAAGGCCCGGCAAAAGCCGGGTCTTTTCAATGAATTATATCCGAGAGCATCAGATATTCGGCTCGATCTTGCCCTTGCCTTTAGCCCCGCCTTTATCCTTGGCCGTGAGCTTGTCGATATAGGCGAGGAACAGCGCCGAAAACACGAATGCCAGATGGATGATGGTGAACCACAGCAACTGGTTTGACGTGTAGGTGGTGGCGTTGAGGAATATCTGCAGCAGATGGATCGATGAGATCGCCACGATGGTCGAGGCAACCTTGATCTTGAGCGAGCCTGCATCGATGGTGCCAAGCCAGTGCACCTCGTCGCCAGCCTGATCGAAGCGGCTGACGAAATTCTCATAGCCCGAAATGATGACCATCACCACGAGGCTCGCAATCAACGCCGCGTCGATGAGCCCGAGGACTTTCAGGATCGTGTCGGTATCATTCAGCGCGGTGACTTTCGTTGCAAAATCGAACAGCTTGCCCACGAAGGATACAGCATAGATCGCCAGCGCAACGGCGAGGCCGAGATAGAAGACAACCAGCAGCCAGCGTGACGCCAGAATGATATTTTCGATCAGAAGTTCAATTCGTTTCATCGATCCGGTTCCAGGTAATCATATCGACACCTCTTAAAAAAACGCGCGCTTTTGGCAAGCGCGTCAGATATTGAATGATGTGCAAAAGTAGGATCGCGACTGCTTTCTTACAATATCAGCTTTCCTCTGCTGCTTGCAGCAATTCCAGTGCGAGCTTACGCGCGCCCGCAGAAATGTCCGGATTGAAGACCAGCCAATAACCCTTGTCGCTCGTCTGCGACACCTCGCAAGCATGGACAAGCTGCCCGCGCTGCACGGCCCCGTCGATCAGCCCCGCCCAGCCAAGCGCCAGCCCCTGATCGGCAATGGCTGCCTCGATCACCAGATTATAGGTGTTGAAGACCAGCCCGTAATTGCCGTCCACGATGTCCTCACCGATAGCATCGAGCCATGACTGCCATGTGAACCAGCGATCACCCTGCAGCGTATCAAGATGCAGCAGTGAAGCGCTACCCAGCCGTTTCCCATCCGGAAACGGGCCATGCTCGGCAAGATAGGTTGGCGAACAGACTGGCACGACTTTTTCACCGATGAAGGCGATAGCGTCCTTCGGGAAATCCTCGCGACCGCCGAAAAGGACCGAAATATCCGCGTCACGCCGGTCGAGCGGCTGAAGCATGGATGATGCCGTGATGCGCACATCCACCTCCGGATGTTTCGGGCGAAATTGCGCGACACGCGGCATCAGCCAGAATGTCGCGAAGCCATAGTCGGTCGCGATCCGCAGTCCCGGCGCGCGCTGGCGACGTTTTATCTGCTGCACAGCCTCATCGATTCCATCAAGACCGGAGCGCACTGCTTCATAAAGAATGCGGCCCTCGGGCAATATCTCGACACCACGGGCCCGTCGAGCGAACAATCCGACGCCCAGACGCTCCTCGATACGTTTTATTTGATAGCTGACCGCCGGTTGCGTCATGCCGAGTTCACGCGCGGCAAGGGTCAGATTTTCCAATCGTCCCACCGCTTCGAAAACGCCAAGGCTGCCAAGGTCCCAGGATGGAGAAACCATAAATTCTTTCTATAGCTTCGATAAAAAATGAATGGGTTTTTCCTTAGCCTAAATGATGTTCTCCTTAAAGTAGGAACATAAGACATAACTGGTCTTAATCTATAGGAGGGGTCACAAAATGCGCTATTTGAAGATTGCGGCACTGGCGTTCACGGCACTGGCGGGACTTACAGGAGCGGCTTCTGCTGCCGATCCCGCCGCTTGCGAAACCATCCGGCTGTCCGATCCGGGTTGGACCGACATCACCTCCACCAACTCCGTCGCAAGCGTGCTGCTGGAAGGTCTCGGCTATAAGCCCGATGTAAAAACCATGTCCGTGCCCATCGGCTATGAGGCGCTCAAGACTGGCAATCTTGACGTTTTCCTCGGCAACTGGATGCCCGCACAGCAGAAGTTCCGCGACGATCTCGACAAGGCGAAAGCCGCCGAAGTCATCGTGAAAAACCTCGAAGGGGCAAAGTTCACGCTGGCCGTGCCGGATTATGTGGCAAGCGAAGGCGTGAAGGACTTTGCCGACCTCGCCGCCCATGCGGACAAATTTGGCAAGGAAATCTACGGCATCGAGCCGGGTGCGCCTGCCAACCAGAACATCCAGAAAATCATCGAGGACCAGAAGTTCAAGCTCGATGGCTGGAAGCTGGTGGAATCGAGCGAGCAGGCCATGCTCGCGCAGGTGGATCGCAAGAACAAGGATAAGGCATGGGTCGTGTTTCTGGCCTGGGCGCCGCACCCGATGAACAACAAGCTCAAGATAGAATATCTGGCGGGTGGCGATGACTATTTCGGCCCGAATTTCGGCGGCGCGGAAGTCTACACGCTTGGCCGCACCGGCTGGGCCGCGCAGTGCCCGAATGCCGCAACGTTCTTCAAGAACCTCACTTTCACTGTCGATATCGAGAATGAGCTGATGGGCAAGATTCTCGATGAAGGTGCGGAAGGCCCTGCAGCCGCCAAGGAATGGCTGAAGGCGCATCCGGACCAGATCGACAAATGGCTTGCGGGTGTTACCACATTCAAGGGCGAACCGGGCGCGGAAGCCGTCAAGGCAAACCTCGGTCTTTAACCGAGAACAACACGCACTTTGCAGGCGGGCGTTTCAGCGCCCGCCGTTTCGCGTTCCCACACTTGCCAACGGTCCCGCACAATGAAAAAGCCGAATATACTCATTCTCATGGTCGATCAGCTGAACGGCACGTTCTTTCCAGATGGCCCGGCCGAATTCCTGCATGTTCCCAATCTGAGAAAGCTTGCCGAACGTTCAGCACGTTTTGCCAACTGCTACACGGCAAGCCCGCTTTGCGCCCCGGCGCGTGCGTCGTTCATGTCGGGCCAGTTGCCGTTTCGAACTGGCGTCTATGACAATGCGGCGGAGTTTTCGTCTGAAATCCCAACCTATGCGCATCACCTTCGCAACGCTGGCTACCAGACGGCGCTTTCCGGCAAGATGCATTTCGTCGGGCCGGATCAGTTGCACGGTTTCGAGCAGCGGCTCACCACCGACATCTACCCGGCGGATTTCGGCTGGACGCCGGATTATCGCAAGCCCGGTGAACGTATAGACTGGTGGTATCACAATCTCGGTTCGATCACCGGAGCGGGTTCCGCCGAAATCACCAACCAGCTCGAATATGACGATGAAGTTGCCTATCAGGCCGAAGCAAGGCTTTATGATCTGGCGCGCGGCCACGACGAGCGGCCATGGTGTCTGACGGTCAGTTTCACACATCCGCATGACCCTTACGTAGCGCGCAAGCGCTTCTTCGATCTTTATGCGGACATTCCCGAACTTGATCCGAAGATCAGACCTCTGCCGGAGAGCGAAATCGATCCCCATACGGAACGCCTGTTGCGAGCCTGCAAGGCCGAGGACTACGATCTGACCCGCGAACAGGTTCGCACGGCACGGCAAGCCTATTTCGCCAATATCTCCTATGTGGATGACAAGATCGGCGCGCTGCTCGATGTGATCGAGCGTTGCGGCATGGCGAATGACACGATCGTCGTCTTCACTTCCGATCACGGCGATATGCTTGGCGAACGCGGCTTGTGGTTCAAGATGAGCTTCTTCGATGGCTCCGCTCGCGTCCCGTTGATGATTGCGGCCCCGCAATTGCGGGCTGGCCGCGTGGATGCGCCCGTCTCGACGCTCGACGTTCTGCCGACACTGGCCGACCTTGCGGGCATCGACCTCAAGGGCATCATGCCGTGGACCGACGGCGTTTCACTGACTGGTGTTGCTTCAGGTTCCGCCGAACGCGGCGCGGTTCCAGTCGAATATGCAGCCGAAGGCACCATCGCGCCGATGGTCTCGCTGCGGGATGGCGACTGGAAGCTCAACCTTTGCCGCGCCGACCCGCCACAATTGTTCAACCTTGCCGACGATCCCGACGAGCTGCGCAATCTGGCGGAACTGCCGGAATTCAAAACCGTTCTGGACGACCTTCTGGCCAAAGCTGAAAAACGCTGGAATCTGGAACGCTACGATGCCGACGTCCGGGCCAGTCAGGCTCGTCGCCACGTCGTCTATCCGGCGTTGCGCAACGGCGCCTATTATCCATGGGACTACCAGCCGCTGCAAAAGGCGTCCGAGCGCTATATGCGCAACCACATGGACCTGAACGTACTGGAAGAAAACCAGCGCTTTCCGCGCTGATTAGCAAAGCGGGGCCTCACAGCCCCGCTTGTTCAAATTCTTACTGCTCGGAAAATTCCAGAACCGTGCCGCTGGCATTTTCCGGCAGCACGGCGATGCCCGCAGATGTCTTCGCGTGGGAAATTCCGTTGGCATCGAGAACGATGCGCGCCTTGTCCAGCGAAGCGACCCGGATGCGCAGAACGGCGAAAGCCTTGCCCGGTGTCCGGGCAAAATCCACACCGGGATAGATTGCAGCGGCTTTCTCCTCACTCACAACCCATATGTCTGCCGAACGTGAGCCTGTCGAAACCTTCCAGCCACCATCCTGTGCCTCTGCCTCGCCATTGGCGTACAGATGGGCAAAACCATTGGCAGCAGCTTCTGGATCGGATGAGATGGCAATAATGGCGGAAAGGCCATTTGCACCATTTGCATGTTCGATCAGTTCCGGCAGCCAGACCGTTTCGCGGGTCTTGTGCTGGCACATGAAGACCATACCTTGCGGCACTTCACTTTCCGCGAAAGACACCGTTTCAAAAGCCGCAACACCCTCGCCACCGCCCGGCAGTTCTACGGGACGCTGAAACGCGCCAACCTCGCCGGTCTTGATGCCAAGCATGTCCAGTTTCGCCTTGGCATCGCGCGCATTGTCGATGCGGCAGGCAATGGCATGGAGTCCTTCGCCCTGCGCTGCCAGCTTCTCACGCTGATGCAGATTGCCCGGCGTCTCGGCGACGATGCCGAGCAGCTCGAAATAATCCTCCGGAAACATGATGGTGTAGTTGCCAGTGCCCTTTTCCTTGCTGTGGAGGCCACGTGGGCTCAGCGTAAATCCGAAACGGCGATATTGTTCGGCACTTTTCTCCAGATCGCCGACCAGCAGGAAAATATGATCGACGCCTTTGACCGGATGAGACATACAAAACTTCCTTTTCTATTTCTTGGTCGGAGCCAGAACGATCTCGTGGATCGTAACCTTGGGATTCATATTGGCAACATAGAGCGCGGTGTCAGCCATATCCTCGGGCTGGATGACATCATCCATGCGGGAGAGATCGAAGCCCGGACGACGCGCCAGAAGCGGCGTCGCCACCTCACCGGGACACAGCACTGTCGACCGGATGCCGTTCGGCCCTTCCTGCGCATTCAGGCTGGCGCTCAAATCGTTGAGCGCATGTTTGGACGCACCATAGGGGACGCCGCCGCCGGGCGATGAAAACCGCCCTGCCCAGGACGATGTGTGGATCATCAACCCACCACCCTGCGCGCGCATGGGCGTCAAAGCAGCGGCAATCACATTGATTGCACCCTTGATGTTGATGTCGATGACATCGTCCCATGAATCGAAATCAATATCCGCCCAGCTACGGCGCGGAATATTGAGACCGGCATTGTTGCAGAGCACATCAAGACGACCTGCCCATTCGACGATAGCTCCGGCAGTAGCGGCAACCGCCTCCCGGTCGAGAACATCCGCCGGAAATATCTGCGCCTCGCCACCATTGGAGACGATCTCCTCGGCAATCGCTGCAAGTGCATCCGCCTTGCGGCCCGTCAGCGCGACGCGCCAGCCTTCACGCGCGAACCGTCGTGCCATGGCAGCGCCGATGCCGGACCCGGCGCCGGTGATCCAGACCGCGCCGCGCTCGTTTTTGCCCGAGTTTGCATTCTGCTCGGGGGAATTTTGGCTCATCAACAAACTCCGTCGTAGAAAATCGACATTTATTAACGCAGGCTGGTCGAGAAATTTTACCAATTTTGCCCGCGATATTAGTTTATCTTGACATTATCGCCACGGATTCTAGCATATCAATGCTTGCATACAATAAAGACCCTCTGAGGTGGCATTTCGTTGCGATTTCAGGGGCTTGAACAATATTGGGACGTGCGGGAAAAGAGGCTGGAAAGCCCTCCCTCAACGTCCTTCAGGGGAACAGAGAATGCATATCAGAAAAGCTGGCCTTGGCCTGTTTCTAGCGGCGTTTTCGCTTGCGACGGCGTCTTCGCACGCCGAAGAAGTGAAGCGCGGCGGCACCGTCATCGTCCATATGAACACCGAGCAGGGTGTGCTTAACCCTGCGCTGCGCGCCTCCACCGGCGTCTATCAAATCACCGGCCGCATCATGGAACCGCTGATCGACCGCACTTATGAGGGCTACGTGCCGGTTCTGGCGACCAGCTGGTCTTCCTCGGAAGACGGCAAGGCTATCACCTTCAAGCTGCGCGAGAATGTGCGCTGGCATGACGGCCAGCCCTTCACCTGCGATGACGTTTCGTACAGCGCGATGAACCTCTGGAAGAAGCTGCTCAACTATTCGACCACGCTTCAGGCCAATCTCGAAGCCGTCGATTGCACCGATCCGCACACGGCAGTGTTCCGCTATTCCAAGCCGATGCCGCTGGAGCTGCTCGTCGCCGCCATGCCTGATCTCGGTCATCCGGTGCCGAAGCATCTTTATGAAGGCACGGATATTCTCAAGAACAAGTACAACGCCGCACCGGTCGGCACGGGACCGTTCAAGTTCGTTGAATATGAGCGCGGCCAGCACATCATTGCCGAGCGCAACGACGATTACTGGCGTGGCAAGGAATATCCTTATCTCGACCGCATCGTCTGGCGTTTCATGCCGGACAAGGCCGCTGCTGCCGCAGCGCTTGAAGCCGGTGAAATGATGGAAACCGCCTTCAACGGTATTTCCATGTCGGATACCGAGCGCCTCCAGAAGGATGGCCGCTTTGACACCGGCACCAAGGGTTTCGAAAACAACGTTGCCCACTCGACCATCGAGTTCAATCTGCGCAATCCGATCCTTGCCAATCTGAAGGTTCGCCAGGCGATCTATCACGCGCTCGATATCGACTTTGCGATCAAGACGATCATGCGCGGCTATGCCAAGCCGGGCCGTGGCCCGATCCCAAGCGCCGGCGGCGCCAATTACACAGATCAGGTCCAAACCTACCCGTATGATGTTGAAAAGGCGAAGAAACTGCTCGACGAAGCCGGTTATCCGGCTGGCCCCGACGGCATCCGCTTCAAGCTGCGTCATCGCCCGGCACCATGGGGTGAATATACGCAGCTCTGGGCCGAATATTATGCTCAGGCGATGAAGGAAGTCGGTATCGACGTCCAGATCCTGACCAACGATGCGCCGGGCTTTCTGAACGGTGTCTATCGTGACCATGACTTCGACACGGCAAGCGGCTGGCACCAGTTCCGCTCCGATCCGGCTGTTTCCACCACCGTCTGGCTGCGCTCCGGCGCTCCGGTCGGCACCGCATGGTCCAACCAGTTCGACTACAAATCGGACGAAATGGACAACCTGATCGACAAGGCCGCGAGCGAGCTCGACCCGGCCAAGCGCGCCGATCTTTATCACCAGATCCAGCAGCTTGAGATGAAAGACCTGCCGGTCATCTTCGCCATCGAACATCCGTTCGTCGGCGTGACCAATAAGGTCTTGAAGAACCACCACAACACGCCGCGCTGGGATTCCTCCAGCTGGTACGATCTGTGGATCGATCAATAAACAATACCAACCGCTGCCGGTCATCCGGCAGCGGTTCCCCAGTTTTATGAATGCTGAAATGAATATCTTGCAGGATAACCCGCAATGCCCCTGCCCCCGATCCTGACTTTTGCGCTGCGGCGCATCTTGCAGGCGATCCCCGTCATTCTTCTCATCATGATCGGGTCATTCCTGCTGATCAAGCTTGCCCCTGGCGATACGGTGGACGCGCTTGTTGGCGACATGGGCGGCGCAGACCCGCAATTCGTCGCCAATCTGCGCGCCGAATACGGCCTCGACCAGCCGGTCTGGACGCAGTTGTGGATCTACATGACCAAGCTGGCACAGTTCGATTTCGGCTGGTCCTATGTCTACGAACAGCCGGTGCTGGACGTACTGATGGCCCGTCTCGTGCCGACGCTCCTGCTCATGGTTTCCTCGCTTTCGGTGGCCTTCATTTTCGGCATTGCGCTCGGAGCTTTCGCCGCGCGGCGCGCTTATTCGCTGACCGACAATGCGATTTCCACGCTTGGCCTTGTCTTCTATGCAATGCCGAGCTTCTTTCTCAGCCTCATCTTGATGTTCATCTTTTCCGTCAAGCTCGGCTGGCTGCCGGTCGGTGGCTACAAGACGATTGCCGGTTTCTATACCGGCTGGAAGAATGTTTGGGATATTGCCGTGCACCTCGTCATGCCGACGACGGCGCTTTCGCTCATCTATCTCGCCTTCTACATGCGCCTGATGCGCACCAGCGTGCTGGAAGTGGCCGACCTTGATTATGTTCGCACCGCACGCGCCAAGGGTGCAAGCGGTGCAAGGCTGATGTTCCATCACATCATGCGTAACGCATTCCTGCCTGTCGTTACGCTGCTCGGACTGCAATTCTCGACTGTGCTTGGCGGCTCGGTCGTGATCGAGACAATCTTTTCGCTACCCGGCCTCGGCCAACTTGCCTACACCTCCGTTATCAAGCGCGACCTCAACACGCTGATGGGCATCATCTTCCTGTGCTCGGTGCTGGTGGTGATCGTGAATTTCATCACCGATCTCATCTATGCGCGGCTTGATTCCAGGATCGAACTGTCATGACTTCACAGGAACTCTCCCTCACCCGCCCGCAGGTCTCGCGCGCAAAAATTCTGTGGCAGCGCTTCAGCCGCAACCGCGCCGCCGTACTGGGCCTTATCCTCTTCATCGCCGTGGTCCTGATTGCGCTGCTGGCCGATGTCATTGCGCCCGGCGACCCGCTACGGCGCGTAGGCGATCCGCTCGTCTGGCCATTCGTCAATGCTGCAACGCCGCTTGGTACCGACCAGCTTGGGCGCGATATCATGGCAGGCATCGTCCATGGCGCGCGCATTTCGCTTCTGATCGGCGTGGTCGCCACCCTGATTTCTATCGTGATCGGCATCATCATCGGCGCTCTTGCCGGCTATTATGGCGGCTGGGTGGATGACGTTCTGATGCGCATCACCGAAGCCTTCCAGACCGTTCCAAGCTTCGTACTGCTTCTGACACTGGTGGCAATCTTCGGGTCATCGATCGAAAACATCATCATCTGCATCGGCATCGTGTCATGGACCGCGCCTGCCCGCATGGTGCGCGCCGAATTTCTGGCGCTGCGCAAGCGCGAATTCATCGATGCTGCGCGTAATCTCGGTGTTGGCAATGCCTCGATCATCTTCCGCGAAATCCTGCCGAATGCCCTTCCGCCGGTGATCGTCTTCGCATCGGTGGTGATGGCCACCTCCATCCTGATGGAAAGCGCTCTCGCCTTCCTTGGTCTCGGCGATCCGAACTATGCAAGCTGGGGCAACATGATCGGCCAGGGTCGCGCCGTGCTGCGCACCGACTGGTTCTGCTCGGTCATTCCCGGCATCGCCATTCTGCTCACCGTTCTTTCCTTCAGCCTGCTCGGCGAAGGCCTGAACGACGCGCTTAATCCGAGGCAGAAGAAATAATGACCGCTGCACCCGTTCTCGAAATCAGAAACCTGCAGATCGCGCTGCCAAAGGGCGCCGACCGCCCTTACGCCCTACAGGACCTGACACTGACCATCAACCCCGGTGAAATCGTCTGCCTCGTCGGCGAAAGCGGCTCCGGCAAATCGCTTTCGGCAGGCGCAATCATGCGCCTTCTGCCGGAACCGCATGTGCGCGTGACCAATGGCATAATCAGACTGGAAGGCACCGATCTCTATTCGCTCAGCGAAACCGATATGAAGAAGCTGCGCGGCGACCGCATCGGCATGATCTTTCAGGAGCCGATGACCGCACTCAACCCGCAGAAGACGGTTGGCTGGCAGATCGATGAAGTGTTGCGCCTGCACATGAAGCTCGGTCGCAAGAAACGTCGCGCCGCCGTGCTCGATATGCTGGCGGAAGTGAAAATTCCGGACCCGG
The DNA here is from genome assembly GCF_038433355.1 of Brucella cytisi. NCBI lineage: Bacteria > Pseudomonadati > Pseudomonadota > Alphaproteobacteria > Hyphomicrobiales > Brucellaceae > Brucella > Brucella cytisi. Next base: position 214,808 of record NZ_JBCAUP010000010.1, read on the forward strand.
AATCCGCCTATAACGCCTACCCGCACCAGATTTCGGGCGGACAGCGCCAGCGTGTCATGATCGCCATGGCGCTGATCCTGAAACCGCGCCTCATCATCGCCGACGAACCGACCACCGCGCTCGACGTGACCACGCAGGCACAAATCCTGAAACTGATCCGCGACCTGCAACGCGAACACAATACCGGCATCCTGTTCATCACGCACGACTTCGGCGTGGTGGCGGAAATTGCCGACCGCGTTGCCGTTCTGCGGCTTGGCGAACTGGTCGAGGAAGGCCCGGCAAACGACGTGCTGAACCATCCGCAGCACCCATATACCAAGGCGCTGATTGCATCGGTTCCAGCTCTCACTCCGCCCGAACCGAAGCCATCTGTGGACGCTCAGCCGATCATTCTCAAGGCGAGCGCTTTACGCAAAACCTTCAAGGCGCGCGGCGGCTTGCTCACCGGCAAAAGAAGTGCCGTTCCTGCCGTGAAGGACCTTTCGTTTGAACTACGTCAGGGTGAAACGCTTGGCGTCGTGGGCGAAAGCGGGTCGGGCAAGACAACCGTTTCGCGCATCGTCACCCGTCTGCTTGAAGCCGATAGCGGCAAGGTCGATGTGAATGGCAAAGATTTTCTGAGCGCCAGTCCGCGTGAAGTGCGGGCCATGCGCAAGGACATCCAGATGGTCTTTCAGGACCCGATGGCCTCGCTCAACCCGCGCCGCCGCGTCGTGGACCTGATCGCACAGGGGCCAATCGTCCATGGCGTACCGAAGGCAGAGGCGCACGCAAAGGCCCGCGGGTTGCTGGAGCTGGTAGAGCTTTCGCCCGCTGCCGCCGACCGATTTCCGCATGAATTTTCGGGCGGGCAGCGGCAGCGCATCGGCATCGCCCGTGCGCTGGCGCTGGAACCTCGCATCATCGTCGCCGACGAACCGGTCTCCGCGCTCGATGTCTCCGTACAGGCTCAGGTGTTGCGGCTTCTGGCCGACCTCCGCGAACGGCTCAATCTGTCGCTTCTTTTCGTAACGCATGATCTGCGCGTCGCGGCCCAGCTTTGCGATCGCATCATCGTCATGTCGAAGGGAGAGATCGCCGAAGCAGGTCCGACGGCTGAGGTCTTCGCTAATCCGCAACATCAATATACACAGCGCCTCCTTGCCTCCATTCCCGGCAAGGGCTGGACGCCTCCTCGTTTGGAAAATGCGTGACATCATGCAGAACATAGTCTTTCCACCCTCCATCTGGGCTGCCACTGCCCCTGCCCGCATACCGGCAAAGCCGCTGACCAATGACGCGAAAGCCGATGTCGCCATCGTCGGCGGTGGTTTTACGGGGCTTTCAGCAGCGCTCCATCTGGCGAAACGCGGCAAGCGCGTCATCCTGCTGGAAGGCAATGCGGTCGGCTGGGGCGCATCGGGGCGCAATAATGGACAGGTCATTCCGACCATGACTTCGGCGGAACCCGATGCAATCGCCAAACGCTACGGCGCATCGGGCGAACGTTTTGCTCGACTGATCGGCAATAGCGCCGACATTCTGTTTTCCATCGTGCGTGATGAAAACATCGAGGCCGAGGCCGAGCAGAACGGCTGGTTCCAGCCTGCCCATTCGCCGGGCCGGGTGAAGCTTTCGCAAACCCGCGTGGACGCATGGAAACGCTTCGGCTTCCCGGCGGAATTTTTCGACCGCGCCGCAACATCGCGGCTGTTGGGCAGCGATTTCTGGTATGGCGGCATGTTCAACCCGACCGGCGGTCATATCAATCCGCTGGCATTCGCACGCGGTCTTGCCTCGGCTGCCGAACGCCACGGCGCGATCATTCACGAACAAAGCCCGGTCATCTCCTATGCCCAGGTGGGTGATCACTGGGAGGTCAAGACCACCAGCGCCACAGTTCGCGCCAAGGGCTTTCTGCTCGCCACCAACGCCTATACCGGTGAGCTGCGCGAAGGGCTTGCTCCGCGCCTTGCCCGCACCATCGTGCCGGTGCTCTCGTGGCAAATGGCGACGGCGCCTGTCAGCGATAATCTGCGCGCAACGATTTTGCCCGGTAGGCAGGCCGTTTCCGATACACGCGGCGACCTGCGTTTCTTCCGCTACGATGCCCGCAACCGGCTGATTACCGGCGGCGTGGTGATGGGCGATTTCAACATCGCAGAACGCGTCAAGCGCAAGACGGCGCGCAACATGGCGGAAGCCTTTCCAGCACTTGGCGAGCCGGAAATCACCCATGTGTGGAGCGGCTATATCGGCATGACATGGGATCGCTTTCCACGCGTTCATCAGCTCGGCCCCAATGGCTGGGCCTGGATCGGCTGCAACGGACGCGGCGTTGCGCTTGGCACATCGCTCGGGCGTGAATTCGCACGGGCGCTCGACGGCGAGCCTGTGCAGGAACTTGCCCTGCCCGTCTCGGAACCGGCACCGCTGCCTTTTCATAAAGTCGCGCGAAAGATTGCCCCGTTCTACCTCGCATGGCTTCGGCGCAAGGATCTCTCCGAGCCAAATCTCTAGTCCCGCTCATTTAACGTTCATGTGAAAGGTCAGGTCCATGAATCAAATGTCAATTCTCGAACGTCGCCGCATCGAAGCGCTGGTTCTCAAGAATGTTTACGAAGTTATTCGCGAACGCTCCGGTGAGGAAGAAGCGCAGGCTGCAATCGGCGAAGCAGTCAGCCGTTCGGCCATCGAACAGGGCAAGAGCTTTGCCGATGAGCTGGGCCGCACGCCGACGATACAGGACTTTGCCGATATCCAGCCGCTGTGGACGAAGGAAAACGCACTGGAGATCGACGTGATTTCGCAGGGCGAAGATCATTTCGATTTCAACGTTACGCGCTGCCGCTATTCGGAAATGTACCGCGAGATGGGTCTTGGCCATATCGGCCACCTGCTCTCCTGCAATCGCGATGGCGATTTCTGCATCGGCTACAATCCCGAAATGAAGCTGGAACGCTCACAGACCATCATGAAGGGCGCAAGCCACTGCGATTTCCGCTACCGCCTCGACACGATTGAAGACAACACAAAAGGAGCCTGACATGCCGGTTGAAAACTGGACATCGAACCAGCTTGACGAACTCGTCGCGTTCCGCCGTGACCTGCACGAAAACCCCGAGCTGCTTTACGATGTGAACCGGACTTCGGAAAAAGTTGCCGAAGCGCTGCGCGCCGCTGGCGTCGATGAGGTCGTGACTGGTATCGGGCGCACCGGCGTCGTCGGCGTCATTCGCGGCCAGTCGAACCGCTCGGGTCGCGCCATCGGCCTGCGCGCCGACATGGACGCACTGCCGATCCTCGAAGAAACCGGCGCTGAATGGTCGTCAAAAGTGCCGGGCAAGATGCACGCCTGCGGCCATGACGGCCATACGACCATGCTTCTGGGCGCTGCCCGCGAGCTGGCGCAAAGCCGCGCATTCGACGGCACAGTCATCGTGATTTTCCAGCCTGCCGAAGAAGGTGGCGCAGGCGCCAAGGCGATGATCGACGACGGTCTGTTCAAGCGCTGGCCGGTCAACGAAGTTTACGGCATGCACAACCGTCCAAACCTCGCAGTCGGTCATTTCACCATCAATTCCGGCCCGATCATGGGATCGGTCGATGTTCTGGACATCACCATTGAGGGTGTTGGCGGACATGCCGCTTCGCCGCACCAGACCATAGACCCCATTCCCGTCACCGCAGCGCTCATTCAGGCAATCCAGACGCTGACGGCACGCACCATCGACCCGCTGGATTCCGCGGTGATCTCGATCACCACCATTCAGGGTGGCGACGCGTTCAACGTCATTCCGCAGAAAATCCGGCTGACCGGCACGGTTCGTACGCTTCGCGAGGAAGTGCGTGACCATATCGAGGAGAAGCTTACCCGCGCCGTGCAGGGCATTGCCGATGCTTTCGGCGCCAAGGCCACGCTCGATTATCAGCGCAGCTATCCGGTCACCGTCAATCACGAGCGCGAAACGGAACTGGCGGCAATCGCTGCCGATGCAGTTGCAGGCGCCGACCGTGTGACGCGCGACATGCCGGCGACGCTGGGCGGTGAAGACTTTGCCTTCATGCTGAACGAAGTGCCGGGCGCGATGATCAATATCGGCAACGGCCCGAGTGCCAATCTCCATCACCCCAAATATGACTTCAACGACGATGTCATCGCCTGGGGTTGCTCATACTGGACCACGCTCGTACGCCATCGGCTGCCGATCGAGAATTGATAGCGACCTATATATGAACAGGGGCGGTACCTTTGGGAGCCGCCCTTTGTGTTTTGCGTAGAAAGCGAAGTTGCAGAACAATAAAACCTCTAGTTTATCTGAGCCGCTCGTAATATAACGCGCTCCCAATAAACCATCGCGGCTTTTCCCGATGGGAAAAGAGAATCCGGTTTGAGCGCATATTCCGAACGTCTCAGTTTCGGAAATGCGGGAAGCCAATGGTAGAGCGGGAAATCCATGAATATCGAGTCTGCCTTGAGCGACAGCGCCAATATTTTTGACCTTGCGCCAATTTCCCTGTGGCTTGAGGATTATAGCGGCCTGCGCAAGCAGCTCGAAGAATGGCGCGCGCTTGGCGTTACCGATCTCAAGGCATTCCTGCACGAAGACACGACCCGGCTTCGCATCTGCACCAGCCATATCCGGGTTTTGAAGGTCAACCGCAAGACGCTTTCGCTTTTCGAGGCGGACAGCGTCAGCCATCTGGTCGCCAATCTCGAGCGCGTGTTTCGCGACGACATGCTGGACCCACATATCGACGAGATGGTCCAGCTCTGGAATGGCGGTAATGCCTTCTCAAGCGATACCATCAACTATTCGCTTGGCGGCAAGCGGCTCGACATACAGCTCAAGGGCGTCGTGCTTCCCGGCTATGAGCACACCTGGGAGCGGGTGCTGCTTTCCATCGAGGATGTTACCGCCCGCGAGGACGCCCGCCGCGAACAGGACCGCCACAAGCAGCACGCGCAGGGCCTTTTCGAACATTCGCCCGTGTCGCTCTGGGTCGAGGATTTCAGCCGCATCAAGCAATTGATGGACGATGTGCGCCAGCGCGGCATCGTTGATTTTCGGGTATTTACCGACGTGCATCCGGAATTCGTACGTCAGTGCATGAGCGAAATCCGGGTTCTCGAAGTCAACACCGAGACAACTGCCCTCTTCCTCGCATCCGACAAGAAGACGCTGCTGCAGAACCTGCCGCACATCTTCAAGGACGAGATGGAATCATCGTTCCGCGAACAGTTGATTGATCTGTGGAACGGTGTCCTGTTCCAGCGCCGCGAAGTAGTGAACTACGCGCTCGACGGCTCCGAAAGGCATGTGCTTCTGCAATTCTCCGTTCTGCCGGGACATGAGACGGACTGGTCTCTGGTGCAGATCGCGCTGACCGATATCACTGCGCGCAAGAAGGCAGAAGCCTATCTGGAATATCTGGGCAAACACGACGTTCTGACCAAGCTTCACAATCGCGCCTATTATGTCGACGAGCTTAACCGGCTTGAACGGAAGGGCCATACGCCCGTTTCGGTCATCATCATCGATCTCAACGGCCTAAAGGCCGCCAATGACCAATGGGGTCATGCGACAGGCGATGGATTGCTGCGGCGCATCGGCGAAGTGCTGAATGAAGCGGTGAAGCAGCCGGGCCATGCGGCGCGCATCGGCGGCGACGAATTCGCAGTTGTGCTGCCTTATGTGGATGAGCGCGGCGCCGAGGCAATGGTCGATGACATTCAGCGGCTGGTCGAAATCAACAACCAGTATTATTCCCAGCTCAAACTCAATCTTTCCATCGGCTCTGCAACCAGCATGCCGGGCGAAAAGCTGGAAACCGTTGCCAAGCGCGCCGACCTGCTGATGTATGAGAACAAGCGTCAGCAATATACGAGCGGCATGATCTAGTCATCAAATGCGATAATCGTTTTGCCGCGCGTCAGATCGGTAACGAGGCGGGATAGTTCATCCCGCATGGCAATGGGCATGGTGCCCGCGATCTCCACGCCGGTGCCGGTGAAGTTCTCTTGCGCTATGGTAAGGTTTTCCACCGCTGTCAGACGGGCTTTCAGCAGCGCATGATCTGAAAAATCGCAGGCAAACTGAAATCCGACCAGCGGAATAACTTCTGTTTTCTCCGCCTGTCGCAGACAGGTTGCAGCCGTGCCGCCATAGGCGCGCATCAGGCCGCCGCTTCCCAGAAGAATGCCGCCAAACCAGCGCGTGACCACAACTGCAATATTATCGAGTTGCTGGCCGTCGATTGCCTGCAGGATCGGCTTTCCTGCCGTGCCACTCGGCTCGCCATCGTCGCTGAAACGGTAGTTCTGCCCCATGCGCCAGGCCCAGCAATTATGGCTTGCCGACTGGTCGGAATGCTCGCTCAAAAAGTCCTTCGCCGCCTGCTCGCTCGCCACAGGCGCGGCAATGGCCAGAAACCGACTTTTTTTGATCTCCTGACTATAGGTTTCGACGCGACTAATCGTGAACATGGCAATCCTGCAAAGATGATTTCGGGGCCTAGCATTTTCCATTGAGGATGACGACCCCTTCCAGCTTCCCCTGGCATTGCGCCCACTGGATATAGGGTATAAGGCAATTGAAAAATGAGCCCATATTTTTGGGCTCTGTTCTTGCATATCCAGATGAAAGGTCTTGCCGATGTTCGATTTGATCGTGAGAAACGCCAATCTCCCCGACGGTCGCGAGAAGCAGGACATTTTGGTCAAGGACGGCAAGATTGCCGATATCGTGCCCTCCAAGGGGGAACATCAGGCGGCGCAGGAAATCGATGCGACCGACCGGCTCGTAACCCCACCATTTGTCGACCCGCATTTCCATATGGATGCGACCCTGTCGCTCGGCCTGCCGCGCCTCAATCGTTCCGGCACGCTACTGGAGGGTATCGCGCTGTGGGGCGAACTAAAGCCGATACTGACCGTTGAGGCCATGGTCGAGCGCGCGCTGCGTTATTGCGATCTGGCCGTTTCGCAGGGCCTGCTGGCAATCCGCAGCCATGTCGATGTCAGCGATCCGCGCCTCTTCACCGCTGAAGCGATGATCGAAGTGCGTGAGAAGGTGAAGCCTTACATCGACCTTCAGCTTGTAGCCTTCCCGCAGGACGGCTACTATCGTTCGCCGGGCGCGGTTGATCTCGTCAACCGCTCGCTCGATATGGGGCTCGATGTCGTCGGCGGTATTCCGCATTTTGAGCGCACCATGGCCGATGGCGCAGCCACGCTGGAAGAACTCTGCCGTATCGCCGCCGAACGCGGCCTGCCGGTCGATATCCATTGCGACGAAAGCGATGATCCGATGTCGCGCCATGTCGAAACGCTGGCCGCGCAGACCGTACGTTTTGGCCTGCAGGGTCGCGTTTCCGGCTCGCATCTGACCTCCATGCATTCCATGGACAATTATTACGTCTCGAAGCTCATTCCGCTGATTGCGGAAACAAAGATGAATGCCATTCCGAACCCGCTCATCAACATCACGCTTCAGGGCCGTGCGGACACCTATCCGAAGCGCCGCGGCATGACCCGCGTGCCGGAACTGATGGCTGCTGGCATCAATGTCGCCTTCGGCCATGACTGCGTGATGGACCCTTGGTATTCCATGGGTTCCGGCGACATGCTGGAAGTCGGCCACATGGCGATCCATGTCGCACAAATGACCTCCATCGAAGGCAAGAAGCAGGTTTTCGACGCGCTCACCGTCAATTCCGCCAAGGCGCTGGGCCTCGAAGGCTATGGCCTTGCAAAAGGCTGCAATGCCGACTTCGTGGTGCTGCAGGCACGCGACCCGATTGAAGCGCTGCGCCTCAAGGCAAACCGCCTCAAAGTCGTGAAGCGCGGCAAGGTCATCGCCGAAACCCCGCAGCGCATAAGCCGCCTCAACCTCGAAGGCCGTCCGTCTTCGGTTGACGGAGCAGACTACGCGCCAGTCGGCCAGCTTTAGAATCTTCTTGAATTAAAGGTGGTTTGGGCAATGATGGAAATCGTTGCTCATGAAATCCGCACGTCAAAACGAAGCAACCGGCTGCGCGCACCCACGCGCCGAAAACACACATGAGGGGTCCCTGACCAAATGACAAAAATCATCAAAACACCGAACTTTACCCGTCGCGACATTCTCGCAATGTCTGCAGCACTGGGCGCAACGGCAATCACCACCCGCGTCTTCGCTGCCGATGAAAAGCTGAAAGTAGCAGGCATCCACGCCTCGCCAGTCGAAAACGCGTGGAATTCGCGTCTCCACGATGCACTGAAGCAGGCCAATGACGAAGGCGTCATCGAATATGTCTTCTCCGAAGGCGTTTCGGCGAGCGACTACCCCCGCGCCATGCGCGAATATGCCGAACAGGGCATCAAGCTGATCGTCGGCGAATCCTATGCCGTCGAACGCGAAGCGCGCCAGGTGGCAGGCGATTATCCGAAGACGGCTTTCGTCATGGGCTCCTCGGGCAAGCCGCAGGGCGACAATTTCGGTGTTTTCGGCACCTGGAACTTCGAGGCTGCCTATCTCGCAGGCATGCTGGCAGGCGCTATGAGCAAGTCCGGCACCTTCGGCTCGGTCGGTGCCGTGCCGATCCCGGAAGTCAACATGCTCATCAATGCCTTTCAGGACGGCGTGAAGGAAACCCGGCCTGACGCGAAGTTCATCGCATCGTTCATCGGCACCTTCTTCGACCCGCCAAAAGCACGTGAAGCCGGTCTTGCCCAGATCGACTCTGGCGCGGACATCCTGTTCGGCGAGCGCATCGGCACGGCAGACGCCGCCAAGGAACGCGGCATCAAGGCCATCGGCTCGCTGATCGACTATACGCCGCGCTATCCCGATACGGTCTTTGCCAATGCGATCTGGAATTTCCGCCCGATCCTCAATGCGGCTATCGCCGACGTGAAAGCCAGCCAGGCAACCGGCAAGGATTACACGCCATTCAGCCTGATGAAGGAAGGCGGCAACGATATCATCTACGTCAAGGGCATTGCCCCTGCCGAAGCAGAAGCCAAGATGGAAGCCCGTCGTGTGGAACTGAAGGAAGGCAAGTTCGAGTACAAGCCGAACCCGGCCGAACCGAAGTAACCTCTCAGGACGGGCAAGCACATCGTGGCAATCGACATGAACCAGCAGGATGCAACCGCGCTCGCGCAGGCGATTGCGGAAGGAATCCTCAGTGCCGAACAGGCCATGGATGCCGCTCTCGACGCAGCAGAAAAATGGCGCCCATTGGGCGCCATTGCATATCTCGATCGCGATCTGGGCCGTGCCGGTGCCATTGCATTCGATGCCGCGCCATCCAGGGCGGCTTTTGCGGGCGTTCCCTCACTGTTCAAGGATCTGGGCGGCCCCTGTGCCGGTCTGCCGATCCGGCTCGGCTCACAGGCATTTCTCAATGCCTCAGCGCAGATGGATTCCGAACTCGGTCGCAGGCTGCGCGCAGCCGGACTCAACTTTTTTGGCACCTCCACCGTGCCAGAATTCGGCTTGGCGCTTGCGAGCGAGCCAGCAGGAGCACCGCCTGCACGCCATCCCTTCGATGAAGCGCTTTCACCCGGCGGGTCATCCGGCGGAGCGGCAGCAGCCGTCGCAGCCGGGATAGTCGCAATTGCGCACGCCACCGACGCTGGCGGTTCCATCCGTGTGCCCGCCGCAACCTGCGGTCTTGTCGGCCTGAAACCAAGCCGTGGCGCCATGCCAGCGGGTCCGCATTTCGGCAATTATCTTGCAGGCATTGCGAGCGAATTTGCGCTCTGTCGCTCCGTCCGTGATGCGAAAGCGCTTCTGCCGCTTGTCGAAGGCAAAACAGAAGGCTTTCTGCCCGACCCGGCAATGCAGGCAGGTGATTTGCCGGAGCGCCTTCGTGTGGGCATCGTGACCGGCGATCTTGCAAACTATCCAATCACATCGGAGCGCCTGCAGGTTGTGGCCGATGCAGCGCATTTCATGGATGCACAAGGTCATACAATCCGTGAAATTCCGGCTTCGGAATTCAGCCCGCTGATCGCTTCCAGCGCACGCGCTTTCGACCGCATCATTTCCGTCAATCTCGCGGCCGCAATCGACTTTCTGGCGCTTGATGAAGACAGGCTTGAACCGCTTACCCGTGCGGTTGCGGAGCGCGGGCGGCGCATGGAAGCCACCGCACTTTACCGCGCCATGAACGGAGCCGTCAGCACCGCACATATGCTCTGGCAGATTTTCCGCGACATCGACGTGCTGATTACGCCTATGCTCGCGCGCGGGCCGATGCCACTCGGTTCCTTTCCCATGGATCACGGCGATGTCGATGCGCATTGGCAGAAGATGAATGCCTTCGCGCCTTATGCGGCGCTAGCGAATATTTCCGGTTTCCCGGCGCTCTCGCTTCCCTTTGGAACCGACGCCAACGGCATGCCGGTCGCCTTTCAGCTCGTGGCGCCAATGGGCGCTGACCGGCTGCTTCTGAACCTTGGCCAGCGTCTGGAGGAGGATCAGCGCTGGCAGCACAGATTTCCCGTTGCGGGGTTGAACATATGACCACGACCGTTCTTGAATTGCAGAACATCACCAAGCGATTTGGCCAGCTTACCGCCAATGACGATATTTCGCTGAAGCTTGAGCGCGGCGAAATCCTCGCTTTTCTTGGCGAGAATGGTGCAGGTAAAACCACGCTGATGAACATCCTGTTCGGCCATTATGTGCCGGATGAGGGCCGCGTCTTCGTCAAGGGCGAGGAAATCCCGCAAGGCAAGCCGCGCGCTGCCATCGATGCGGGTGTGGGCATGGTGCACCAGCATTTCACGCTCGCGCCCAACCTCACAGTGCTTGAAAATATCATCACCGGCACTGAAAGCCTCTGGAAACTTAAATCGGCACATGGACCCGCGCGCACCAAGATTGCCGACATCGCCGGACGCTTTGGCCTGCAGGTTGATCCCGATGCACGGCTTGGCGATCTCTCGGTGGGCGAGCAACAGCGCGTGGAAATCCTGAAAGCGCTTTATAACGACGCCGACATTCTGATCCTCGACGAGCCGACCGCCGTTCTGACCACGCAGGAAGCCGAAAACCTGTTTGCGACACTGAAAGAAATGGCACGTCAGGGGCTGTCGCTGATCTTCATCTCGCACAAGCTGCATGAAGTCATGTCGGCAGCCGACCGCGTTGTCGTCCTGCGCGGTGGAAAGCTTGTCGCTGAGCGCAAGGCCTCCGAAACCTCGAAAGAGGAACTCGCCGAACTGATGGTGGGGCGGCGCGTCTCGCGCCCTGCCCGCGCCGCGGCAACGCCCGGCGAAACCTTGCTGGAAGCAAAGAATGTAACGGTCGTGGAAGATGGCGCGACACGCCTCAGCGATCTCGACTTTCACCTCCGCGCAGGCGAAACGCTGGGCATCATTGGCGTGTCGGGCAATGGGCAGGCAGCGCTTGGGCGTCTCGTTTCGGGTCTCAGCCAGCCTGCGAGTGGCTCACTTGTCATGTTCGGGCAAACGGTCACCAAATTCGACCCGCGCCAGTTTGTGGCGGAAGGTGTTGGCCGTATCCCGGAAGATCGCAACACTGAAGGCGCAATCGGTGATCTTACGCTTTGGGAAAATGCTGTGCTTGAACGCGTGCGTGATCCGCAGTTCTCCAATGGTCTTCTGGTCAATCGCGCGGCTGCGCGTGAATTTACCGACCGCATCATCAAGGATTTCGATGTGCGCGGCGGCACGCCTGATAGCCGTATTCGCCTGCTTTCCGGCGGCAACATGCAGAAGCTTATTCTGGGTCGCAATCTTGAAACGGCTCCCCGCATTCTGATCGCGGCGCAACCGACGCGTGGCCTTGATGAAGGTGCGGTCGCGGCCATCCATGCCCGCATTCTGGAAGCACGTGCCAAGGGAGCCGCAGTACTGCTAATCTCGGAAGATCTGGATGAAATTATCGGCCTGGCGGATCGTGTTCAAGCGATTGTCAAGGGGCGCCTCTCCCCACCCATCGACGCGGAAGAAGCAGATGCACAAAGGCTGGGCCTGATGATGGCTGGCGAGTGGCAGACAAATACCCAGAAGGGGCTCAATTGATGCGTATTGAAAGACGCGAAACACGGCCCATGGCACTGGTAGCAACCGCACCAATTATCGCCGTTTTGACCGCCTTTGTGCTTGCCGGTCTGCTGATCGCCGCCGCTGGTGCGCCGGTTTTGGAATCCTTCCGCCAGATAGCCATCGGCGCTTTCGGTAACAAGCTTTCGATCACCGAAACACTCACCCGCGCAACACCCCTGATGCTGACCGGCCTAGCGGCTGCCGTCGCCTTTCGCTCAAAACTCTGGAATATCGGCGCCGAAGGCCAGTTCTATATGGGGGCTCTTGCGGTCGTCGCCTGTGGCACGCAGTTGCAGCTTCCAGCCGCTATTCTCATTCCGCTGCTGCTCGTGGTCGGTGCGATTGCGGGCATGATTTTCCTGCTTATTCCGCTCGGGCTTCGCCTCCGCTTCGGTGTCGATGAAGTGGTGACGACACTACTCTTGAACTTTGTTGCCGTGCTCATCGTCTCGATGATGATCGAAGGGCCGATGAAAGACCCCCTCGCCTTTGGCTGGCCGCAATCCGAGCCTGTGCCGGATGCGGCGGTGCTGCCGAAAATCATGGCGGGCATGCGACTGCACGTTGGTATCGTCATCGCAATCGCTCTGGCGCTCATCATTGCCTATGTACAGAAGCGCACCGTCTTCGGGCTTGAAACCAAGGCTGCCGGTCTCAATCCGCAAGCCGCGCGCTTTGCAGGCGTTCCGCTTGGCAAGACGCTGGTGAAAGTCGCCTGCATTTCCGGTGGTCTTGCGGGCCTTGCAGGCGCAATACAGGTCATGGGCGTTAAGGGTTACGTCACAACTGACCTCTCACCGGGCTTCGGCTATTCCGGTATCATTGTCGCCATGTTGGCCAATCTGAATCCTATCGGCGCGATCTTCTCAGCGCTTTTTGCAGCCGCAATGTTTGTCGGTGCCGACGGCATGAGCCGCGCTATCGGCATTCCAAGCTTCATTGCCGATGTGACTGTGGCGCTGTCGCTTCTGACCATGCTGGTTGCTCTGTTCTTCACACAATACAGGATCGCCCGATGAACGAGTTGATGGATATCCTGCTCTCCGCAGGCCTCTGGGTCTCGGTCCTGCGCATTGCAACGCCGCTGATCTTCGGCACGCTCGGCGCACTTTATTGCGAACGGGCGGGTGTGCTTAATCTCGGCATTGAAGGCATCATGACCTTCGGCGCGATGATCGGCTGGCTGACGGTTTATAATGGCGCAGACCTCTGGGTGGGCGTGCTTGCGGCAGCAGCATCGGGCGCCGTGTTCGGCCTGCTTCATGCAGCCCTCACCGTGCCGCTCGGCCTGTCGCAGCATGTTGTGGGCTTGGGCATCACATTATTTGCATCGAGCCTTAGCTATTTCCTGTTTCGTCTTCTGGTACCGCTCTCTTCAACTCCGCCGACGATCACACCATTCCAGCCGGTCAATCCGTCCTGGCTTGCAGATATCCCGTTCGTCGGACAGGTGCTTGGCACGCAAACGGCGCTCACGTGGATCGCCATTCCTCTGGCACTGCTGCTTGGTTATGTGCTTTTCCGCACGCCGCTCGGCCTTGCGATCCGCATGACTGGCGAAAACCCGCATGCAGCCGAAGCGCAGGGCATCAACCCGATCCGCGTGCGCATTTTCACAATCATGTTCGGCAGCGCGCTCATGGCTGTCGGCGGCGCGTTCCTTACGCTTTCCGCCTTCAATTCGTTCTTCCCGACGATGATGCAGGGGCGCGGGTGGGTCTGTATTGCGCTCGTCGTCTTCGCGTCATGGAAGCCTGCACGCGCACTTCTGGGTGCGCTGCTGTTCGCGCTGTTCGATGCTTTCCAGCTCCGCTTGCAAACGGTTTACGGTAAGGTCGTGCCTTACCAGCTTTTCCTGATGATCCCTTATATCATGTCGATTGTGGCGCTGATCGTCATGGCGCGGCGTGCACGTGTTCCGCAGGCGCTGATGCAGCCTTATCGTCGCGGAGAGCGTTGACAACACAACCGGCAGCAAGGCAGGCGACGGCGAATACGGCCAGCCCGCCGAGGAAGTCGCTCAAATGGTGTCCGCCGTGTAAAAGCAAAGCGGGCACCATCAGTATATTCAGGGCCAGTACGGGCAAGCGCAGCCACACGATCTGCCATGTCAAGAACACCGACATGACCGCCATTACGGTATGGAATGATGGAAAGCCTATGAGGCCGAGCACATTGGCTGGTGACAGATAGTCGACACCTTGTATCGAAAGACGAACAAGTTCTGCGGCATAGGTCGGGCCAACGGGAAGACCAAGCTTTGCCTCGACGTTCGCGGGCAGTGTCGAGACGGCGGATGCTCCGAATGACGGGAAGAACGCCCATATCGCCATGGAGACTAGCGCGCCAATCATTCCGGTGATGAGAAAATGCGCGAGTCTACGGGACTGCCCCGTGAAACCAAGCAGAAGCACCACGATGACCAGTTGCGGCAAAGACGTGAAATAAACGACCTTCAGAAGCTTCGCGAAGCCGGGCCGTTCGGAAAAGAACAGGACCAGACTTGGCCAGTGATAGTCCATCAGCTGGTCAACACTCACCCAGAAATCGTCAATTCGCGGGAAAAGGATCGGCAGCAACATATAGTTGAATACCGAACCGACCAGAGTGAACAATATGAAGCCCGCCGTCAGAATGAGCGTTTCCGAAATGCGCGCATCATGTCTGACCAGACGATAGAACAGGCCAAGCATGATCGTTCCGAGACCGATCATCCCGTAGCCTGTCCAGTCTACGCGAATGCCCTTCGCGGCAATCAGAAGAATGTCGATTGCGCCCAACGCACCAACGACAGTCAGAACAAATCGCTCATAACGCGAGAATATCATCAGCGCTCCCAATTGATCTCATAATCGACCAAAGAGCTGAAGTTCACGTTAAACGTGCAAACAAAAACGGCGCCCGAAGGCGCCGTTTTCTTTTATGTTGTCGAACTTATGCAGCGCTGGACTTGCCGCTCTTTTCAAAGCGCTTGCGCTCATTCGGGTCGAGGTAGAGCTTGCGAAGACGGATCGACTTCGGCGTCACTTCAACCAGCTCGTCGTCCTGAATCCACGACAGGGCGCGTTCCAGCGTCATCTTGATCGGCGGCGTCAGCTTCACGGCTTCGTCCTTGCCCGAGGCGCGAACGTTCGTGAGCTTCTTGCCCTTCAAGACATTCACTTCAAGATCATTGTCACGGCTGTGGATGCCGATCAGCATGCCCTGATAAACCTTGACGCCAGCGTCGATGATCATCGGGCCGCGATCTTCAAGGTTGAACAATGCGTAAGCAACAGCTTCACCCTGATCGTTGGAGATCAGAACGCCGTTGTTGCGGCCAGCAATTTCGCCCTTGTACGGCTGATAGTCGTGGAACAGGCGGTTCATGATCGCCGTGCCGCGCGTATCGGTCAGGAGTTCCGACTGATAGCCGATAAGGCCACGGGTCGGAGCGTAGAACACCATGCGAACGCGGTTGCCGCCCGAAGGACGCAGTTCGACCATTTCGGCCTTGCGTTCGGACATCTTCTGCACAACCGTACCGGAATATTCTTCATCGACGTCGATGACGACTTCTTCCACCGGCTCCAGCTTTTCGCCGTTCTCGCCGTCCTTCATGACGACGCGCGGCCGCGAAACGCCAAGCTCGAAGCCTTCACGGCGCATGTTTTCGATCAGAACCGCAAGCTGCAATTCGCCACGACCGGAAACGAAGAACGAATCTTTTTCGGTCGATTCCTCGATCTTGAGCGCAACGTTGCCTTCAGCTTCCTTGAGCAGACGGTCGCGGATAACGCGGCTCGTCACCTTGTCGCCTTCGGTGCCCGCATAAGGGCTGTCGTTGACGATGAAGGACATGGTCACGGTCGGCGGATCGATTGGCTGAGCAGCGAGAGGCTCGCTTACCGAAGGATCGCAGAACGTGTCGGCAACAGTGCCCTTGGAAAGACCGGCGATAGCGACGATGTCGCCTGCATGGGCTTCGTCAATGGCCTGACGCTCGATGCCGCGGAAAGCGAGGATCTTCGAGATACGGCCATTTTCGAGCAGCGAACCATCCTGACCGAGAACCTTGACGGCCTGGTTCGGCTTGATCGAGCCGGAATGGATACGACCGGTGATGATGCGGCCCAGGAACGGATCGGCTTCGAGGATCGTACCGATCATACGGAACGGACCTTCAGCAACCTTTGGCGCAGGCACGTGCTTCAACACGAGGTCGAACAGCGGAGCCAGACCTTCGTCCTGCGGACCTTCCGGGTTCAGCGCCATCCAGCCGTTACGGCCTGAACCGTAAAGGATCGGGAAGTCGAGCTGTTCGTCGGTCGCGTCGAGATTGGCGAAGAGGTCGAACACTTCGTTGATGACCTCTTCATGACGGCCATCCGGACGGTCGATCTTGTTGATCGCAACGATCGGACGCAGGCCGACTTTCAGCGCCTTGCCAACGACGAACTTCGTCTGTGGCATCGGGCCTTCGGCAGCGTCAACGAGAACGATAGCGCCGTCCACCATCGAAAGGATACGCTCAACCTCACCGCCAAAGTCGGCGTGGCCCGGCGTGTCGACGATGTTGATACGCGTGTTTTTCCAGACAACCGAAGTGGCCTTCGCGAGAATGGTGATCCCGCGTTCCTTTTCGATGTCGTTGGAATCCATCATGCGCTCTGCGACGCGCTGGTTGTCGCGGAACGAGCCGGACTGCTTCAGGAGTTCATCGACCAGAGTGGTTTTGCCATGATCGACGTGTGCGATAATAGCGATATTACGCAATTCCATATGGAGATCACTTCTATATGAGTTGGGAGCCGCGCCAACAGACCCGCGCGGAAAAACAATGCGGCGCTCTTACAGGTTTTTTTGCATTTTAGAAAGGGGCAGCGCGAAACTGCCCCTCAATTAACCCGAAAAACCTGAATTTCATTGCGTTTTTACAGTGTCATTCTGACAGTTTTTTGAATTCTTTTCGGGCATGTCGCTATCGAAAAACCGGTTTCCACTTTTTCGCGACATGCCTGAGCCTTATAAAAGCGTACCTGACAAAATGACCAGCGCGACGCTGAAATAGATCACAAGACCGGTCACATCGACCAGAGTTGCAACGAAAGGCGCCGATGCGCTGGCCGGATCGAATCCGAGCCTTTGCAGTATGAAAGGCAGCATGGAGCCTGTCAGCGAGCCGAAAGTCACGATACAGACCAGCGCCATACTGACGGTCGCGGCCACCAGAATCCAGTGTTCGCCATAGTCGTATATGCCGAGCGTCTGCCAGATGGCGATGCGAATGATGCCAATGACGCCGAGGAAGCTGCCAAGGGCCAACCCCGTTGGCAATTCGCGCAGGGCGACACGCCACCAGTCCTTGAGCTTGATTTCCTGCAAGGCCAGCGCGCGGATAATCAGCGACGTCGCCTGCGAACCGGAATTACCGCCGGATGACATGATGAGCGGGATAAACAGCGTCAGCACCAGAGCCTTTTCAAGCTCCAGCTCGAAATGCTGCATCGCGCTCGCGGTCAGCATCTCGCCCAGGAAAAGGATACCAAGCCAGCCGGCGCGCTTCTTCAGCATCTCGCCGAATCCAATGCGCATATAAGGCCGGTCCAGAGCCTCCATACCGCCGAAACGATACGCGTCCTCGCTTGCCTCTTCCGTCATGGCGTCGAGCACGTCGTCGACAGTCACAATGCCTATGATGTGGCGGCTTTCGTCCACGACAGGCACGGCCAGAAGATCGTGCTTGCGGAACAGGCGCGCCACTTCCTCACGGCTGGCGAGAGGCGAAATGGTAATCGGCTCTTCGTCGCGGGCAATGGACAGAATCGGTTCGTCCGGCTGGCGGATGATGAGGCGGCGCAAGCTGACCACACCCAACAGAACACGGCTGGACGGATCGACCACATAGATCGCATAAACCGTCTCGCGCGTGCGTTCAACCTTGCGGATATGTTCCAGCGTCTGGCCAACATTCCAGTTGGAAGGCACGGCTATGAACTCGATGGTCATGAGGGATCCCGCCGTATTCGGCGGATAGCCCATCAGTTTCTTCAGCGCGACCTTGGTTTCAGGCGCGAGAATGGGAAACAGGCGTGCACGATCATCGTCTTCCAATTCCTGAAAAACGTCGGTTGCACGGTCGGCCGACATGCCGTCGAGCAGAAGGCTTGCTAGGCCGGGCGGGAGGGTAGCGATGATTTCGGTAGCACGGTGCAGTTCCGGCTGGTCGAGCAGACGGATGGCATCTTCGTGCGAAAGCTGCGCGATGACGGCGACTGCATCATCGGCATCAAGTTCGTTAATGAGTTCCACTGCGTCGCCGGTACGCATGTCCGCAATGCGGCTTGCGATGGCAGCAGCAGGGAGGTCGGCAACATTGAGTACTTCCGGGAAGAAGTTGTTGTCGGTCATGGGCTTGCCTTTCTGTCGATCCGCCGTCGAAGGCAGACCGTGCAAGCCGACCGCGAGCGATCAGATCACGAACTGCCTTGACGGCTGAAACAATCGACTGTGACTGTCGCTGGGCATAAGAGAATAAAACTCCGGTTGAAAATGCTGCCGCAGAAATTCGGCTGCGGGCGTGATGTGCGCTTGGTCGTCAACAAAGTCAAGCCCTTCGAGACAATGTCGAACGCTTTTTCGTCCTGCCATCAAGCTGCATGCGGCAAACGCCGCCAAAGCAGAAAAGAACCGGTGGCAATGAAGCCCATGGTGGGGATGAGCGTCGCGAAAGCGACCAGCGGATCGCCCATCAGGGCAGCGATGGCTCCGCCGACAAGACCACCGCCCATCTGGAAAAATCCCATCAATGCCGAAGCGGCACCAGCCATGCCCGGAAACGGTGCCATGCCTGCCGATGTCATCACCGGCATGACCAGAGCGATCCCGAAGGCAAAGAGCGCCATCGGCGCCATAACCAGCAGGTAGGATGGTTCCAAGAAGCTCAGCAAAACAATGATGATGCTACCGGCAATCACAATTGCCAGATAACCCGCCATGGCAAGCTGTCGCGGATTGTAGAACGTCATCAGACGACGAAACAGCAACCCGCCAGCGAGATAACTCCCGGTCTGCAGCAAAAGACCCATTCCAAAATGGGTGGCCGACATACCAACCCGCCCCATCAGAATGAAAGGCAGAATGGTTGCAGCCGTATAGAGCGCTCCCGTGGTGCCGCCAACACCAAGGCTCGCATAGATGAAATGGCGGCTTGTCAGCAGAGTTCGGTAAGAACGAACCAGCTCACGCGGGCGGATGCGGCTGAGATCGCGTGCCACCGTTTCCTTGATGACGAAGAGCGCCATCAACACGACCAGCAATCCAAGGATCACCATCACCACGAAAATCGCGTGCCAGCCGAAGAACTCCATGGTGAAACCGCCGAGCGTCGGCGAAATTGCAGGCCCAATCGCAATCACGATACCAATGAGATTCATCACGCGCGCCGAGGCTTCATGGGTGAAAAGATCGCGCACGATGGCGCGGGAAACCGTTACACCGACGGCAGAACCCACACCTTGCAGAAAGCGTGCGGCCAGCAGGACCTCTATCGATCCGGAGAACAACGCCAGAACGCTTGCGGCCAGATAGATGCCCATGAATGCAATGGTGATGGGTCTGCGCCCAAAGCCATCAGACAGCGGCCCGCAGATGAGCTGGGCAAAGCAGAAACCGGCGAAGTAGATGGATAGCGTGAGCTTGACCAGCGCATCGGTCGTACCAAAAGCATGAACGATTTCGGTCATGGCAGGTGTGTAAAGCGACATAGACATTGGGCCGATAGCAGCAAGCAATCCGCCCACTATACCGACACGCAGCTCGCTCATCACCGGGCGTTCGTTTTCCTGTTCCGGGCGATGCTGCGGCTGGACGTTCATGAAATGCGATGCTCGTTTACGACCGGCTAGGGTCTGCGAAAAATAGCCCGCGATATTGGCGACCCGCGCGCAAGCAATCCTTATTCGCAGTGCGGAACAGGGTCAAGCAAAGGCGGCTTCTCACTTTATTTGGCTGTTCAGACCCTTGCTCCACCGGCAAGTAAATCCTAAGTCTGGTTCACCTCGAATTCATCTGAACCGGAGTTTCATCATGTCCGACAAGACTGCTTACAATCACGCGCTGACTGAATGGAACGGACCGCTGGGCCTGCCGGATTTCACCGCTTTCAAAGATGACGATTTCGCATCCGCATTCGATGCCGCGTTGGCTGCGGACCTCGCAGAAGTGGAAGCCATCGCCAAGGCGACGGACAAAGCGACCATCGACAACACACTCAAAGCTTTGCAATTGACCGGTAAGGCGCTCGACCGCGTATCCGCAGTTTTCTGGATGCGTGCTGGCGCCCATACCAACAACACGATCCAGACTCTGGAACGCGAGATAGCGCCGAAAATGTCGCGTCATTATTCGCGCATCATGATGGACCCGGCGCTTTTCGCCCGCATTGACGCGCTCTATGAAAATCGCGACATGCTGGACCTCGACACCGAGACCAAACGCGTTCTTGAAAAGACGTGGAAAGGTTTTGTCCGCTCCGGAGCCAAGCTCGATGAAGCGGGCAAGACGGAGCTTGCAGGCATCAATGAAAAGCTTGCCGGACTTGGCGCGCGATTTGGTCAGAACGTGCTGAAGGATGAATCGAGCTGGGCCCTGTTCATCACCGATGAAGCCGACCTCACCGGCCTGCCGGATTTCCTGAAGAACGCCATGCAGAGTGCCTCCGCCGAACGCGGCAAACCTGATTCCTGGGCGGTTACGCTATCACGTTCGATTGTCGAGCCATTCCTTTCCTTCTCCGAAAACCGTGAACTGCGCGAACAGGCGTTCAATGCCTGGGCAAAGCGCGGTGAGAATGGGGGCGAAAGCGACAATCGTGAAATCGTGCGCGAAATGGTGGAACTGCGCGAGCGCAAAGCCCATCTGCTCGGTTACGCCAACTTTGCAGCCTACAAGCTCGACGACACCATGGCCAAGACACCTAAGGCAGTCATGGACTTGCTTGAGCCGGTCTGGGACAAGGCGCGCGCCAAGGCCCATGAAGAAGAGGTCGAACTGGAGCGCCTGATCGCAGCCGATGGCGGCAATCACAAGGTTGCTCCATGGGACTGGCGCTTCTATGCCGAAAAACTGCGTGCCGAACGCTTCGCCTTTGATGAAGCGGAACTGAAGCCTTATCTTCAGCTCGAAAAAATCATTGAGGCAAGCTTCGATGTGGCGACCCGTCTTTTCGGCATCCGCTTCGAGGAAAAGAAAGGCATCGCCGCATGGCATCCCGACGTGCGCGTGTTTCAGGTGTTCAACGCGGACGGCAGTGAACGCGGTCTTTTCCTCGGCGACTATTTTGCGCGCACCTCAAAGCGTTCTGGCGCATGGATGAGTTCCCTGCAATCGAGCCACAAGCTTGACGGCGGACAGAAGCCGATCATTTACAACGTGATGAATTTTGCGAAACCAAAGGCTGGTGAACCTGCCCTGCTCTCGCTTGATGATGCGCGCACGCTGTTCCACGAATTCGGTCATGCACTGCATGGGCTTCTCTCGGATGTGACCTGGCCCGCCGTTTCCGGCACCGCCGTTTCCCGCGATTTTGTGGAACTGCCGTCGCAGCTTTACGAACACTGGCTTACAGTTCCGGCTGTTCTCGAAAAATACGCCGTGCACTATCGCACAGGAGAAGCCATGCCGAAGGCGCTCCTCGACAAGGTGCTTGCGGCCCGTACTTTCAATGCAGGCTTCAATACGGTCGAGTTCACCTCATCCGCGCTGGTGGATATGGCGTTCCATACCGGCAAGGAAAAGATCGCTGATCCGCTCGCTTTCGAGGTGAAGACGCTGGAAAAGCTTTCCATGCCGGATGCGATTATCATGCGTCATCGCACGCCGCATTTCACTCACGTCTTCTCCGGCGACGGTTATTCCGCTGGCTACTACTCCTATATGTGGTCGGAAGTGCTGGATGCAGACGCTTTCTCGGCATTCGAGGAAACCGGCGACGCCTTCAATCCTGAACTGGCGGCGAAGCTGAAGCAGCATATCTATGCCGCTGGCGGTAGCCGTGACCCGGAAGATCTTTACAAGGCATTCCGTGGCAAGATGCCGACACCGGACGCGATGATTGAAAAGCGCGGCTTGAATTAATCCAAAAACAAAAGGCCGGGAAACCGGCCTTTTTCAGTTTTTATGAGTCAGAATATTCACAAGCCGACCGTACGGGTCACGCATGTAGAAACGACGCACGCCCCATTCCTCATCGGCCGGACCATATTCGACGGGAAATCCCAACGCGATCGCGCGCTCCAGCACGGCATCGACATCATCGACCTCGATGGAAAGATCGGGCACCGGTGTGCCCGCCCCGCCCTCACTCATGATGCTCACCTGTACCCGTGCCTGCGCATCCGTGGCATAGGTGACGATCCAGCCGAAATCCATCGCCACATCAAGGCCCAGCAAGTCGCCGTAGAAGCGCTTTGCCGCCGCAGGATCGGCGGCTGCAATATTGGCAACGATGCGGCGGACGGCCATCAGTATTCGCCGAGCTTGATGTCCGGCGTGTAATCGACGCCGTCGACTTCCTTCACCACCGGCTGACCGCAATGCATGACGCCGGTTGCGGCGTTGAAAGCATAGGTCGGCGAACCATAGAGCTGCCAGCCCTTGTTGAGCGCCGCCGTGACGCGATGACAGAATGCGGAATCATCCGGACCTGTGATGAAACGATATAACTTCATGCTGTTACTTCCTCTGTTATAACTTTACGTCCGCCTTCGCGAGCACGCGCTCGGCTATTTCAAGATGAAGACGTTCGACCATCTGCCCGTCGAGCGAGACGACGCCTTTCTCGGCATTTTCAGGCCGGGCAAAGACTTCAACGACAGCGCGGGCATGGGCCACCTCGTCTTCGGTTGGTGAGAAGGCCCGGTTAGCCGCTTCAACCTGGCCTGGATGAATCAACGTCTTGCCGTCGAACCCCATGGCGGCACCTTGCGCGCATTCTGCCTCGAAGCCAACGCTATCCCGAAAATCATTGTAAACGCCGTCGAGAACGGTGATCCCGCCAGCGCGCGCTGCGAGAATGATCTGCATTAGCCATGGGACGAGATAAGGTCGCCCCGGTTGCGGGCGCACACCGGTTTCCCGCGCAATATCGTTCGGCCCGACGACGAAACAGGCAAGCCGTACCGCCGAACGATGTCCAAGAACGGCGATTTCGTCGGCGTTGAGAATACCGCGCGCGGTTTCGATCATCGCCCATACACCAACTGCCGGATCGGCATCCTGACGATCAAGCCGGTTGGCCGCGTCGATTATATCCTGCGGTCGTTCAGTCTTGGGCAGAAGGATGGCGTCCGCCCCCATCTTCGCAGCCGCCGCGACATCATCCCTGCCCCACGGCGTTTCCGCCGTATTGACCCGTACAATCCGCTCGAAATTGACCTTCGGATGGCTTGCGAAATGCACCGCCAGCGCATCGCGCGCCGCGACCTTCGCTTCCGGCGCGACGGAATCCTCCAAATCATAGATCACGCAATCCGCTGAAAGGGTCAGCGACTTCTCGAGAGCGCGAGCATTGGCGGCAGGAACGAAGAGGACAGAACGGCGCGGACGAACAATAGTTTTCATGTCCCGATTTGTGCACGGAACCATCCCGCTGCGCAAGCGCCGAGAGCGCGAGCAGGCAGGCCCTTGAAAACCTGTATCGACACGCCTATTTTCCAGCCTTCGGTTGGAATGCACCCGCCGCCCGCAGCCTTACGGCCATGGTAAAGCATTCTGAAACTTCGTTTTTGTTCCGGTGACGGCAGAAACGGCAATGCGGGCACCCGTTCATGAAAACGCCGCTCACAACCAGGAGCGAAAACAATGACCACGGCTATTATCGCTGGGACCAATAACGCTGACTTCAAGCATCAGGCCCGCCGTCTGCGGCAGGCTTTGAGCGAGGAAGGCATCACCATCAGCCACGGCAAGGCACTCGACCTTGTGGCGCGCCAGTCCGGCACACGTGACTGGAATACGCTTGCCGCCAATGACGGCAAGGTGGCACCCGCACCCGTTGAGGACGATACCGCGCCTTACCGCGTCGGACAGCGCATTACCGGCATGTTTCATACCACGCCGTTCGATGCCCGCATCATCGCCGTCGAGGAAACGATCAAGCCCGAACTCTGGCGCATCACGCTTCAGTTCGATCCGGCCATCGATGTGGCGGTTTCGCCGAACCTCTCAATGCGGCGCAGGCGTTATACGATCGTCGTTGGCACGGATGGCAAATCCCGCCGCCTGACCGGCAGCGAGACCGGTGGCGTCGCCCTCAACGTCGGATAATTGCGTGAACTGCGTCAATGACGCATGATCCGGAAAACTTGACGCGGTTTCCAGACAGGATTATGCGCATAACCCGACAGTCGGACTATCCGGCGCGCTTGTCCGCGCGTCGGATATTTCGCGAAACGGGTCGGGAGTTGCGACCTATTGGGCAGTTTCGGCCTCAAACGTTGACTCTCGGTCAAGCTGATGTAAACCAGTTTGCAAATTGCAAATTCCCAACCGACAGGTTCAGGACATGGATAAGTTCACCAAGCTCACGGGCGTTGCCGCCCCCCTGCCGATCGTCAATATCGATACGGACATGATCATCCCGAAGGATTACCTGAAGACGATCAAGCGCACGGGTCTGAGCAAGGGTCTTTTCGCCGAAATGCGCTTCAACGAAGACGGCACCGAAAACCCGGATTTCGTCCTGAACAAGCCGGGCTATCGCAACGCGCAGATCCTCGTTGCTGGCGACAATTTCGGCTGCGGCTCCTCGCGCGAGCATGCGCCATGGGCTCTGCTTGATTTTGGCATCCGTTGCGTAATCTCGACCTCATTTGCCGACATCTTCTACAATAACTGCTTCAAGAACGGCATTCTGCCGATCAAGGTCAGCCAGGAAGATCTGGACAAGCTGATGGACGACGCCTCGCGCGGCGCCAATGCGACCCTTACCGTCGATCTCGAAGCCAAGGAAATTCACGGTCCGGATGGCGGTTCGATTTCCTTTGATGTCGATGATTTCAAGCGCCACTGTCTGCTCAACGGTCTCGATGATATCGGCCTGACCATGGAAAAGGCTGGCAGCATCGACACATTCGAGGCCAAGCGCGCTGAACAGCGTCCCTGGGCATAATGTCGGTATGCACTATATATACTCGGCCAGAATACCCGGTCGCAGGTCTGGCGGCCTGCACAAGTGAATAGGACACGATTGGCTGGAATGGCCCGAGAAGATCAAAGCGGCGACTGGGCGGGACGTCTCTCGCCCTCGCTGGACGAAATAGAATCCATCGCGATTGAGGCTCTTGCGCATCTGCCGCAGGAGTTTCGTGCGTTGTGCGGCGACATTATCATCCAGATCGCCGACTTTCCTGACGACCAGATCATCGAGGATATGGGGTTGGAAACGCCTTTCGACCTGCTTGGCCTTTTCGAAGGTCGCGGCATCGGCGAACGTTTCAGCCTGCAGACGGGCGAAGGCCCCAATCGCATCACGCTCTACCGCCGTGCGATCCTCGACTATTGGTCCGAACATGAAGAAACGCTGGGCGATATCATCACCCATGTTCTGATCCACGAAATCGGCCATCATTTCGGCTTGTCCGATGACGATATGGAAAATATCGAGGCACAGGCCGAGTAGAACCGCTCGAGCAGGATCAAAGCGTCAAGTTTTGTCGTTTTCGACGAAACCATCGGCAGTTCCAGCAGTTCCTCCTTGGATTCTGGCACAATCGCATACAGATATTGCATTGAGAGAATGCTATAGATTCTCCTGATGCAACTAGCGGTCTGATTCCGACATTTGCATCCCTCGGATATGAGCGCTGAGCAAATGTCGGAAGCAAAAAGACTACTAGTAACCTTATGAATCTAGTGGATTTTTCGAATTTGACGTTTGAAACGGGATTTATATCGGACGGGTATCAAACGTCAAATTCAATCCACTAGAGTAGCGATATGAGCATCTCCCCTGCCATCTACCAGCTTCTCCTCGTATATGTGACTTACATCATTGCAGCAGGCAGCCCCGGTCCGAGCACAATGCGGATCATGGGCGTGGCGATGGATCAGGGCCGCAAGTCAGGACTTTTCTTTGCTGCCGGTGTCGTTACGGGCTCCATTTTCTGGGGCGTGATGGCCGCGACCGGCGTTTCGGCCATCCTCACACGATTTGCCGAAGCTCTGTTCATCCTGAAAATCTTCGGCGGGCTTTATCTGCTTTATCTTGCCTTCAAGGCCGGGCGGGCGGCCATGACATCGGACGAAGCATTGGCTATGCGAACTTCCGGCAGCAAAACAATTTTGTCCCATGGGGAGCTTTATCGCCGTGGCCTTCTGATGCATCTGTCAAACCCGAAGTCCATTCTGTCCTGGATCGCATTGGTTACGCTGGGGCTTGGCGCCAATTCCTCATGGCCACATCTGGCAGCATTTCTGGGCGGCTGCATCGCGCTCAGCGTGACCATTTTCTGCGGCTATGCCATCGTATTTTCCACTATGCCTATGGTGCGCCTCTATCGTCGCGCGCGCCGCTGGATCGAAGGCGTACTCGCGGCTGTTTTCGGCCTTGCCGGTATCCGCCTGCTTCTGTCGCGCTAATCCGTTTGAGAAAAGAGCACCATGAAACTCTTCAAAGGTCTTTCCGCCTTTCCGCTCACACCAATCGATGCCGCGGGCAAACTCATGGAGGATACGCTCTGCGTCTTTCTTGAGCGCATCTGCGAGGCGGGAGCGGATTCTATCGGTCTTCTGGGAAGCACTGGCAGCTATGCCTTTCTCACGCGGGAACAGCGGTTGCATACGATCAACACCGCCGTCAGGTCTATCGGCGGCAGAACACCGATCATCGTCGGCGTTGGTGCGTTGCGGACAGATGAGGCGCAAGCACTGGCGCGGGAGGCCGCAGATGCCGGTGCAGACGGGCTGTTGCTGGCGCCTGTTTCCTATACACCGCTGACACAGGAAGAAGTGTTCCAGCACTTCAAAGCCGTTGCCGAGACGACCGACCTTCCCCTTTGCATCTACAATAATCCCGGCACGACAAAGTTCATCTTCAGCGATGAACTGATCGCACGGCTTGCCAATGTAAAGAATATCAGCGCGATCAAGATGCCCCTGCCCGCAAACGGTGAATACGAGGGTGCCATCTCCAAATTGCGTTCGGAAGCTCCATCAAGCTTCGTCATAGGCTTTAGCGGCGACTGGGGTGCGGCGGATGCGCTTCTGGCTGGCGCGGATGCCTGGTACAGCGTGGTTGCAGGGCTTCTTCCCGAGCCAGCGCTGGCGTTGACGCGCGCGGCACAAAGCGGAGACAGGGCGGAGGCGGAACGCCTCAATGCAGCTTTCACGCCGCTTTGGGATCTGTTCAAAGCCCACAGCAGTTTCCGCGCAATGTATGTCATTGCCGACCTTCTGGGCCTCGCGAAAATCGCGCCACCACGCCCGATCCTGCCACTGGGAACCGGGGTGTATGAGCAAGTAGAAAAAGCACTTGATGTATTAGCGATCGAAGTGACGCGCCGATAAGCTTGCGAAATAGAAGGCGCCCTCGTCGGGCGCCTTTTGCATTTCTTTGTTAAGCCACGCTCAGGCGAACATCGATGTTGCCGCGTGTTGCATGCGAGTATGGGCAGACGATATGCGCAGCCTGAACAAGCTCGTCTGCCTTCGCCTTGTCCACGCCCGGAAGTGCCACTTGCAGCGCCACATCAAGCCCGAAGCCAGTGCCATCTTCACGCGGACCAATGCCGACCGTCGCAGTCACGGTGCTGTCTGCCGAAATGGCAACTTTCTCCTTGGCAGCAACGAATTTCAACGCGCCCAGGAAGCATGCAGCATAGCCGGAGGCGAAAAGCTGCTCAGGATTGGTGCCCTCGCCACCCGAACCGCCGAGTTCCTTCGGTGTATCGAGAACGACACTGAGCCGTCCGTCGGCAGTCTTGGCGCTGCCGGTGCGGCCGCCGGTTGCTGTGGATTGGGTTGTGTACAGAATTGGCATTTGGGCTTCTCCTTTGGTTTGTCTCCGTAGCCAAACTTGCAGATAATTAAATTGTGCGCAATATAGTTTTGCGAAATTTAATTTCACAATTAAGTGACGCGCAATCCAATTGCGTATGATGTATATATTTGCCAAGGAGTTATCATGATGAAGCGCAACGATCAGGATTCCAATCTCGGTCTTTCCAACATGGTCTGCTTTGCGATCTACTCGACCGCGAATGCGCTGACGCGTGCCTACCAACCGATCCTCAGCAAGCTTGATCTGACCTATCCGCAGTTTCTGGTGATGATCGTTCTTTGGGAACAGGACGACCGAACCGTTTCGGAGATTGGCGCAAAGCTCAATCTCGATTCAGGAACCCTGACCCCTCTGCTGAAGCGCCTTGAAGCCGCCGGACGTATCGCGCGTCGGCGTGACCCGCAAGATGAGCGGCAAGTCCGCATCACATTGACCGACGAAGGCAAGGCACTGCGCATGAAAGCCGAGAGCATCCCCGAACAGGTGTTCTGCGCACTTGGTCAGCCCATCGATGAGTTGCGGGATTTACGCACGCGATTGCTCAATATACGCGGCAATCTTTCAGACAGCATTTCCCGCTAAAAAAAGCGCCGGTTTCCCGGCGCTTTTTAATATCAGTACTGAGTACAGCAGATCAGGCAGCAAGAGCCTTTGGCTTGATCAGGCCGCGCGCGACCAGCAGCTCTGCAATCTGGATGGTGTTGAGCGCAGCACCCTTGCGCAGATTGTCCGAAACAACCCACAGAGCCAGACCGTTCTCGACGGTGATGTCTTCGCGGATACGGCTGATATAAGTCGCATCTTCGCCAGCGGATTCGTAAGGCGTGATGTAGCCACCGTTCTCATGCTTGTCGACAACCTGGCAGCCTGGAGCTTCGCGCAGAATCTCGCGTGCTTCTTCCGGCGTGATCGGGTTTTCAAACTCGATATTGACCGCCTCGGAGTGACCAATGAAGACCGGAACGCGAACAGCCGTTGCCGTCAGCTTGATCTTCGGATCGAGCATCTTCTTGGTTTCGGCCACCATCTTCCATTCTTCCTTGGTGTAGCCGTCTTCCATGAAGACATCGATATGCGGGATCACGTTGAACGCGATGCGCTTGGTGAACTTCTTCGCAGAGACAGGGTCGGCGACGAAAACAGCGCGCGACTGTTCGAACAGCTCATCCATGCCTTCCTTGCCTGCGCCTGAAACCGACTGATAGGTCGACACAACGACGCGCTTGATCTTGGCAACATCGTGCAAAGGCTTCAGAGCCACGACGAGCTGAGCCGTCGAGCAGTTCGGATTGGCAATGATGTTCTTCTTGCGGAAGCCTTCGACTGCATCCGGGTTCACTTCCGGCACGATCAGCGGCACTTCCGAGTCATAACGCCAGGCCGAGGAATTATCGATGACGACGCAGCCCTGCTTGCCGATCTTCGGCGACCATTCCTTGGAAATCTCGCCGCCAGCAGACATCAGGCAGATGTCCGTATCGGAGAAATCATATGTGTCGAGCGCCTTGACCTTCAGCGTCCGGTCGCCATAGGACACTTCCGTGCCCTGGCTGCGGCGCGATGCAAGCGCGACAACTTCGTCAGCCGGAAAGCCGCGTTCTTCGAGGATATTGAGCATTTCGCGCCCGACATTTCCGGTGGCGCCGACAACTGCAACCTTGAAACCCATTTTTCGTCTCCTGTCCCTCTCCGCTTCCAGATTCGGAACCCCGCAGGCCACGCGGGACTTCCGCCCCCGGGCCAGACCCGGGGAGAGGGCGAGCAGGCCAAGGGAATCAGACCGTTTTCGTGGTCGTTTTAGTAATGGCCGTGAGTGTTTTGGAAATCGAAGGCATGCGCGCTGCCCCGGCAAAAATGCCGGCAGTTCCAAGCGAAACTGACGCTACGTTGACGCGATCCACGCGGGTTCTCCTTCGTTCGCCACTGCTTTTACGCGGTTTATAGATGGAGTCAATTCTCCAACCTTCAAGGAGCGCATTTTTTGGCGCTTAAGAGCGCATTTCGATCTGATTGGATCAGATCAGCGCTCTAATCGTTGGCTGTCCACGCACATCTTATCCGATCGAAGCAGGATCAGAAATCAGTCCAGTGGACTGATTTCCCTGCGTAGGCGTTTCACACCTTTCGGGATGCGCTTTATTAATTTTCCGTAGTATTTCAAGCCGTCAGTTCTGTCTCATACTAAAGACTACTGCACGAATCCCCTTTTTCGGTTCATCATGCAAGTGTGAGGAGAGCGCCCGGACAGTTGAGAGGAACTGTTCCCGGCGCAACAGACGAACTTCATTTACCCGGTGAAGAAGGATCGTCTTACATTTGCCCGTCAGGGGCTCTGTTTGGGAGGACAGATTAATGGCAGTCTCGTCAAGTGCCGATGTCGGCACGCAGAAAATGACGAGCGAAGAACGCAAGGTGATCTTTGCGTCATCGCTTGGTACCGTCTTCGAATGGTACGACTTCTATCTCTACGGAACGCTTGCTGCCTTCATCGGCGCGGCCTTCTTCAACGAATATCCGGAAGCAACCCGAAACATCTTCGTTCTGCTCGCTTTCGCGGCAGGCTTCCTCGTCCGTCCGTTCGGCGCTCTCGTCTTCGGACGCATCGGCGATCTCGTCGGACGTAAATACACATTCCTTGTCACCATCGTCATCATGGGTGCATCCACGTTTCTCGTGGGCATCCTGCCCGGCTCGGCCACGCTCGGCATTTTCGCACCGATCATCCTGATCGCCCTGCGCATGCTGCAGGGTCTGGCACTCGGTGGCGAATATGGCGGTGCTGCAACCTACGTTGCCGAACATGCTCCGAACAATCGGCGCGGCTTCTTCACGTCATGGATCCAGACCACGGCAACGCTCGGCCTGTTCCTGTCGCTGCTGGTGATCCTCGGCATCCAGGCTTTGTTGAGTAAGGAAGCCTTCGCTGCCTGGGGCTGGCGCATTCCGTTCCTCGTCTCCATCTTCCTGCTCGGCATTTCCGTCTGGATTCGCATGCAGATGAGCGAGTCGCCCGCATTCAAGCGCATGAAGGAAGAAGGCAAGACCTCCAAGGCCCCGCTTTCCGAAGCATTCGGCCAATGGAAGAACGCCAAGATCGCACTCATCGCCCTCTTCGGTCTTACCGCCGGTCAGGCCGTGGTGTGGTATTGCGGTCAGTTCTACGCCCTGTTCTTCCTCCAGAACGTTCTGAAGGTTGAAAACCAGTCGGCAAATATCATGGTCGCCATCGCGCTCCTGATCGGCACCGGTGGTTTCGTCTTCTTCGGCTGGCTGTCCGACAAGATCGGTCGCAAGCCGATCATCATGGCAGGTCTTCTGCTTGCTGCCGTAACTTACTTCCCGCTGTTCAAGGCTCTCACCGGCGCTGCAAACCCGGCTCTCGCACAGGCTGAACAGACCATCAAGGCAACCGTTACTGCTGCCCCCGGCGATTGTAACTTCCAGTTCAACGCCACCGGCACGTCGAAGTTCACTACCTCTTGCGATGTTGCGACAAGCTTCCTCGCCAAGAGCTCGGTGCCTTATGAGATTGTGCAGACAGCAGCAGCCGGCACCCCGGCAACCGTCACGATCGGCGACAGCACGATCACGTCTTACGACGCGGTTCAGGCTGGAGCAGATGCTGCGGCCAAGCAGTCAGCCCTGTCTCACGACGTGAACCTTGCCCTGCAGAAGGCAGGTTTCCCGCTCGTTCGCGACCCTGCGAAAGTGACGGACAGCAAGCTTGATGCATTCGTCGCCGCCAATCCGGAACTTCAGCTGAATGCCGAAGCCATCCGCGGCGGAGACAAGACCATGGTTCCGGCTGCCGATCTGGTGAAGCAGAAGCTTCTGACCCAGACCGAAGCTGACGGCCTTGGCGTCAGCACCGATCAGGCTGTCTACACCATCCCGAATGCCGGTGCGTTCAAGATGGTCGCCGACCCTGCACAGGTGAACTGGTTCCTGACAATCGCCATCCTGACCATCCTCGTCATCTACGTGACGATGGTGTACGGCCCGATTGCCGCGATCCTCGTCGAGATGTTCCCGACCCGCATCCGCTACACCGGCATGTCGCTGCCATATCACATCGGCAACGGCTGGTTCGGCGGCCTGCTTCCGGCTGGCGTGTTCGCACTGAGCGCTGCCAGGGGCGACATCTATTACGGCCTCTGGTATCCGATCATTATCGCCTCCATCACCTTTGTGATCGGCATGATCTTCGTCAAGGAAACCAAGGGTGTCGACCTGCACAAGCTCGACTAGCCAACGCGCCTACAAACGAGAAAACGCCGCCCATCGGGCGGCGTTTTCATGTTCGTCTGATGATCTATCTGCGATATTGCGCTTCGATCTCGATCAGCTTCTGCTTCCGCCAGAGACCGCCGCCATAACCGGTCAGCGATCCGTCCGCGCCAATCACACGATGGCATGGAATGACGATGGCAATCTGGTTCGCCCCATTGGCCCGGGCGACCGCACGCACGGCAAGCGGCTTTTCCATGGCCTGCGCCAGTTCACTGTAACTCCGCGTCTCTCCGGCCCGAATGTTCTGAAGTTCCCGCCAGACCCCTTGCGTAAAAGCACTGCCATGCAGCACCAGCGGCAAATCGAACGTCGGAGAATTGCCGTCGAAGAAGGCATTCAACTGCTGCTCGACGAGGTCATGGGTGCTGAAACGACCGATCCCCAGATCACCGCGACAGGTAGTATAGAGCTTCTTCAGTTCCGCTGACAGCGCCTTGCGATCAGCAAACTCCAGAAGGTGCAGGCTTCGCGCATCACAGATCGCGATCATCGTACCAAGCGGTGACTTGATCCAGTCAGCGCGCAGCAAACCATCACCCCGCAATTTTCCGGGTGGAAGCCCGAGAATACGTGCGAAGGCACTCCGAAAAGCTTCCGGGGATTCAAAACCCGCATCAATCTGGGCGTCGATGACGCGCCCGCCATCGGCAAGCGCCTGGAACCCGTGCCGCAAGCGTTCCTGCCGCGCCATTTCCAGAAATGTCATTCCGAAATGACGGCGGAAACTGCGACGGACGGTCGAGAGATCAAGCCCCATTCGGGCAACATCCTCTTCACTCCAGCGTCGTTCCGGATCGGCTTCAAGCGCATCGAGAAGCTTCTTGACGGAAGGCTCCGCCTCGGCAGCGGGTTGTAACGGATGACATCTTTTGCAGGGCCGAAAACCATCGGCCATGCATTCGGCAACCGATGCGAAAAAGCGGCAGTTTTCCTGTTTCGGTTTCCGCGCCGGACAAGTCAGGCGGCAGAAAATTCCGGTTGAGACAACACCGACATAGGCCCTGCCCTCATAAGCGGCATCGCGGGCGACAAGTGCGTCGTAGAGTTTGTTTTGATCTGGGAGCGTGAACAACATGCAGCTATTCTTATGCAGCAGAGCAGGAATTTACAGCCTCAAATCGGGCGCTTATTCAAAAAAGAAAAGCCCGCCATGCAAAGTGCAAGGCGGGCTTTCATCAAGCGATCTCGTCGCGCTTATTCAGCGGAAAGCTTCGAAAACTTGTCGAGGATGGCATCGCCCATTGCGACAGTGCCAACCTTGGTCTTGCCTTCCGACCAGATGTCGGCGGTGCGCAGACCATCATCGAGAACCTGCGCAATCGCGGCTTCCAGACGGTCGGCTTCATCGACGAGGTTGAACGAATAACGCAGGCACATGGCAAGCGAAGCGATCATTGCAATCGGATTGGCAACGCCCTTGCCAGCGATATCCGGTGCAGAACCGTGGACGGGCTCATAAAGCGCCTTGCGCTTGCCGGTTTTGGAATCGACAGCCCCGAGCGAAGCGGACGGCAGCATGCCGAGCGAGCCGGTCAGCATTGCAGCAACGTCCGACAGCATGTCGCCGAACAGATTGTCCGTCACGATAACGTCGAACTGCTTCGGCCAGCGCACGAGCTGCATGCCGCCAGCGTCGGCCAGCATATGCTCCAGTTCCACATCGGCGTGCTTGTCCTTGTGGCGAGCGGTGACGACCTGATTCCACAGGACGCCCGACTTCATCACATTGCGCTTTTCCATCGAAGTGACCTTGTTGCGGCGCGTGCGCGCCAACTCGAAGGCAACATCGGCGATGCGCTCGATTTCGTAGGTGTCATAGACCTGCGTATCGATACCGCGCTTCTGGCCATTGCCGAGGTCGATGATTTCCTTCGGCTCGCCGAAGTAAACGCCGCCGGTCAGCTCGCGCAGGATGAGGATGTCGAGACCCTCGATCACTTCCGGCTTCAGCGAAGAAGAATGGGCCAGAGCCGGGTAGCAGATGGCCGGACGCAGATTTGCATAGAGCTGCATGTCCTTGCGCAGACGCAGAAGACCGGCTTCCGGACGCACTTCATAAGGCACATCATCCCACTTCGGACCGCCGACAGCGCCGAACAGCGTGGCATCGGCAGCCAGCGCCTTCTCCATATCAGCATCCGAAATCGCCTGACCGTGCGCGTCGTAAGCACAGCCGCCAACCAGACCTTCTTCGGTTTCAAAGCCGAGATTGAGGCCCGAGTTGAGGAAAGCGATGATCTTGCGGACTTCCGCCATCGCCTCTGGGCCGATGCCGTCGCCGGGCAGGAGAAGGAGTTTTCTGGATGCCATAATGCCAAGCCTCTGTTTTGTTTCGCATATTCCGGAAAACAATGACCCGTTTTGCCAGAAATACTGCGTTCAAATCCATGACAGCAGCGAAGAGCATATAGCCGTCCGATACCATCTTTATCAAGTTCCGCGAGGGTTATAGAGCCCTGTTGTCCGACAAGCAATAATGCGCGTGGCTGAAACTTATGAAAAAGATAGGGGCTTGTGCAGAAATTATATAACAGCCGATAGAGCGCGTGCTGTTCAGCGCTTCAGGCCGCCAGTCACCTGTAAATCGACCTGCATTTACTCTGTCAAACTGCGTGCTTCGGACGGCAGCATGATAGGTATTCCGCCCCGGACGGGATAGGCAAGCTTCGCCTTGCGCGAGATCAGTTCGGCATGTTCCGCATCATACTCCAAGGGCCCCTTTGTAAGCGGGCATACGAGGAGTTCCAGCAGTCGAACATCGATATTTCCGGTTTCCGTCTTGTCGTCCATTGGCTTATTCCTGAGATCTATTGCAGCCGCGATCCGAAATCGTCGTCCTTTACTCTGGCCAATACCATTTCGGTAATGGCAATCAAAGTTGCTGCACGCGTCTTCAAATCGGGGGCCTCCAGAAGGGCCTGTTTTTCTGCCGGACCGAAAGGCGACATGATGGAGAGCGCATTGACGAGGGTTTCATTGTTTGCCCGCGTGATACTATCCCAGTCCGCTTCCAGATTGTGCGCTTCCAGATAATCGCGGAAAGCCCCCAGCAAAGCGTCCCGGTCAATTTCCGACGAATCCCGCGCCTCTTCCAGATCAGCCAGAAACGGCATGATCCGGCATTGCCGGTAAGGCTGACGGCAATTGACTTCTTCCCGCACGCGAAACCGACAGATGCCCTGCAGGGTAATCAGCAGGCGACCGTCGCCCGTTTCGGCAAAGGTTGTGATGCGGCCAAGACAGCCGACACTGCTCAATTGCGGGCGAAGGCTTTCATCCAGCTCATTGATTGTTTCGTCATCATCGCCGTCGATTTTCGGCTGGATCATGCCGATGATGCGTTTACCCGCCAAGGCATTCTCGACCATCGCCAGATAGCGCGGCTCAAAAATATTGAGCGGAAGCTGGCCACCGGGCAGAAGCAGCGCCCCCTTCAACGGGAAAACCGGCACGGTCTCGGGTATATCAGCACCCGTTCTGTAACGGGCATTGCCCACCTGCATTGCAACCTCCCTTTAGGACGCACCAAACATGCGCCCTAACAGTTGGAATCCCGACCGCTCGCGATCAGGAAAACAGAAGCGACGACAGTTTGCGCCGCGCACCGAGCGTCGCCGGATCGGCATTGCCCCATGCTTCGAAAAACTGAAGAAGCTGCTTGCGTGCGCCGTCTTCGTTCCACTCGCGATCAGACTTCATGATGAAAAGCAGCTCATTGGCCGCATCTACACGCCGCCCCTGTGCATTACGCACCTGAGCAAGGTCAAACCGGGCCTGATAATCCTTCGGATCAGCCTGAATTCGCTTTTCAAGCGCAATCGGATCACCAATGAGCTTGACCTGATCAGCCAATGCAAGACGCGCTTCCAATGCCCGAACGGCAGGTGCATTCTGCTTGTCAGCGGGAAGCTGGGCGAGAAGTTCGCGCGCCTTTTCCGCATCGCCGGATTCCAGAAGGCAGGTCGCAAGACCGACAATCGCATCGACATTATCCGGGACGGCATGAAGAATGGACGAGAAAATCTCCGATGCCTGAACGAAATCACCAGCTTCGACCAGTTCATTTGCGGCAGTGACGGCTTCGGCAAGCGCCGCTTCCGCGTCGCTCGGTCCGCCGATCTTGGCGATGAATTCCTTCACCTTCGATTCCGGCACAGCCCCCATGAAACCATCGACCGGCTGACCGTTGACGAAAGCAATGACCGCCGGAATGGATTGAATCCCGAGCTGACCAGCGATGGCAGGATGATCATCGATATTCATCTTGACCAGTTTGACAGCGCCACCAGCGTCCCGCACGGCCTTTTCAATGATCGGTGTGAGCTGCTTACAAGGTCCGCACCACGGCGCCCAGAAATCCACCAGCACCGGCTGATTGCGGGATTCGGTAATGACGTCCGCCTGAAAACTTGCCGTCGTCGTATCCTTGACGAGCTCCGCGCCTCCAGTAGCGGTCGGCGCCGAACCGAAAGAGACATTTGCCGTCATCTGGCCACCTGCACCGGCATAAGGATTGTTCTGGCTACTCATAGGAAATTCCTTCGTATTTTCCGACCGATGCGATGCTCCGCATATAAGCCGGTGTCGTTCTTTCAGTTCGTATCTTCGAAAGCCAATTTCAAGACGGTCATTTCAGCAAGTTGCGCTGTAACTTAGCGCTCCGGCCTTCCACTTCAATCGCCAATTGCTATGTGCAAGAAAGCCGCCCGTTTTGAAAATCAGTTTATACCGAAGTGTCTGCTTTCGCACCTTCGGAAACGGCCAGAACACGCGGTTCATGGCCGGTGGACTTGAGGAAAGCGACAAGGTCTTCGCGCTTGATGGAAGTCGTGGCTTCATTGGTCAATGGATGGCCGTTGATGACGTCATACTTCATCAAATCGGCATCAAGAACGACCTGCACATTGTGTGCAGTATCGTTGACCGCGCCAAACACGGTGACTGCGCCCGGAAACACACCCAGATATTCCATCAGCTTTTCCGGCTTGCCAAACGAAACACGGCTTGCAGCGCCTAGCAGTTGATGAATCGACTTCAGATCGACCACCGCATCCTCTTCGACTGTCACGAGAAAGAAATTGTCTTTCTTGTCTTTCAGGAAGAGATTTTTCGTATGGCCACCCGGAATTTCACCACGCAGGCTTTGGGAATCCGAGACTGTGAACAAGGGAGGATGTTCGACAGTTTTTACTTCGATACCGAGTTTCTGAAGATAGTCGTGAAGCTCGCTCGGCGACAAAGGCATGATTCCACCCATTCTGTTCGGCATTGAAAATATTGCGCATGTCGTCACGCTCCTCACGCTTCGGCGACTTGCAACAGCGCTTATAGACCATGGATACATGCTTAGAAACCATGCAAAGCAAATTGGAATGTTCGCGCGAAACGCAACTGCGCTGACTCACACCTCCGACAGCCGATTCCGTTATCCGTGGAAGCGCGTTTTCCTTGTTTTAACGAAGAACCACAGTCGAGAATACGGCGCATAATCTGAAAAATGCAACATTTACAAATAGTTACAATTTAACCGGCAGTTAAATTCGCTGAAACGGCATTTTCCTGTAATTTCCCTGTTGCAATCTCCGGGGTGTTAGTTCATATAGCGCCTGCCTGACGGAAACGACTGGCGCGAGCGGGTGTAGCTCAGGGGTAGAGCACAACCTTGCCAAGGTTGGGGTCGAGGGTTCGAATCCCTTCGCCCGCTCCAGTTTTCCGTTAAGTACAGGCAACAAAATCCTGGCTTTGTCCGGGATTTTTGCTTTTTCAGACGCCTTCCATCTGCGAAGAGCTATTGCTCACCAAAGCGGTTACCACAAGGTCACGATTTCAGCCGACCGTTGATTTCAGGTCGGCTGAGTCCATGGCTTGCAGATATTCGGAGACATTCAAGTCACCACGTTTTCTTCGTAGGTCTTCTTCACTCCGGGCACACAGAGGCAAGCCGGCACGATCAGCACCGCGATAAGCATCATTGCTACAAATGTTGCGTGCAGCGCATGTTGAAGCGCCAGCCGAAGCTCCTGCTGGTCAATCAACATCTCCGCGCCATTCAACAGGTCCCGAAGTTGGTCTGACGTAATCGCTTCGCCATGATTGGCGTTGGCAAGGCCATAGGTCAGCACCGCACCGAGAATGGCTGCTCCGAGCGTGCTGCCTAAATTGCGCGAGAAGACGTTCGATGCCGTGGCGCTGCCGCGCTCCGACCAACTCACGCTATCCTGTGTCAGGATGAGCGCCCCGATATTGAGCAGCCCCATGCCAAACCCCATGATCAGAGAACCGGTTCCGGCCAGTGTGGCGGAACTTGACGGGCTCAGCATGACAAGCAGAGAGGTGCCAATCGGAATGCAGATGCTTCCGGCGATCATGATCGGGCGCAATCCGAACCGCGTAAACTGCCGCGATGCAATCGTGGCCCCGCACGGCCAGCCCAGCAGCAACATGGTCAAGGCGAAGCCCGCGACCACAGGAGAACGGTCGAGAACTGTCTGCACATACATCGGCAGGAATGTCGTCAACCCCATGATCGACATGCTGGCCAGAAAAACCGCCAGATTGGAGAAAGCGATAGGACGTTTCAGCCACAGGTCTGGTGCGACCATGGGCTCCTTTGCGCGACGTTCCTGCCAGATGAACGCAATCAGTGAAAGAGCAAAGAGAATGAACGCCAGAATTCCTTCGAGCGAAACTGCACTCTCCATCAGGGTGAGCGCAATCATCAGGGAGGAAATGGAGACGGCAAAAAGTGCTGCGCCGAGCACATCGATCGATACCGGCTTTGTCCGCTTCTCTTCATGCAGGAAGAGAAGAAAGCCCGATGCCGCCAGAATACCGACCGGCACATTGATCCAGAACACCCAGGCCCAACTCAGATTGTGAATAATCAGGCTGCCAAGCAGCGGACCGACAACGGCTGACAGTGCCCAGACACTGGCAAGATATCCCTGAACCTTGCTGCGCTGTGCTCCAGGGAAAAGATCGGCCACCACGGTCATGGCCGCAGGCTGGATCGCCCCTGCCCCAATGCCCTGCAATAGCCGGAAAACAATCATCGACGGCATCGACCATGCGAAACCGGCCAGTACAGAAGCCGTCAGGAACAGCGCAATACCAAAAACAAGAACCGGTTTGCGCCCGTAGATGTCGGCTAGCTTGCCAAACACGACGGTCGTTGCTGTCTGGGTCAAAAGAAATGAGGAGAAAACCCAGGAATAGAGATTGAGCTGACCCAGCTGCGCCGCGATCTGTGGCATTGCGGTTGACACAATCGTTGCCTCGACGGCGATCATGGCCATGCTTGCCATAATCGCGGCAACAACAAGCCCGCGATGAGAATGTTTTTCTGTCATGGATTGCCTTCAGACCGGAACCGGTCATCGTTGAGGGAAGCCTCCTCGCCTCCGACGTGTTTCTTAGACCCGCTCGACCACCATCGCAATAGGTTGCCCGTCCCGGCGAGCACACATTGTTGCTACCTCAAGACCATCAGGCTCACTCAATCGACGGAAATGATCTGGCTGCTTGTTTTAGCGCACAACTTATCGGAAAACCGCTTCACGCTTTTCACAAACACCTAACCTCTTGGAGAATGACCATGACAAACAACGCAACGCCCTATTTTCTGGAGGATACGGACGAAAGCGAAATCTCTTCTGATGTTGCAGGCATCGGCAATTTCCTAGTGACCACCCATGTTCCCATCCGGGCAGATGGTTCCATGGAAACCGGCGACATAACCGCTCAGAGCGAATGCACGCTGAATAGTCTCAAAGCATCGCTCGAAAAGGCGGGGAGCAGTCTGGCAAATGTTTTTCACCTGACGATCTACCTGACCGACATCAATGAACGCCCGGCTTTTAACGAAGTCTATCTGCGCTTTTTCAAAAAGCCGTTTCCGGTTCGTTGCGCCGTGGGCGTTGCAGGCCTCGCCACCCCGGAAATGCGGGTCGAAGTCACTGCAATGGCTGTGCGAAATCAATAATTTACGCCACGAGCGATCAGCCGATTTCATGCGCCATCGCGGGGCTTCTCATTCGGGCGGCCCCGGCGCCACATTCGGCTGACCTTATATCCTGCAAAAATTGCATATCATCATACGCTAATTTCATAAGCTACTTATCCGGGCCGCCTAGCCGTTGCTTCCAGGTTTATGCAATGCTCATGCATCAGACCTGAGGAGGGGTTCGATAAAATGAAAAAAATCATAACGATAATGGGTGTCGCAGGCGCCATTCTGGCGACTGGTTTCTCTGCTTTTGCAGGCGAAACGCTGGATCGCGTCATGGAAAAAAAGGCCATGGTCGTCGCAACCAATGCAGGCTGGCCACCCCAAAGCTTTCTGGATGATTCCAACAAGCTCGTGGGCTTCGACGTGGATGTGGCCAACGAGATTGGCAAACGTCTTGGCGTCACCGTTTCCTTCGAGACGCCGGACTGGGCGACATTGACCGGTGGGCGCTGGCAGGGCCGTTACGACGTTGGCGTTGGGTCGGTGACCCCGACCAAGGCGCGCGCCAAGGTCATCGATTTTGCCGGGGTCTACTATTACAGCCCCTATGTCTATGTCGTGCACAAGGATAGCGAGGCGAAATCGGTCGCCGATCTCAAAGGCAAAGTCATTGGCGTAGAAACGGCAACGACGTCGGAAGATTTCGCGCGTCGGCAGTTGGAAATCGACGCGCCCGGCCTTCCCCCGATCGAGTACAAGCTGGAACCCGGTGAAATTCGCACCTTCGCGGATTCCATGCTGCCATTCGACGATCTGAGACTGGGTGACGGCGTTCGCATCGATGCGATCATCGCGCCGGAACAGACCGCGCAGAACGCCATCAAGAACGGCTATCCGGTGAAGATTCTTGAGGGCGAATATGCCTTCCGTGAACCGCTCGTGGTCATCGCGGAAAAGAACGATCCGGAATGGACCGCCAAGATTGGCGAAATCATCCAGCAGATGAAGTCTGACGGCACTTTGGCTACACTCACTGCAAAGTGGTACGGCAAAGACTACAGCGCCGACTGACATTATCCTTAGATCAATATCGAAATGAGCCATCGTGAAGGTGGCTCATCCGATATGCTTTTCCTGGTGTTGCGATGACTTATCCGGCCACTTATTACAGCCAAACAAAGGCGGACGATTTCGCGCGTCCAACGCTTGAACGCGAAACAACAGCAGATGTCGCAGTGATTGGCGGCGGACTTGCAGGCTTGTCGGCCGCATTGCAGATGTCGCGAGCGGGCAAGAAAGTCGTTGTCCTGGAAGCTGAGAGCATCGGTTTCGGTGCATCCGGGCGCAATGGCGGGTTTGTCAGCCCCGGCTTTGCCTCAGGCGGCGATGAAATTGCTGCCCGGGCTGGCAGGTCTGTTGCCAAGACACTGCATCAATTATCGATTGAAGGTGTCGAATTCGTTCGACAGAACATCGACACGCTGAAGATTGAAGAAGCACAACTCATTCCTGGCATTCTGAACGTACGCCGGTATGACGACGGTGAGAGTCTGAAACATTATGCCGAGGCGCTTCAGCGCGATTATGGCTACAGAATAGATTTTCACGCAACGGCTGAAACGCGCAATATTCTGAAGTCCAAGCGCTATTTCCAATCGGTCTACGATCCCAATGCGTTTCATATCCATCCGCTGAACTATCTACGGGCGCTCGGACGCGAGATCGAGCGGCTCGGCGGGCGGATTTTCGAGCATAGCCGCGTAGTCCAGTTGCTCGACCACAAGGACGGCAAGCTGGTCAAAACAAATCAGGGACAAGTCAAGGCAGGCGCAGTGCTGATCACCACCGGTGGTTATACGGACGGCCTGGTGGGTCAGATCAGGCGGGCCTATCTGCCAATTGCGACCTATGTGATGGTGAGTGAAGAAGCACCCGAACTGATCGCATCGGCCATCCGAACCACGTCCGCAATTGGTGATAATCGTCGTGCTGGCGACTACTACCGCGTGATCGACGGTGGTCGCAGACTTTTATGGGGTGGACGCATCACGACACGAGCAGCCGACACACCCGGCGTGGTGCGCGAGTTGCGCAATGAAATGGTGGGGACTTATCCTCAACTTGCTTCACTGAAGACGGAGTTGGCATGGTCGGGCCTGATGTCCTACGCCAGACACCTGATGCCGCAGATCGGTCAGTTGGACCGCGCCACATGGTACTGCACCGCCTTCGGTGGCCATGGGCTGAACACAACCGCCATCGGCGGTAAAGTCGTCGCCGAAGCCATTTGCGGACAAAGTGACCGCTACAAGCTCTTCGAAAAATTCGGGCTGGTCTGGGCCGGAGGCGCTGCAGGTCTTGCTGCCGCCCAGCTAACCTATTGGAAATTGCAGATGCAGGATTGGCTTGCGGAGCGAAAAGCAAGCTGACAGGGGAGAGAACATGCTCGGGAGGTTTTTT
This sequence comes from Brucella cytisi, assembly GCF_038433355.1. Lineage (NCBI taxonomy): Bacteria > Pseudomonadati > Pseudomonadota > Alphaproteobacteria > Hyphomicrobiales > Brucellaceae > Brucella > Brucella cytisi. The sequence continues at coordinate 257,591 of NZ_JBCAUP010000010.1, forward strand.
CTGACGCGGCCCGAGGCCGCCAAACGCACTGTCCAGATAGCTTTTTTTGTTATCCTGACGGCACTCTTCTGTTTTATGAATATCCGGTTCTCCGGCATAACAAACTGGCTTGGTATCGACCCCAAAGTCGCGAAAGCCGATTTCACCAAAGCGACGCTGATCTCCTCGATACTGCTTAGCGCTATCATCTTCGCCAATTGGAGTTTCCTGAGACTTTTCCCACGCTGGGCACAGATCACGGCAATATGGCTGGAACTGTTCCTGCTGCTGATGATCTTCTTCTATTCTTTCGATCTCTCATTTGAATTCATCGCAAGAAAGATCGGATTTCTGATCAGCCAGGGTGTCGTCACGACGCTTTATATTTCCGCTGCCTCGATATTCTTCGCAACCATTCTGGCGTTGATTGGTGCGGTGGCCAAACTTTCAAAGAATGGCCTCGTCTATGGTCTGGCGACGTTCTACACCTCGCTCTTCCGCGGCCTGCCGTTGCTGATGCAGATCTACATTATCTACCTTGGACTGCCGCAGGTGGGCTATGTCATCGGACCTATCCCTGCCGGCATTCTGGCGCTGTCCTTATGCTACGGCGCCTATATGACCGAGATCTTCCGTGCGGGCATCGAGAGCATTCCACGTGGGCAACAGGAAGGCGCATTCGCGCTCGGCCTCGGCCCTTCGCAGACCATGTGGCTGGTCATTCTTCCGCAGGCAATGCGCATCATCATTCCGCCAACCGGCAACCAGTTCATCGCGATGCTCAAGGACTCGTCGCTGGTCTCCGTCATCGGCGTTTGGGAACTCATGTATCTTGCCCGTACGCAGGGTCAGACCGAGTTCCGACATATCGAAATGCTCATCACCGCTTCGATGATCTATTGGGCACTGTCCATAGTTCTGGAATATGGACAGGCCAAACTCGAAGCTCGCTTCAAGCGTTCCATCGCGCGTTAAGCGCGATGGAAACCCACTTTTCATGCAGTCGCCCGCAAGGGATGACATCCTGAACAATGACAAGCAGAGCGACCATGGACAAGCGTCACGAAATTCTGTTCGAGCCGATCAAGATTGGCCCCGTCACGACGAAGAACCGCTTCTATCAGGTTCCGCATTGTAGCGGCATGGGACATCGTTATCCCGAGCACGACCTGCGGCTGCGTGAGATGAAGGCAGAGGGCGGTTGGGGTGTGGTTTCCACACAGGAAACCGAAATCCATCCAACATCGGATATCACGCCTTCCAATCAGGGGCGCATATGGGACGAGAAGGATGCCGACCGCCTTCAAAAGCTGACCGACGCTGTTCATCAGCATGGTAGTCTCGCTGCAATCCAGCTCGTGCATAACGGCATCCATGTCTCCAACCGTCTGACCAGACTGGCGCCTCTTGGCCCCATGGACATGATTGTCGATGTGGAGGATCCGGTTCAAGCGAGAGCGATGGACAAGGCCGACATTGCGCGGTTTCGCAAGTGGCATCGCGATGCAGCACTGCGCGCCAAGCGGGCCGGTTTCGATATTGTCTATGTCTATGCAGGCCATGACATGACCTTGCTGCAGCATTTTCTGCTGCAACGTTACAACACCCGCACGGACGAATATGGCGGGTCGTTCGAGAACCGATTGCGTTTGTTTCGTGAAGTGCTGGCGGATACGCGCGACGCTGTCGGTGACAAATGCGCGATTGCCGTGCGCTTTGCGGTTGAGGAATTTCTGGGTGATCAGGGCATCCAGCACGATGGAGAAGGGCGGGACGTCATTGCCGCTCTCGCCGACGAGCCGGATCTTTGGGATGTGAACCTGTCCGGCTGGTCCAACGACAGCCAGACATCCCGCTTTTCACAGGAGGGGTTTCAGGAGCCTTATATCTCCTTTGTGAAATCGCTCACCAGCAAACCGGTCGTTGGTGTCGGTCGTTATACATCGCCGGACACGATGGTACACGCCATCCGCTCCGGCGTTCTCGATCTTATCGGCGCTGCACGCCCATCGATTGCCGACCCATTTCTGCCCGAGAAAATTCGGAGCGGTCGCGCCGATGACATTCGCGAATGCATCGGCTGCAATATCTGCACCGCCAGCGACAACATCGTTGCACCATTGCGCTGCACCCAAAACCCGACAATTGGCGAAGAAGCCCGCAAGGGTTGGCACCCTGAAAAAATCGGCAAATTACAGACCACCGAGAAAGTTCTGGTGGTGGGTGGTGGACCCGCTGGTCTGGAAGCTGCCCGCGCCATGGCCGAGCGCGGCGCAGAAGTCATCATCGCTGAAAAAAACACCTGTTGGGGCGGGCGTGTGACGGAGGAAGCGGCCCTCCCCGGTCTGGCAAGCTGGGCGCGTGTTCGCGATTGGCGGATGACGCAATTGCAGCGTGCGACCAATGTGGAGATGTATCTCGACAGCCATCTGGATGCCGATGAGATTCTAACCTACGGAATTGCAAACGTGGTGCTGGCAACCGGCGCGCACTGGCGCACGGATGCCGTGGGCCGTTCCCACCGACAACCTCTGCAAACACTGGATGGTCACACATTGAGTGTCGACACCATTCTCAAAGACAAAACATCCCTTGATGATTGTCGCGGACCTTTGGTGATATTCGATGATGATCGTTACTATCTCGGCTCTGTACTGGCCGAGTTGGCCGTGAGCCGCGACATTCATACGACATTGGTAACACCAGCGCCGATTGTGGCTCCCTGGAGTGAACACACACTCGAACAGTCGAAGATTCAAACGAGATTGATAGAACTGGGCGTCGCGATAATCCCGCTGCACAAGCTCGCCAAACAAACCGCCGACAACCTGTCCGTCGCATGTGTTTATTCCGGCAGGGAAACCGAAATTCCATGTGGCACACTGGTGCCTGTAACCAGCCGTCATCCCGACAAAAGCCTGTCGGCTGCACTGGAAGCGCGCCGAAATGAATGGCAGGACGCTGGTATAAAATCCGTCACCTCAATTGGTGACTGTTATGCACCATCGATCATCGCCGCTGCGGTTTATAGCGGCCATTCCTATGCGCGCAGTTTTGGCGCACCAGCCGAAGAAAATATGGACGTTTATCGATAGACCCGGATCGCTGAGGCCCGTCCGCGTATCATTCAATAAAAATCGGCGCTGGATACCAGCGCCGATCTATCATCTGGAGTGCGTCCTGACTATCGCCGCCATCTCAGCGACATGCACGATAGGCCCGCGTCGATCCGACCGATTTCCCCGGTCTTCAGGGCAACCACCTCGTAGCCCTTCTTATCAAGCAGATCGATTGTACGGGGATAATCAGCACCGACAAAGACAACATCGTTGACCCTCAGTGCATTGGCGGCGGCCTCCTCACCTTCCGGCGTCACGATTTCACGCAAGCCTCTGAAAAAGCCCGAACCCGCCAGCCTGTGCGTGGCAAGCACGGTCTCCTCATCAAGCAGCGAGCAGTCAGTCTTGAAATGCAAAACGCCCTTCGGTGTTTCGACAATCTCCGCAGCATGACCGAGGGTTGCAAGTGCTGCACGAAGCCCCTCGGCGCCGCTTTTGTCTGTACGCGCTGACAGGCCAATCATCACCGCCGACGGTGTGACAAGAACGTCCCCACCATCCGCAAAGCCCGGAGATGGAAGCAGCACCACCCTCTCAAAAAGAGAGCGCAGAACCGGCTCGATTTCCGCCGTCTCGCCGACACGCGTAGGCGCACCGGGACGCAGCAGAACAGCACCTTCGTGAAACACGAGTGCCGGGTCTTCGACAAAGATCGAATCCGGAAATTCCTCCATTGGGGGAAGCACGGTTACTTCCACACCTGCCTGCCGCAAGGCCTGCACATAGGCTTCGTGTTCTTCCTTGACGCCCTCATAGGTCGGGTTGCCCCGGTCATCGGCGCGCAAACCATTAATGACGGATCGTCCCGGTGTCCGGACGATGGCAGAATTGAATTCATAAACGGCGGTCATGGGCTCACTCGGGTTTAAGATAGGCTTCAGCAAGCTCGGTCCAGAAGGCCGCGCCGATGGGGATCAGATCATCATTGAAATCATAAGATGGATGGTGGAGCTGGAAGTCATTCTCTCCCTTGCCCCCACCCAAAAAGAAATAGGTGCCGGGCCGCTCGACAAGCATATAGGCGAAGTCCTCGCTGCCCATAAACGGGCGCTCCAGCTCAATCACATTCGTCGCGCCAAACGATTTCAGCGCCAGATTGCGCGCGAAATCCGTTTCAGCGGTATGATTGATCGTCGCGTCGTAGCTCCGCAGATAATCGACTTCCGCAGTCAGCCCAAAGCTCTCTGCTTGATAGGCCGCAACACGTTTGATCCGCTCTTCAATCTGATCGCGAATGACGGGCGAAAAGGTGCGGATACCGACGACAATTTCCGCCGACGACGGAATGATGTTGCTAGCCGAGCCGCCATGAAAGGCGGCGACCGTCACAACCGCCGGGTCCAGCGCTGGCACGTTGCGCGACTTGATAGTCTGCAACGCCATCACGATGGAAGCGCCCGCCATTATGGGATCGGCGGTCTTTTCCGGCTCCGATCCGTGACCACCATAGCCTTTCACTTTGATCAGCGCCTCATCGACCGCAGCCATAATCGGTCCATCGCGAAAGGCAAACTTGCCAAGCGGGATGCCGGGATCATTGTGAAGGGCAAAAACAGCGTCACAAGGAAAGCGATCAAACAATCCTTCTTCGATCATAATCTTGGCCCCGCCGAAATTCTCTTCAGCCGGTTGAAAGATCAGATGAATGGTACCGTCGAAATTGCGCCGTTCGGCCAAGGCCTTGGCGGCGCCAAGCAACATGGTCGTATGGCCATCATGCCCGCAGGCATGCATCAGCCCCGGCGACTTGCTGGAATAGGGAAGACCTGTCTGCTCGTGGATCGGCAGCGCATCGATATCAGCGCGAATGCCGACCGACTTTCGGCTCGACCCGTTCGTCAAAGTGCCAATCACCCCGGTTTTTGCAAGCCCGCGTGTGACTTTGTACCCTAAAGCCTCAAGCTCCCGCGCCACAATCTCCGAGGTCCGTTTTTCCTCAAGACCAAGTTCGGGATGAGCATGGAGGTCACGTCGCAATGCCGTCAGCTCGGGCAGGTTGTTGCGAATAGCAGTCGAAAAATCGCGCATTCAAGCACCTCTTGTCGGAATTCGGTTCTCAAGACGCCGGAAGACCCAGACCAAGCCTGCGGTCAGTATCATGTAGATCAATGCCAGCAGAAGAAGCGGTTCATAGGTCAGGTAAGTGTCCTGCCGCACACGGGAGACGACGCCGTAAACATCGACCACGGTGATCGTTGCGACGAGCGGTGTCGACTTCAATTGCAGAACCGTTTCGCCGTTCAGCGTGGGCAACGCGCGATGGATGGCACGCGGCAGCCAGATGCGGCGAAACACTTTCCAGGGCGACATGCCAAAAGCACGCCCGGCCTGCAATTCGCCAGACGGCACGCCAGCGAAAGCACCACGCATGACCTCGCCCTCATAAGCCGCAAATGAGATCGTCAGTGCAGCAAGTCCATAGGGCCATGCTTCACGCAGATAAGGCCAGATAAAGGAACTGCGAATGCCGGGAATAGACGGGAACAGAGAACCAAGGCCGTAATAGAGCAGCCAGAGCTGCAACAGCAGAGGTGTGCCCCGGATGACAGTACAGAACGCCTTGGCTGGCCAGCTCAACCACCAGGGGCCAGTCACCTGAAGCAAGCCAAGCGGGAGCGCCAGCATGAATCCGAGAATGGCCGACCCAAACAGCATGAACAGGGTGACCAGAATGCCGGACCCCAGACGGGGCAGATATTGCGGCAGCCAGTCCCAGCGGCCAAAAATCACCGCCGAAGCAAACAGCGCGATTGCGATGACAATCAGCACGACGCGGTGCGGTTCAAGCCAGATTCTGGCGGAGGTTCGGTTTTCGTATATGGCTGAAGACGTGCTCATCTCAGTCAATCCGCGCAAAACCACGGCGCGAGCGCCGCTCAATCATGCCGATGAAGGCATTCGAAATCAGGGTAAGCCCGAGGTAAAGCACGCCAGCTGTCAAGAAGAACAGCAGATAGTGCTTGGTCGTGCCTGCCGCCTGTCGTGTTACCAGCGTCAATTCGCTGAACCCGACGACAGCCAGAAGCGCGGTGTCTTTGGTTGAGATAAGCCACAGATTGGCCAGGCCCGGTATGGCAAAGGGCAGCATAGCCGGTATCGTGATGCGTCGAAGCATCTTGGATGGAGGCATCCCGAAAGCGCGCGCTGCCTCGATCTGGCCGGGCGCAATCGCCTTGATGGCACCGCGCAGCACTTCCGTCGAGTAAGCGCCCTGCACCACCCCGATAACAAAAATACCAGCAGCGAGCCCACTAATATCCACTTTGCCATAGCCGAACACAGCGAGCATCTGGTTGAGCAAATCGGTGCCTGCGTAATACAGGATGAGGATCAGCACCAGCTCCGGCACGGCGCGCACCACGGTCGTGTAGACTTCCAGCAAATCGCGAATGATAGGGCCGCCATAGAGCTTGCCCAGCGCGCCAAACATGCCGATCAACAGACCGAGCGAATAACCGCCGACGGCAATTTGCAGCGTGTGCCAGAAGCCCTGCAGAAGCACGCCTCCCCACCCCGGCGGATTGAGAGCAAGCAAGCTCCAGTTGATCAGTGGTGCATCCATGGCCAGTCCCGTTCATGCTGAAATCAGAATAGGCCAGCCGACAGGATGCCGACTGGCCATCACGTTCACTGGCCGTAAATGTCGAAGTCGAAATATTTTTTCGTGAAAGTATCGTAGGTCCCGTTGGCACGGATTGCCTTGATTGCAGCGTTCAGCTTGTCTTTGAGTTCCGTATCGCCCTTGCGTAACCCGATCCCTACGCCCGGTCCCAGAACCTCAACGTCCTGCGCGACTGTACCCTTTTCCTCACAGCATGCCTTGCCGCTATCTGTAGCAAGGAACGCCCGCAGCGCCAGCGAATCCGCCTGTACAGCGTCGATGCGCCCGGCGGTGAGATCGTTATTGGCTTCGTCCTGCGTCTGATATTCCTTGATCGTCGCACCGCCGGGCGCGAAGTGCTTCATCGCGTAAGCCTGATGGATGGTCGAGACCTGCACGCCAATGGTCTTGTCCTTCAGCCCCTCCGGCGTCGCATCGAATTTGAGATCCTTGGTACCGATAACAATCGTCGGCGTATTGTAATACTTGTCCGAGAAATCGATCGTCTTGAGACGTTCGGGCGTCATCGACATGGAGCCGACAATCATGTCGATCTTGCTGGTGGTCAGCGCTGGAATGATGCCGTCCCAGGCGACGGGCGTGATCACACAATCAAGCTTGGCCTCTTTACAGACGGCATCGGCAAAATCAATTTCCCATCCCTGCCACTTCCCTGACGCGTCGGGTGACGTAAAGGGCGGATAGGGTTCGGCTGCGATACCGACCTTTACCTGTTCAGCATTCGCAACCGCGACGCCCGCGACAGCAAATGTTACACCGATACACAGACTTGTAAAAAGACGCTTCATTAGTACTTCTCCCATTCCCGTTTCAGTGCGTTGAACTAATGAATTTTTTCAGTCGTTCGGATTTAGGGTCCCCGAATACGTCTTCGGGAGACCCCTCTTCCTCGATCCTGCCATCATGTAAAAAGACAATGTGGTTCGCGACCTTGCGCGCAAATTTCATCTCGTGCGTAACGAGAATCATCGTGCGCTTTTCCTTGGCCAGATCTCCGATAACGGTGAGCACCTCGCCAACAAGCTCAGGGTCCAGCGCAGAGGTCGGTTCATCGAAAAGCATGACCAGCGGTTCTATCGCGAGCGCACGCGCAATCGCGGCGCGCTGCTGCTGGCCGCCGGACATGAAAGCTGGATAAACATCCCGCTTTTCATAGAGCCCAACGCGCTTCAGCAGCGTTTCGGCGCGATCTATCGCCTCGGCTTTCGGCACCCCCAGCACATGAACGGGCGCTTCGATCACATTCTCCAGAACAGTCATGTGCTGCCAGAGATTAAAGCTCTGGAAGACCATGCCAAGCCGTGTGCGAATGCGTTCGATCTGCTTTCTGTCAGTGGGAATCTGGCTGCCATTACCGCTGTTCTTCATGGCAATGGTTTCACCATGGATGGTAACCGCCCCCGAAGTCGGCAGTTCCAGCATGTTGATGCAGCGAAGAAATGTCGATTTGCCGGAGCCCGATCCGCCGATAAGTGCGATAACGTCGCCCTCGCGCGCCTTGAGTGAAACGCCTTTAAGCACCTCGAGATCACCGAAACGCTTGTGAAGGTCGACGACAGAGATCGCCTCTTCGCCCTGGCTCATGCGGCACGAACCTCCCTTGGCCCGGCCACCCAATCGGTTCGCCGAAAGCCACCTGGATATTGCTTGTTTATCAGCCACTTCGAAGTTCTTGTTCGACTTCTCAACAAGCGGCCAACGGTTCCCTTGACGCTGACTATACGCTTGAATAATTGTTATGCAAGTGCATAGTCACGCATCAAGGGAGGAGAAGATGACCGCATCGTTTCGACGTGCGCCAGACTTCGACCGTCGCACAGACATGATAGAGGCTACGCTCGATTGCATTGCCGATCTGGGGATACAGGCGACGACGGTGCGCGCTGTCGCGGCACGTGCCGGGGTCAGCAATGGACTCATCCGGCATCACTTCACATCGAAGGCCAACCTCATCGCCGCTGCCTACCGGCGTATGATTGAAATGATGACCGTGCCGGCGTTGAGTATTCTGGAATCGGACGGTGGCACGCCCCATGACCGGCTGACGCGTTTCGTCGCGGCCAGCCTTGGCGGAGCAGTGGCAGACCCGCGTATGCTTTCGCTCTGGGCGACTTTCGTCAGTCAGGTTCATCTCGATCCGGATCTGGAACGCGAGCATCGTGAAGGCTATCTCGCTTTTCGCCGGGCGACTGAGACCCTGATTGCGGAGGTCTTGTCGGCGGAAGGCCGCGAGCCAACTCCGCAGGCATGCCGACGCCTCGCCATCGCAGTCAACGCACTGATCGACGGCCTCTGGATCGAGGGCTGTCTCAGCGCGGACGAAATCGACGACACCATGCAAATCGGCATCGGACTAAGCTCCATCGGCGCCCTTCTTGGCATCGAGCTTCCCGCCGTGTCACCACTTCCGAGACATTGACATGCATTACGCTTCCATCACCGAAAGACTATCAGGACTGGGGTCGGACAAATGGCGTGTCCATGCGCGTGGCAGGGAACTGCGCGCGCTCGGCCATCCGGTTATCGAGTTCACGATTGGCGAACCCGACGTCGCGCCAGACCCCATGTTGCTGGAGGTGTGCAACAATGCCATGCGCGCCGGTCGCACCCGCTATTCGAACGGACGCGGCGAACCGGCAGTGCTGACGGCACTGGCCGCAAAATACTCAAAGCGCACTGGCCGCACCATCACCACCGACAACATCCTCTACTTTCCGGGCACCCAGACAGCGCTCTATGCAGTCCTGACCGGACTGGTCGAGGCCGGTGACAAGGTTCTCGTTCCAGACCCCTATTATGCGACCTATGAGGGCGTTGTGCGCGCGCCGGGAGCCGATATCGTTCCAGTGCCATTGCGGGCCGAAGACGGTTTTCATCTTCGCGCGGACATACTGGAAGCCGCAATTACGCCCGACTGCCGCGCGTTGCTCCTCAACAATCCGCACAACCCCACCGGCTCGGTGCTGACAAAACCCGAAATTGCCGCCATCGCCGAAGTGTGCCGTAAGCACAATCTCTGGATCATCTGCGATGAGGTGTATGAAGAGCTCACCTTCGGCGCAGCATTTGCTTCGCCGCTCGACATTCCAGAAATGGCTGATCGCGCAATCGTGGTGTCCTCCATATCCAAGTCGCATGCAGCACCCGGTTTTCGCGCGGGTTGGGCCATTGGATCGGAAGAGTTCTGCCAAAGATTGCTGCCGTTTTCCGAATCCATGCTTTTCGGCGGACAGCCTTTCATCGCCGACATGGTGGCTTATGCGCTGACCCACAATCTGTCGACATCTTCCGTCATGCGCGCCCAATACAAGGCCCGGTCGGAACTCGTCGTCAAACAATTGCGCGGTGTCGCAGGCATCAAGCCGCTCATGCCGGAATCTGGCATGTTCGTACTGCTGGATATTGGCGGCACTGGACTGAATGGCGAAGAATTCGCCAGCCGCCTGCTTGAAGAACACTATGTCTCGATGATGCCCGGCACGTCTTTTGGCCAGGTTGCGAAGGATCTGGTGCGCATGAGCGTTACCGTTCCCGAAGACCGGATTATCGAGGCTTGCGACCGCATTGCCCGTTTTGCCCGCGGCCTTAACCACAATGCGGAAAGTCTGGTGTCATGAGCAGCAAAACAACGGTCGGGCAGGCGTTGATTGAGCTTCTGGAAGCACATGACGTTGACACAGTATTTGGCATTCCGGGCGTGCATACGGCAGAGCTTTATCGTGGTCTGGCCGGGTCGGGCATTCGGCACGTCACGCCGCGCGACGAGCAGGATGCGGGTTTCATGGCGGATGGCTATGCGCGGGTGTCCGGCAAGCCCGGCGTTTGCCTGCTGATTACCGGCCCGGGATTGACCAACGCCATCACCCCCATGGCGCAGGCGCGCGCGGATTCCATCCCGATGCTGGTCATCTCCGGGGTCAATGCCCGCCATACGCTCGGACATTACCGGGGGCATCTGCACGAACTGCCCGATCAGTCCGCAACGATGCGAACAATCGCCTTGTCGTCAGAACGACTGGAACAACCCGGCGATCTGGTAGCACTGGTTGGCCGCGCCTTTGCCCGGATGAAATCGGGACGTCCCGGCCCTGTCCATATCGAAATTCCAACCGACCTCATGGAAGCTCCATTTGAAGGCGCACCACTGAAGCCGTTGGAAAAGGCTGCCGTCGCTTTCGACACTGACAAAATCAACGACGCAGCAACATTGTGTGCGGAAGCGCGGCGTCCTTTGATCCTCGCTGGCGGGGGCGCCAACCGCGCGTGTGACGCCATTTCCACCCTTGCACAAATGCTTGACGCACCGGTGGTCACCACAACGAACGCCCGTGGCTTGCTTGGTCGCCATCCCCTTATGGTGCAGGCAAGCCCGAGCCTGCCGCCGATCCGCCAATTGATCGCAGAGGCCGATCTTGTCATCGCCATTGGAACCCAGTTTGGGCCGACCGATTACGACATGTATGTGGACGGTGGTTTTGAACCGCCCGCCAGAATGATCCGCATTGATGTCGATCCCGATGCAGCTGCTACCAGCTATCCGGCCGCGCTCTCACTCACAGGCGACGCAGCCCTGATAGTGGAAGCGCTCGCGTCGTCCCTTCGTGATTTGTCTCACGCAGAGCGCGACGACGGAAAGGAACGCGCTTCTGTCGCAACGGAGGCAGCCTACCGCTCTCTTTCATCCAAAATGCAGGCATTGATCGAAGTTCTGGATACCATTCGCGACACGCTTCCCGGGAGCATTATCGTCGGGGATTCCACCCAGCTTGCCTATGCAGGCAATCTGTTCTTCGAAGCCGACGACCCGCGAAGCTGGTTCAATGCTTCAACCGGCTATGGTGCGCTCGGGTTTGGTCCTCCTGCCGCAGTCGGCGCCAGCCTTGCGCAGAGCGGCGCGTCTGTTGTCTGCCTTGTGGGCGATGGCGGCTTCCAGTTTTGTTTGGGCACGCTCGGCACTGCTGTGGATGAGAAAGCACCGGTGATTTTCGTGGTCTGGAACAATCACGGTTATCAGGAAATCGAAGATTACATGCTGTCCCGGGAGATAGAACCAGTTGGGGTGCGCCCGACAGCGCCCGATTTCGTCAAGCTCGCACAGGCCTATGGCATAGCGGGCGAACATATTCGGCTGACAAATGGCGACAATCAGGACGCGCTTCGTCCGGGCGCACTTGATCTTGCGCAGCTTGCCACAGCGCTGCGAACCGTCCGGGCGGTTGATGGACCTGCACTTATAGAAATAACAACGCCATAGGCCAGAGGGTCTAGCAAGGCGTAATGGGAGGAACGCAATGCATTTCGGACTGACTGAAGAACAGGAAATGATCGTCTCGACAGTTCGAAGCTTTGTCGAGAACGAGATTTATCCGCATGAAACGACCGTCGAGCGTCTCGGCCATGTGCCACACGAGATCGGCGAGGAAATCAAGCGCAAGACGATCAAACTTGGCTTCTACGCCAGCAATTTTCCGGAATCTGCCGGCGGCCCGGGACTTTCCCATCTCGAATTCGCGCTGGTTGAGCGTGAACTCGGTCGTGGATCGATGGCGCTCACACATTTCTTCGGACGTCCGCAAAATATTCTGATGGCCTGTCAGGGCGAACAGATCGAGCGATATCTCCTGCCTGCCGTGCGCGGCGAAAGGATGGATGCGCTCGCCATGACCGAGCCCGATGCGGGCTCCGATATTCGCGGTATGAAGGCCAATGCGCGCCGCGATGGCGGCGACTGGGTGTTGAACGGAACCAAGCATTTCATTTCTGGCGCGGAACACGCCGATTTCGTCATTGTCTTCATGGCGACCGGTGAAGAACAATCTTCAGCCGGAACGAAGAAGAAAATCACGACCTTTCTGGTGGACCGCGGCACGCCGGGCTTCACCATCCGCGAGGGATATAAATCCGTCAGCCACCGCGGCTACAAGAACATGATCCTTGAATTCGATGATTGCCGCATTCCGGATGCTCAGGTTCTCGGCGATGTCGATGGGGGCTTTGCGGTCATGAATGAATGGCTATATGCCACCCGCATCACCGTGGCGACAATGGCAGTTGGGCGCGCGCGTCGTGTGTTCGACATGATGGTGGACTATGCCGCGCAGCGTAAGCAATTTGGTCAGCCCATCGGACGCTTTCAGGGCGTCGGTTTCCAGCTTGCCGATTCCGTTACCGAAATCGATGCCGCGGACTGGCTGACACTGGCGGCCGCCTGGCGTCTCGATCAGGGCTTGCCCGCAAACCGTGAGATTGCGTCCGCGAAGGTCTATGCGTCTGAGATGTTGGCCCGCGTTACCGACCGCGCTATTCAGGTTCACGGCGGCATGGGACTGATGGACGATCTGCCGTTGGAACGATTCTGGCGCGACGCGCGTGTCGAGCGAATTTGGGATGGCACGAGCGAGATCCAGCGCCACATCATTGCCCGCGATCTCCTCCGTCCGCTTGGAGCTTGACCGTGAACAAAAAGAACCTGTCTCGTGTTCTACGTCCTCGTTCAATCGCGATCTTTGGTGGAGGATGGTCTACGGCAGTGCTCAGGCAATGCAGTAAAATGGGCTTTGAAGGCGCGCTTTGGCCGGTCCACCCCACCCGCGATACCATTAACGATATTCCTTGCTATCGATCCGTTGCAGACCTGCCCGGCGCGCCGGATGTCAGCTTCATCGGCGTCAATCGCGACGGAACAATCAACATCGTTCGCGAACTGGCAGCCCGTGGCAGTGGCGGCGCGGTGTGCTTTGCATCCGGCTTCAATGAGGTTTCCGATGGCGCCGAGCGCAACCGGGCTTTGCTGGAAGCGGCGGGCGATATGCCGATCCTTGGCCCCAATTGCTATGGCTTCATCAATTATCTCGACGGCGCGCTGCTCTGGCCAGACCAGCATGGCGGCAAGAGAGTGGAAAGCGGTGCCGCCATTGTCGTGCAGTCGTCCAATATCGCCATCAATCTCACTATGCAGCGTCGCGGCCTGCCGATTGCCTATGTGCTGACCGCCGGAAATCAGGCACAGACGGGTCTTTCTGAACTGGCCGAAGCTGCCCTGGACGATCCGCGTGTTACCGTTCTTGGCCTGCACATTGAAGGCTTCGACAATATTGCACGTCTGGAACGGGTGTTCGCCAAAGCGCGCGCGATGAGAAAGCCCGTCGTGGCGATCAAGGTCGGGACCTCCGCCGCCGCTCAGGCGATGACCCTTTCACATACCGCTTCACTGGCCGGAGCCGATACGCTGGCCGATGCCTTTTTCGCACGATGCGGCGTCGTCCGTGCCCGGACGCTCGACGAATTCGTCGAAACCCTGAAGCTGCTTCATGTGCTTGGCCCCTCGCCGGATAACAGTCTCGGCTCGATGAGCTGTTCCGGCGGCGAAGCATCGCTCGTTGGCGATCTTGCAAGCGCTGCCGGTCTTGACCTCCGACCGCTTGCACCTGACGAGGCCGAGAAACTCAGCGCCACCTTGCCCGAAATGGTCACGATCTCGAACCCCCTCGACTATCACACCTTCACATGGGGAAATGGACCAGCACTCACGGCAACCTATCGCGCCATGCTGGATGGGAATTTCGGACTGACCATATTGGTGCTCGACTTTCCTCGCGGCGACCGGTGCGTCGACAATGGTTGCGAAACATCGCTAGAAGCGGCGATAGAGGCGCACAAGGCAGGCGGTGGGCGCTTCGCACTCGTCGCCAGTCTGCCGGAAAACCTCACCGAAACCCATGCCGAACGGCTGGTCGCCACCGGTATCGCGCCAATGATGGGGCTTGCCACAGCGCTGACGGCTGCTGCCAATGCCGCCTGGATTGGTGAGGTCTGGTCGCGCCCACAACCTCCGCTGCTGACAGCCCAAGCGCCAGCCCTTGCATCTGACGCGACTGCAATGGACGAATGGTCGTCCAAGTCGGTCTTGCGTGAAATCGGTCTTGTTACCCCACAGGGCGGCATTGCATCCGGTGTTGACGACGCCGTCACGCTTGCCGAAAAGCTGGGCTACCCCGTCGTCCTGAAGGGCGTTGGAGACAACCTTCTCCACAAGACCGAAATGGCGGCGGTCCACCTCAATCTGGCAGATGCCGAGGCTGTGCGCACAGCCGCAGTTTCGCTTGCCCATCTTGAATGCGATTTTCTGGTCGAGAAAATGGTTCATGGAGGTGTTGCCGAGCTGATTGTCGGCATCGCACGCGATCCGCAATTCGGGCTTTATCTCACCATCGGCGCAGGCGGCGTGATGGTCGAACTCTGGAATGATACGCGCGCGCTTCTTTTACCCGCCAGTCGCGATGATGTTCGAACCGCGCTTCTCTCGTTGCGCTCAGCCCCGCTTCTGACCGGGTTCCGTGGCCGACGGAAAGCAGACATCGAAGCTGCCATGGAAGCCGCGTGGCGAGTTGGCAACCATGCACTCGCTCAGGCAGATTTGATTGAGGAACTCGACATCAATCCGCTCATCGTCACCGCTGATAATGCCATCGCCGTCGATGCCCTAATACGCAACAGGAGAACATGATGTCTGAAGAGGTGAAAATCGTTCGCAACGGCCAGATATTGGAGATCACGCTCGACCGGCCCAAGGCCAATGCGATAGACCAGCCAACCAGTCGAAAGCTCGGCGACGCCTTCGCCATTTTTCGCGATGATCCGGACCTGCGCGTTGCGATTTTCACAGGTGGAGGTGAGAAGTTCTTCTCCGCTGGGTGGGATCTGAACGAAGCTGCCGCCACTGGCGGGGATGGCTATATCGCCGACTATGGTCAGGGCGGCATCTATGGCTTTTCAGAACTGCCCGGATTGGAAAAACCGGTCATCTGTGCGGTCAACGGCTATGCCATTGGCGCTGGCTTCGAAATACTACTGACCGCCGACTTCATTATCGCCGCTGATCATGCACAATTCTGGCTACCCGAGACGTCGCTCGGTGTTCTGCCGGATATCGGTTCGTTCGTTCTGCCCAAACTTCTGCCCAAGGTCATTGCAAACGAAGTTCTTTACGCCGGTCGACGTTTCAATGCACAGGACTGCCTCCGGTGGGGACTGGTCAATGATGTGGTGCCGCAGGCCGAGCTGATGAATGCGGCCAGAGCGCTCGCCGCACGCATCCTGCGTTCTGCGCCGCTTTCAGTTGCCGCCGCAAAACAGACGACACGCATGGCCGAGCATATGAGCCTGGCCGAGAGCTATGCCGCCATGCGCGCCGGTACGTTTCCACTGTTCAAAGCGCTGATCGAAAGCGAAGACGCGCTGGAGGGACCGTGCGCAGCCGTCGAGAAACGCGATCCCGTTTGGAAAGGCAGATGAAATGAGCACGCAGGCCGAAGCTGCCATAACAACCCGCCGTGAAGGCGCTATTCTGGAAGTTACGTTGGACCGGCCCAAGGCCAACGCAATTGATCTTCCAACGTCGCGGATCATGGGGCAAACCTTCGCGGCCTTTCGCGACGATCCCGAACTGCGCGTCGCCATTCTCAAGACCGCCGGTGAACGCTTCTTCTCTGCCGGTTGGGATTTGAAAGCAGCGGCCGAAGGCGCTCCCATCGACGGTGACTATGGGATTGGCGGCTTTGGCGGCATTCAGGAACTGCGCGACCTGAACAAGCCTGTCATCGCGTGTGTCAGCGGCATGGCCGCAGGCGGTGGTTTCGAACTGGCCCTGTCCTGCGACCTGATCTATGCCGCGGACCACTCTTCTTTTTCATTGCCGGAAATCCGCTCGGGAACCATTGCAGATGCAGCAAGCATCCGGCTTCCGAAACGCATTCCTTATCACATCGCGATGGAACTGTTGTTGACCGGCCGCTGGATTGACGCTCAGGAAGCGCATCGCTGGGGCTTCGTCAACGAGGTCCTGCCTCAAGATAAACTGGAAGAGCGCGTATGGGAGATTGCGCGTTTGCTGGCATCCGGTCCGCCGCTGGTTTACGCAGCAATCAAGGAGACCGTGCGCCGCGCCGAAAGCGAAGATTTCCAGACCATGATGAACCTTGTCATGCGTCGCAAGCTGGCAACGGTCGATATTCTCTATGGGTCGGACGATAATCTGGAAGGCGCTAAAGCCTTCGCCGAAAAGCGCGATCCTGTCTGGAAAGGGAAGTAACAGCAGGCATTTCCATCGTCAGCCTGGGTGTCCCGGCTGAATGAGTTCATTGGATTACCCACGTGGACAGCGCATCAACCCAACACGAGTCTTTGTTAGTTGCAGCGCGACCATTCGAGGCTGCCTCAAACACCAGAATCCCGTTTAAAACGCAAAAACCCCGCAGTTTTTCTGCGGGGTTTGAATGTCTTGGTTGCGGGGGCAGGATTTGAACCTGCGGCCTTCAGGTTATGAGCCTGACGAGCTACCGGGCTGCTCCACCCCGCGCCATGGGTGTTTTGTATATATTTGAGAAGATGATTTGATTTGTGTTCTTGGCAGACCTGGCAGCGACCTACTCTCCCGTGTCTTGAGACAAAGTACCATTGGCGCTGGAGCGTTTCACGGCCGAGTTCGGAATGGGATCGGGTGCAGCCGCTCCGCCATAACCACCAGGTCGGCGAAGAACACAAAATTTGAGAAGCTGGTTGTCTTTCGTGCTTTTGTCATCATCAAGCTTCGCTTGATGGATATTGTAAATGGGAGTGATCAAGTCGATCGAGCTATTAGTACCGGTAAGCTACATGCGTTGCCGCACTTCCACACCCGGCCTATCAACGTGGTAGTCTTCCACGGCTCTGATAGGGAATACTCGTTTTTAGGTGGGTTTCCCGCTTAGATGCCTTCAGCGGTTATCCCGTCCGTATATAGCTACCCTGCTATGCCGTTGGCACGACAACAGGTCCACCAGAGATACGTCCATCCCGGTCCTCTCGTACTAGGGACAGATCCTATCAATATTCCTACACCCACGGCAGATAGGGACCGAACTGTCTCACGACGTTCTGAACCCAACTCACGTACCGCTTTAAATGGCGAACAGCCATACCCTTGGGACCTGCTCCAGCCCCAGGATGCGATGAGTCGACATCGAGGTGCCAAACAACCCCGTCGATATGGACTCTTGGGGGTCATCAGCCTGTTATCCCCGGCGTACCTTTTATCCGTTGAGCGATGGCCCTTCCACGCGGGACCACCGGATCACTATGACCGACTTTCGTCTCTGCTCGACTTGTCAGTCTTGCAGTCAGGCAGGCTTATGCCATTGCACTCGACGAACGATTTCCGACCGTTCTGAGCCTACCATCGCGCGCCTCCGTTACTCTTTAGGAGGCGACCGCCCCAGTCAAACTACCCACCATACACGGTCCTGGACCCGGATAACGGGCCGCAGTTAGACATCCATATAGGCAAGGGTGGTATTTCAAGGATGACTCCACAATGGCTGGCGCCACTGCTTCAAAGTCTACCACCTATCCTACACATGCCGACACGAATGCCAGTGTAAAGCTATAGTAAAGGTGCACGGGGTCTTTCCGTCTAACCGCAGGAACCCCGCATCTTCACGGGGAATTCAATTTCACTGAGTCTGCGTTGGAGACAGCGGGGAAGTCGTTACGCCATTCGTGCAGGTCGGAACTTACCCGACAAGGAATTTCGCTACCTTAGGACCGTTATAGTTACGGCCGCCGTTTACTGGGGCTTCAATTCAATGCTTGCACATCTCCTCTTAACCTTCCAGCACCGGGCAGGCGTCAGACCCTATACGTCGTCTTGCGACTTCGCAGAGCCCTGTGTTTTTGGTAAACAGTCGCTACCCCCTGGTCTGTGCCACCCCCACCTGGTTGCCCAAATGGAGGTCACGCTTCTTCCGAAGTTACGCGTGCATTTTGCCGAGTTCCTTCAACGCAGTTCTCTCAAGCGCCTTGGTATTCTCTACCAGTCCACCAGTGTCGGTTTAGGGTACGGTCTATATGCAGGAGCTATTTCCTGGAACCGCTTCGCTGCAAGATCAATCCAATAAGACCTTACAACACACGCGATCCGTCACTACCTGCAGGCCCACGAATATTAACGTGGTTCCCATCGACTACGCCTTTCGGCCTCGCCTTAGGGGCCGGCTAACCCTGCTCAGATTAACTTTAAGCAGGAACCCTTGGACTTTCGGCGAGGGAGTCTCTCACTCCCTTTATCGTTACTCATGTCAGCATTCTCACTTCCGATACCTCCAGGATGTCTCACGACTGTCCCTTCACAGGCTTACGGAACGCTCCGCTACCACGCACAAATGTGCATCCACAGCTTCGGTGTATGGCTTGAGCCCCGGTACATTTTCGGCGCAAAGACCCTTATTTAGACCAGTGAGCTGTTACGCTTTCTTTAAATGATGGCTGCTTCTAAGCCAACATCCTGGTTGTTTTGGGATCCTCACATCCTTTCCCACTTAGCCATAACTTAGGGACCTTAGATGGTGGTCAGGGTTGTTGCCCTCTCCACGACGGACGTTAGCACCCGCCGTGTGTCTGCCCAGTAGTACTCCCCGGTATTCGGAGTTTGATTAGGATCAGTAAGACGGTGAGTCCCCATAGCCCATTCAGTGCTCTACCCCCGGGGGTATTCGCTGGACGCTCTACCTAAATAGATTTCGCGGAGAACCAGCTATCTCCAAGTTTGATTGGCCTTTCACCCCTAGCCACAAGTCATCCCGATCTATTGCAACAGATATGGGTTCGGTCCTCCAGTACGTGTTACCGTACCTTCAACCTGCTCATGGCTAGATCACTTGGTTTCGGGTCTAATGCATCGAACTGAACGCCCTGTTCAGACTCGCTTTCGCTGCGCCTACACCTACCGGCTTAAGCTTGCTCGATACACTAAGTCGCTGACCCATTATACAAAAGGTACGCTGTCACCCAGGACGAACCTTGGGCTCCAACTGTTTGTAGGCATCCGGTTTCAGGTACTGTTTCACTCCCCTCGTCGGGGTGCTTTTCACCTTTCCCTCACGGTACTGGTTCGCTATCGGTCATGCACGAGTACTTAGGCTTGGATCGTGGTCGACCCATGTTCAGACAGGATTTCACGTGTCCCGCCCTACTCAAGGACAACAGGTGTTCTACGTGTACGGGGCTATCACCCACTTCGGCAAACCTTTCCAGGTTCTTCCACTTTATTCCCTATTGCCACTGGCCTGGTCCGCGTTCGCTCGCCACTACTAGCGGAGTCTCGTTTGATGTCCTTTCCTCTGGGTACTTAGATGTTTCAGTTCCCCAGGTTCGCT